>JAHFDA010000114.1 GCA_023249225.1 bacterium
CAAAGCCCGCGCATCAATGTTGTGCTTTTTAAGCATCCGAAACATGACCGACGGCAGCACGTTGATAGCCTGGGCTGCCTGACTGACGCGCCCGCCGTATTTTTCGAGCTGCTTGAGCAAGAACTGGGTTTCAAACTGACGCACGGCATGGGCCTTGGCGTCCTGGAAGGTCGTCAAACCCTGCAAGGGTAGCAGCCCCGCAGCGGAACTGTCGGAAACGCTGGAACCCGAATGGGGATTTTCGAGCAGGCGGATATCGTCTGCTGTAATAACTGTTCCCTTGGCAAACACCACTGCGTTTTCAATCATGTTTTTAAGCTCGCGCACGTTGCCCGGAAACGAATAACCCTGCAGCTTGCGCAACGCATCTGCGGAAAGGCCTTGGACAGGCTTCTGAAATTCGCTGGCGATGGACCGCGCAAAATGCGCCGCCAGTTCCGCAATGTCGTCCGGGCGTTCGCGCAATGTAGAAATTTCAATTTGGATGCCGCAGATGCGGTAATACAGGTCTTTGCGGAATTTTTCGGCCAGCATCATTTGGAACAAGTCGCGACTGGTGGCGGCCACAACACGCACATCCACGGATTGTTCCTGCGTGCCGCTCACGCGCCGGAAACGCCGCTCCTCCAGGAAACGCAAAAGCTTGACCTGCACCGGAAGTGACAGGTCTCCGATTTCGTCGAGGAACAGGGTGCCCTGGTTGGAGACTTCAATCAGCCCCGGCTTGGCGCCTTCCGCACCGGTAAAAGCGCCTTTTTCGTGGCCGAAAAGCTCCGACTCAAAAAGATTTTCCGGAATGGCGCCGCAGTTGAGCGCCACAAAGGGACCCTGCGCCCGGGCGGAACAATCGTGGATGGCGCGGGCCACCAGTTCCTTGCCCGTGCCGCTTTCGCCGGCAATAAACAAGGTCTTGGCCGGCGTCAGGGCCATGTCGACAATATCGCGCTTGAGCTGCTCAATGGCCGATGAAACTCCAACGATTTTATCCAGCGCCTCCCGCCCCTGCTGCTGGCTCCGGCGTTTGAGCAGCGTCGGCAGCTTAAGCAAATCCGCCACATGCCTCACGCGCGCACATATATCGCCGATCTCAAACGGCTTGACGATAAAATCTTTAACGCCCAGCTTCATGAACGCCACGGCAATATCCACTTCGCCGTAAGCCGTCATGATGAGCGTGGGCGCAAGCGTGCGTTTTGAGGCAATGGCTGCCAATACCTGTTTGGCAT
Source organism: bacterium (assembly GCA_023249225.1). Taxonomy (GTDB): domain Bacteria; phylum Margulisbacteria; class Marinamargulisbacteria; order JAHFDA01; family JAHFDA01; genus JAHFDA01. Next base: position 1,227 of record JAHFDA010000114.1, read on the forward strand.
CGCAGTCACCCAGTTGATAGTCGAGTAGCATAAGATCCACGGCCGCTGTGCTTCCAAGGCGGATGGCTTCGGCCCCATTACATGCCACCAGCACCTCAAATCCGTTTTTCTTGAAATACTCGGCCAGATAATCGCGGGTATTCTGGTCGTCGTCTGCGATTAATAATGTAAGTAAGGCATTTTTCATAAATGAAAGCTCCCGCTATACATCGATAATCCTAAATCCTTATTGCATGTTTATTTAAATCAATCTTGAATACAGAGTTTAAAACTCTATTTTACGCGGTATAATAGAACCATGATATCCAGAATATTGAAGCCTTTGCCTGGGTCTATTCTGCTTTTCGGACCACGGGCATCGGGCAAAACCACTTTTGTCAGACATCATTATCCCAAAAATTTGTTCGAGGTGAACCTGTTGGATCACGAAACGTTTTTGCGCTATGCGCGCCGGCCACAACAGTTTAAAGAAGATGTACTGTTTAAATTGAAGCACGAACATATCTCGCATTGCTTCGTCGACGAGATTCAAAAACTGCCCGGTCTTCTGGATGTCGTGCAGGATCTGATTCAAAGCAGCGCCTGCGTTTTTGTCCTGTCGGGCTCCAGTGCCCGCAAGCTGCGGCGCAGCGGCGTAAACTTACTGGCCGGGCGCGCGCTGCAATACCACTTGTTTCCGTTTGTATACGCCGAAATACCGGATGCCTTCGATTTGAACACGGTGTTGCAGTTTGGATCTTTGCCGCCGGTGCATGTCGCGCCAACGTTGGCGCACAAAATAAAAATTCTGCAGACCTATGTTGAAACGTATCTGAAGGAAGAAATCCAGGCCGAGGGTCTGGTGCGAAATCTGGGCGGATTCGGCCGTTTTTTGGAAGTGGCAGCGGGCCAGTGTGGAGATATTCTCGTGTACCAAAACGTTGGCCAGGCCTGCCAGGTGGAGGCCAAAACCGTACAGGGATATTATGAAATTCTCCAAGACACCCTGATTGGCCTGCGGCATGAACCCTGGCGAAAAAGCCTTAAAAAAAGGCTGGTGGCGCACGCCAAGTTTTATTTGTTTGATACCGGCGTCACCAACGCCTTGAATCATCGGTTGACGGATGTGATCGATCCCCAAACCCGTGGGCGTCTTTTTGAACAGCTGATGATTCTGGAATGTTATCGTCAGCTGAACTACCTGGGGAGCGAGGCGCGTTTATTCTACTGGCGCACCGAGCATGGTGCCGAAGTGGATTTAATCATCGAAAAACACGGCGCCATCCGGGCGGCCATCGAATTTAAAAGCGTTCCGGAACTCCGCCCACGGGATTTTTATGGTCTCAAATCATTTGCGCTGGAACATCCCGAAGTCCCCAGATATCTGGTCTATACCGGAACCCAGGCCTATCAAGCCACGCATGCGCAGGTCTGGCCATACAAGCTGTATTTGGAAACTATACCGACGTTGCTTTAACCCCAGTTCGGAAACCTTACTTTAAAGGTGGGCCTCATCTCGCAGAGCCTGTCGCTTGTGATTGGCATCGCACTGGGCAGCCTGGCGGGCTACCTTAAAGGCGTGGTTTCGCTCAGCTTTGAATATCTGCGTCATCAAAAAAGTTGCCCGGCTCCAGCGTTCGGACTGAAAAGCAGTCTACTAACCGGAGCCAGGCTGTTTATGTTCCTTCAGCTCCGCAGGGAGCTGACTGCTGACGTTAAGGCCGTCAAGGCAGGTCTGGTTGCAACAGCAGATGAATACCCGTATTCCAACTACTTGCAGATGAAAAGAAAAATAGGCGCAATCGCAGGCGAATTATTTTCTTAACATGCTGGGCGCAACTTTTAGTTGCGACAGCTTCCTGATAAGTCACAAGCCAGCAACGATTTAGTCCGGTCGTTTGTAATCACAGCCGGGCCACGCTATAGGCTGAACAGATACAAATTTTCCAAGGGTCCAAGATTTTGCGCCTTAAGCGCATCCACGCAGGTGGGCAAGTACCAAAGGCCTCATAAGTCCTCGAAAAACCCGACGACGACACCACCAAGCCCATTGTGATGTGCAGGATCGTTGTCAACCCAGCGGTCAATGTCGACGTCGCGATAGACAAAGCAAAAGCCTCTAATTTTAACAATATTTTCTAACGTTACTATGCCCGGTTCTAAATACTGGTCTTCAGCCGCTTTTGTATTGGAGTTCCCATAACTTGCTTCGTACTTTTCCCCAGTCCATACCCAGTAAATCCCCGTCCGTTTGTAAAAACCCTGGGTGCTTAAAACCTCGTATAACTTCCGTGATCCGCGCAGGTTGTAAAAACCCAACGAATGTAGGGGCAATTCATGAATTGCCCCTACGTTTACAATCGCGGCCAAAAGAGCGCGTTGCTGATATAGATCCACATCCGCGATAAATCCGTTCTTCTCCCCGGATTCCTGTCGTAGCCCTTCCACCCCTACAAATACTTCTGTGAGGTCTTCAATACCCAAAAACCTTTTC
>JAHFDA010000040.1 GCA_023249225.1 bacterium
AGGAGTGAGCACATCCTGCTTAAGCGCGTTTTCAACGTAGTAATTGACCTGCACCGGAGCTTCGAGCGCCGGATAATACCCGCGCGCAATCAGTTCTTCGGTGCTTGGAAGAACCCAGTCGATGGGTTGTACGCCCTGCGGTGGCAGAGACCAATTGTTCCATAACAGCGTTCCGTTTTCGGTTTTAACCTGGGGCACGTTTTGGCTGGCCCGCTGGCGATCGATATCCTGCCAGAGATCCTCCACGTAACGAAAGCTGCCCGTCAGCGTCTCGAGCATGAGCAAACTGGCCGTCAGTTGGTAGTAGTCTTTGGCGCGTTCGGGGTCAACCGGTCGAAGATTTTGTCCGTAGTCTGACTTTAACCAGGCGCTTTGTTCGTGGTCGCGTTTCATGGCATCCCATAAGATGCGGGTGGTATCGACGTCACCGGCCAGCCAGGGCACCGCCAACCAATGCAAGGTACCGAACACATGTGGCCGGTGCAAATCACCCGAGCCGGGAACTTTTTCTGCGCCTTCGCCACGGTAGGTAAGCCCCGAAGCAATCAGCCCAGCGCGGGTGCTTTGTCCCGGATATTGTCCATGCGCCCAGTCGTAGACCACCACATAAGGCCCAGTAAATGCTTCGTAATCAGAGGGTTTCTGCCGCAACTGGTTTCGCTCGAACATGCCCGCCTGCACATACGTTTGGGCACGTGTGCGGCCTGCGACCGTCCAAAAATCGTCGCCCACGCTGCGCAGCACACGCGGGGCTTCCCATACCGCCGCCTTACTGGCCAGCGGCCCTTTAGAAGGCTCGGATACCAGTTGCCAGTCGATCTGATATTGGCCAGTGTTGTTTCCAGGCGCGTCCGGTGCAAGCAATACCGCGCGCATCGAACCCCAGTCCCAGCTCACCGGCCCTTCAGCTTGTGAAAAACCGTAAGCGGTGTCGATCAAGCCCAACCATTGCTGACGATGTTCGGGATCTCTTTCGGCAAACCAACGATAGTATTGAGGCCGGTAGTATGAGTGGTTGACGGTCTGCGCATAACGCAGGTAGTTCTCGCCTGCAACCATATAAGGTCGTCCGTTGACCTCGACGATAAAACGCTCGGCAAGATCGTGAATAATACGACCCGCCTCATCGGCCAGTTGCGGATCGCTGTAAAGAAAGCTGGCCGATAACAACGCAAAAGCAATATCCTGGTCCGCGTCGGGGGCCGACGTTAAGAAATCTAGAAAACGCGAGGGGTTACCGGCAATGTTCGAGCGTTTGACGCCCGGAGAATGGATCACGCCAATTTGCTCCTGGCCCAAGGGCCCGGTGATGTTTTGCACCTGCCATACAAACAAATGGTCTTTGCGGTTATGGTCGCCATCCATAAAAGACTGTTGTGGATCAAAATTTTTCCACTCGCGATGCTCCCAGTCCGAAGCAGAATTGGCTCCGCCCAACGCGCCTTTTTCAGTGATATATAAAAACTGATCTATGTTTTTGCGCTGCATATGATCACGGGCAAAGGCCCACGTTTTGTAAAAAAGTTGTTGGTAGTCTTCGGCCAGGGTTTCCTGACCGGTCGCATGCGCTTCAGCCGACCATTGCAACAGCAGTACCAATGTCCAACCCACCTGCTCCGACACCGTCAGGCGTTCACTGCGATCACTGTCCATATCAAAATCAAATTCCTCATCGCGTTCACTCAGTGGACGTCCCGTATAAAGATCCGCAAGGCGTGGTGGACGACCCAAGGCCAGCAAGGCCTCGACACCCGTCTTTTCCATAAACTTATCTATATATTGCTGGCGAAAGTTATCGCGCTGGGCACTCATCTCTAGTCCCAGACGCCTGGCAAGCGCCTCTTCGTCCGCAGACCAGCCGTACTCCCCTTTTAGAATTTCAATTGGATCTGATATATATGTAGGCGTCCATCCGTTATATGCAAAACCAAAGCCATCCATGGATTTTCCGCAGTCGTCGGGCACCAGTGCCGCAAAGTCACCGTCAGGGATGCTGGCGTCTTTTTGCCACGCAAAAAAATACCAGGGTTCGGGAAGCGCAATCAGAACGCATAAAAGTGCAATAGCTGCAAAGCATTTGGCCCGTAATTTTTTAAAAATAGAGTCATGGTGTACCCAGCGCAGCCCAACCTCGAGTGACAAGGGTCTGTAAGCCTGTTGTTTATAGTAAAAACAGTTCATTTGCGTAGCTGACATCGCTGTGAATTTATCGCTGTTTTAAGACCTGAAATTTCAAAATTGTTTTAGTTTTATGTAAAATTTACCTACGCGTTCCTTATGATCTCCACCGCCACCAGGCACTCCTCGCGCAAGGCTTCGGCTCCTAGACTCTTGAGCAACTTCTCGCGCTTATCCTCTGGTAGAGCATCGGTGTTTTCAATGATACGTTTGGCATGCTTGGCATATAACTGCGCAATGCGCGCGTGTGCGGCATTGATGCGCGGTTGCGACCATTCTTCGATCACGCGGTAAGCCAGCTCCTGCATGGCCAACTGAATGGAATACTCTTGATCGTGCACCTGCCGACGCACATACCACAGCGGCTGATGCCCGCCATAGCTTAAAAAAGAACGCAACGTACCGTTTTGTCTGGCCATCTGATAAGCCTCGGCAAACTCGCGGAAAGGCGCCACAAAATGTTCCTGCGCCAGCAGCTTGCCAAAGTCACGCGCCTGGGCCTGGCCCTTGGCGTTCAGCGTTTGCGGACTCCACAACGCACATAAATGTTGGGCATAACCGGGCATCACATAACCGGCAGCCAACCCGCGAATGGCCAAAAGCTCAAACCAGCGCCAGGCCGTACCGATGCCGCCCAACACCAGGGTTTCGGCACACACATTAATGACCGCCCAGGATAAGACCGAATAGACCACATTAAAACCCGCCCCCAAAAAACCATATTCCGCCAGACCCTGTAAGACCGCGCCAAACCCAGTGGCCTGCTGCATTTGACGGTCGCCCAAAAGGCGTGCCTGACGCTCGGCCTTGGTTTCCAGCGGATCTCCGGCCCGGGGGGCCGTGAGTCGGCCATAGAAATACAAATTCGACAAGACATGAAAAGGCCCGCTGGTAAGCACATCAAATTTAAAATCGCTGTGCCACAAAATATTTTTCCAAAAGGCGCGGCGCGGAAAATCAAACCAGTTAAAGTCTTGTGAACCTAACGGTTGAATCAGGTTGCGGTGCAAGATGCCTTTAAAAAAGCGGCGGCCCATTTGCACCCGAAGCCATTTATGATTACGCAACACCGAAAAATCCCAGGGCAGTTGAAACCAACCTTTAAGCTTGCCGTTCGGCACCTTAAAACTTTCGGTGACTGCCAGCTTGGCCACCCCATCAGCCTCACGCACTTTTTCAAAAGCGGTCTTGGATTGCTTTATCAGTTCGGCCTGCAACTCAAGCGCAAGGGCATCGGCTGCCACCGCCAAATCGGCCATAAAATGAAACTGCGCTTCAGCCATTTGCGCCGCCTGGGCCAAAGCCTGCTGACGTTGCTTGTGTGCCCTGGCGCTTTCGAGCGCGTACATTTTTGGACGCGTGGCGCCTATCGCCAGTAACATGGTGCGATCACGTTCAAGGGCCTGCAAGTGTTTTTGAACTTCGGCCAGCGCTGCTTTGCACACATCTTCGGGCTTGCCGCTGCCCGCGCGTAATTGAATCAGAACCTGCCCCTGCCACAGCACCTGCTCGTCACGCAATTTATTAAGGCGTGCTTCAACCCGTTCCTGTATGGCTTTAAACGCTGCTGCCGAAACACTGGCATAAGGATCCAGCGTGCGGAGCTGCTGCCAAAGAACAAAAGCATCCTGACTGCGATCTTGCGCAATCAGTTTGTCGATTGCCCTGGGAAGCATCTTAGACAAACGGGCCTGCCAGTCTTCTGGCAAGCCGCGTAGCGGGTTAAAAAGCGCATCACGAATGCTGCTGTCTTCAGCCATGTCGGCCATGGCAATCGTCGAGGCAGGCTTTTCCTTTAAATAATCGGTAAAATCAAAATCTTTGGTTAAGTAAAACGGCCGCAAAGTTTTTACCAGAGCCGAAAAAGCACCCCCCAGGCTGCGTTCTTTTTCTCCAAGTTTAAATTTCTGCTCTAAAACTTCTGGATACGCCAGCGCATCGCGCTCGGTGTAAGTCTGCACCGCCGCGCCTTCGGCGGCGCTAAAGCGGGCTCCCGTGTCGAGCGCCGCCTGGTGCTTGTTAAGCCAAGCCATCACTTCTTCTGGCCTGGCAGGCAGGGTTTCGAGCAGGTTTTTCAGGGCCGCCAGTGTGGGTTGCAGCACCTGTTGATATTGCACACGCACCTTGTGGCGCACACCCTGTTGCTGCCAGGCTTGAAACATACGCATGGCTGCCTGCGCTGCGCCATACAAGACCCAGCCCATGATCAGCAGCGCAAACACATTAGAGACGCCTACAGCCAGACCGATTAAGGCGCTGGCACCCAGCGAAAATACAAACATTTTTTGTGCGGTAGACCGCCCCACCGGCACCACGGTGTTATAAAAGTTTTGGCGGATCACGCTGCGGCGAAAAATGGCTTGGGCAATTTCGGGCTGATCCTGCTGCGCCAGTTCTTCGAGCGCGCTGCAGATACGTTCGCCGCTGCTCACCGTGTCGGACAGGGCCGGTTTAAGCACCGCCCAACCATACATCAATAGATTACTTGCCGGGCGCAGCTTGCGTGCTTCGTCAACCATCAGACGTCCAGATCTGATCAGGGCCAGGAGGTCACTTTCAAGCCGAAGCATTTGGTCACGCATGCTTTGGATGTCTTTGTGACTGGCGCGGGAACTGCGCACGTCGTACCAAACTTCACCCAGCCAGTACTGCGTCAGTGTCAGGCCATGGCCTTTAAATATTCCGCGATTGCCCAAGGCCGCCATCAAACGCACTGCCGCAGGATCCGCACCCATGGTCATCGCCAGGCGGGTGATGTCGTCAAGCAAGCGGCGATGGGTCGCTGGCAGGGCAAGACGTTCAAAAACCTCCTGAAGCCTGGCGCTGCGTTCCAGCGAAACTTCGGCAAGCGCAGAGACTGCGGTCGGGTGAATCAAAGACTCTGTCAGCGCAGCAAGCCAATGCAGGCGGCCTTCAGCGCGGGTCACCGGGTTGGCACTTACTTTATAGTGCGTGTTCATGTCAGGCTCCTTTGGCGGCGCATGCGGCGCTGCTCGCCGGTTTCGCCGTTCCATATAGCCAGATAACGTCGTGTAACGCGCTGCGGTGGCCGGGTGTTGCGATACCGCGCAAACTCAAGCTCGCGCGGAACAAATCCTTCGAGGATGGTCTGGTGCGCGCCAGGCCCCTGTCCAGCAATTTCGGCTGATTTATTGACCTGCCCAAGTTCGGCTCCCAGCTCGCGGGCCAAAAGCTGCAACCGTTCTGTGCCCCATTGCACAGACAGATTAGGCAGGCTACCCAAGGCCTCGCCTGCATAATAACGCGCACGTTCATTAAATGCGTGGGTATGCAAGTACCAAAACATGGCTTTTGCCTCTAACGTATCTTTTTGCACCTGCGTACTGTGACTGCGTCGCACACCCTCTTCGAGGATACCGGCGCTGGTATAAAGCAAAAACTCTGTCAGATAAATCTGCTCGATCAATACTTCGCGCAGGGCACGAAAACCGCTGTAATCGTATTCCATTTTAGGACGGACCATATTGTTTAAGTCGGCCTGCAGCAGCTCGCGTTGTTTAATCAGCGCATCTTGATGTTGGCGCAAAAGATAACGGTCGGCATCGCTGCCCTGCCCTTGCGCCAGACGCGCAAAGGCGTCTTGCTGCGCCGTGACATCCACATCGGTGGCCGTCTGCGCCAGATAACGCACGCCAAAAGAATCGAGCACGTCTTCATGCGTCACTTCGGTGGCCTTGCGCCAGACCACGCCGCGGTGCATCAGATACAGCGAAAACACCAGCCAAAAAGCGTTGGCCGTGACCCCCAGTCCCAGGGCCACCTTGCTGGCCAGCCAAGCCTCAAAAATCGAACCGGGCGACAACGCCAGGTCGCCTGAAAAACCATAGGCCGCACCTAAGGTGCTGGCCACCCACAGACCCAGGGCCAGCGCACCTGCGCCCTGCATCAGGGCTGGAAAACGTTGATACTTTCGGTCAAGCCCTGCGCCCGTAAGCGCGGTGACCTTAAAGGCCCCGTAAGCGGCTCGGCGCTGGCGGGTGTTAAAAAGTTCCCAGTAAAATGGCAACATACCACCGCTAAAAATACCGGGCGCCTGAATGTGGTTCCACAAAGGCGAAAGCCCCAGCTTGTGCATTGAAAACCCATAACTCAAGGCCCCCATACTTACCATCAAAATGACGGCGTATTGAAAAAACAAATCGTTGACCATGTAGGGCAGTACCTGACCCATGGTGACCAGATAAAGCACGGGCGCCACAACGCGCATCACTTCGGCAAAACCCACAAAGTACCAGTCTGAAAACAAGGTGCGCTCAAACATTTCACGCCAGGTCATAATCGAAGGCATCGTGCCCAGCAGGCGCGCGCGGATCAATTCATCGAGTACGTCGGGCATGACAAAGTCGATACCAATTTCTTTACCCGTACCCCAGCGCTGGCGCTGCACACCCATGGCGGGCAGCACTTTTTCGCCACCCTGGTTTTCGGCCACCGACATGGCCGGCACCACCCAGTGGTTGCGCCAGCCCAGGTTCATGGCATTAAAAATTTCTTGCTGGGCATCTTCGATGACGGACATCATGCCCTTTTCGTGCCCAATGATGCAGACCTTCTTTTTATGCGGCATCTCTAGCAGCACATGTTCAAGGGTGCCGCCTTCTAAAAAGGCATCAAACGAAAAGACATACGGCGTGCCGTTGTTGACGGTGGTGGCATGCGGAATACCATAGCGTTCGTCAGCCACCGCCGACTTGGCCATTTGCAGACTGCCGCCGTTGCCGCGCAAAAAGCGGTACATACCGCCGCGCTTAAAGGCCACCGCCGGATCTGAAAGGTGCGGGTTATAAAACACCATCTGATCCCCCAGACTGTAATCGTTGCCTCCCAAACACTGCTGCTGGCCGGTGGTGCTCGCAAAAAACCCGTGATAAAAGCCCCCCATGCGCCGCGTCACAATGGTGCCACACTGGCGCAAAGCTTTAAGTTTTTCGGAATCATCCTTGTGTTTTTCTAAAAGCGCCATCTTGGCATCAACCGTGAGGGCTTCGCCCAACTTAAAGCTTAACCCCGCGCGCAGCACACCTAAATCACGCAGCGAAATATCTTCGTAATCATCTTCATCGGCGCTGTAATAAACACGGGCCATGGCCTGCACGCCCCCACCCTCTATCGTTTGCTCAATCACCCGCACGCGTTGCACCGCCGGGTCTACTGTCATCTGATAGTAATACGCTTCATCGCTGTCTGGCGCACCTACAATCGGCAGGGTAACCACCGAATTGCTTTTCAATAAATGCGGATGCGTGACTTCTTCTAGCGTGGGCACCCATTCAAGCTTGCCCGTGGCCTTGTGGCGAATTTGAACGTAACTTTGCGGGCGAATGTAGGACACTGCGGTAGGTTGGATCATTGATCCCTGTGCCTGCCTCAACTTTTCGAGTTCCGCTTTGGCCAACTGCGCCGTCACCCGTGTCGCATAGTGCAAGCGCAGGATCGCCTGGCCATTGATGGCACACAGTTGCGGGTGGTTTTCGTCCTGGGCGGGTTCGTAACTATGTTCGTCCAGACGCGAATTTTGATAGACCATGTCGCCGTAACAAATGCGGTTTCCGCGCAGGTTAATGGCCTTGCCTTGATTGTCGACAAAAGCATCGGTGGGAATTTCAACCCATCCCAGCGTTTTGTTGGCATCCAGGGGGTCTTCGAAGTACGTTAATATTTTTCCGTTGCCTTGGGCATCATAGACCAGCTGGGTATACTTGGCCCAGGACAGATAATCAAACCACGCAAATTTTTCGCCACTGCGCTGGCCCTTGGCATCGCTACGGTAGCCGATTTTTTGTTCATCCGAAAGACCCTTGCGCAGCGTATACGCCACCGTCTGCCCCCGCCGCCAGGCCGCAACCTCACCTGTCTTAACGTCGATCTGTGTGTGGATGATTTCTTCGGCACGCATCAGCTTGCTGCCCAGGTCAAGCACCGTAGACAGCGCCTGCTCGCCAGCACCAAAGGTGACACGCAGTAGGTTTGCAAAGCCAGCTCCACTGGGCCGCACCCGTGTAATCGCGTTCCGCGCCTCTCGCCCATCAATCTTCGCCCTTCGATCTTCGCCCTTCCATAGATGTTTATAAAGCCGCTTTGCATCCTCCAAGGTCGGCGCCACCTCGTAAGTTCCCCGCGGCGTCAACACCCGATAAGCCGCATTGGAGGTGGAGGCACGCAAGACTTCCTGCCCCGGATTGGTGTTGCTGCCCGTCAGCGCCAGCCATGCATTGTCGTGGCGCATGACCTTGGTGCGTTTATAGGTGGATTGCACGCGGATACTTTCGCCCAGCGATTCAAAGCTGTGAATATGCATTTGTGAAAATTCGGGCGGCCGTTCTCCGAGCTGCACAAAGCGGTAACGCTGCCAGGGCTCGGTGTAGCTGTCGCCATAATCCAATTGCACAAAAGGCAAGACCCCATCGCTGTCGTTAAAGGTCAGCACTTCAATGTCGCCCTCGATCAGGCTTAAATTTGTGGGCAGGAACTGCGAGTACTCCGGAAAGTTGCCTGACAAGATCCGCGTCTGATCCGTGCCCTTAAAATGCAGGCGCAAAACAGGTTGTCCCTCGGCATTGTATTCCACTGTTAATTTTTTAATAAAATCGACCGCTGGCCGTTTGACATCAATACCCAGCTGTTTAAAATCGGTGCTGGGCAAGTTGAACTTTCCAAGCGACCAGGGCAGCACAAACTGCTGCGGCACATGTTCCACCGTGCCATCGGCACGTTTGCGCGGCACACGCAGGGTGACACGCAGCATCATGTCGTTATCGGTCAGGTGCAAGGCTTTAATCTGTTTAACCGGCCGGGTGACATCGGGATTAGGGATGCTAAAGCTGCGCTCCATGGAATATTGCAGACGCAGATTTTTATTTTGTTCACGATCTTTAAGCAAAAACGGAAGCGCCGTCAGTTCGGTGGCCGTGTTGACGTGCTCGCAATCAGACATGTTGTAGAAATCCCAAAAGTTAAGATCCATCAGCTCGGGCTGGCTTAGATACCAGCCCCCTTTTTCGGGTGTGCCATAAGGGGTTTCAAAAGCGCCTGTGGGTCTGGCCTGGCCAGCAGCCCAAACCTTGTAATCTGCAAGCTTGGCAGCCTGCTCCGTTGCATTGCCCCGGTACACAAAACCCTTAAAGGACAATACATCGTCGTGAAATGCAGTTTTTTCCGGTACCGCTGCCCGGTTGACATACACTTTAACCTGCTTGCCGTTTAAGTCCATTTCACGAAAAAAACCACCATCAGAGGCATCTGGGGTATTGTCCACCAGCTCAATTTCGTTGCTGCCCGACTGTGACAGCGACAGTTCCTTGATAAAGTTCATGCGATCCACCCACACAAACTCGGGTTCCACCGTTCCGTCGCCACCCGGCAAACCAAAGTTGTAGTAGGGGTTGGGCGTACGCACCCAACGCGCCGGAATATTTTCCTGGTAAAACTGCTTGTTCTTTTCGTTGTAAAACCAGACCATGTAACGCGTGTCACCGCCGTGCGTCATGGGATCCTGCACGTTGGTAACCTTGGCCGGCTTCATGTCGTCGTTTTTGTCTGACTTGCGCACGATGTAGACAAAGCGCCGGTTCCACTGTTCCATAAAGGTCTTGGCCTGCAGCATGAGGCTGTCACCCGAGAGCATGTCTTCGGGCATCAGCTCCAGCGTCTGACCCTGGCGACGCAATTCATCGGCGCGCATGTCGATGCGATTTTTAATATCGGCTGTAAATTCTTTTTGCTTCTCGCCCACGTTCAGCCATTTAAAACCCTTATCGATACGGGCACTTACTGATGAGTCTTTGATTTCCTGGCCGCGATCTCTGGTGAGATATTGATATACTTGGGGATAATCTGCTTTGATCCACTCATAGACTTTAAGCAGGTTCATCTCGCCGCCCGCCAGGTTGGGAATACCTTCAAAACCATCGCCGTCTTCGGCAATCATCACTCGAATCATTTTGCTGTAACCTTCGGTCAGCTCGCGTCCGATGCGTGTGTGCATTTCGTTTAAGAGACTGCGCATACGCTTGCGCAAGGCCAGCACACGGGCATCTGTTTCAGCGTTGCCGGCGGTCAGCAAAGCCTGTTCCTGCTGCTGCAACACGACCATGTCGGCATACAGCGGTTGAATTTTGGCACGGATATCGGCTTGGTAACGGCGCATGAATTCGACAAAACGTCCGGTCTCAAGTGAGTTTTGCATGTTGCCCTTGTTGGCATAGGGCGGACGGTCCATGCACAATACAATCTCCATATCGGGCCATTCGTTGAGCAGCATGGACGTGACGGTGGCAAAAGGAATTTCGGCCGAACCGGTAAGCGGTTTAAGCATCATGGCGCGTGGGCGTTTTTTGACACCGGCCATATATTGCAGGCGCTCGCGGTCGCTGACGTTGTCACGGTTAGGTTCGGTGTCGGCCAAAATCTGCGCCGGGTGAAAACCCAAGCCGTGCAAGACCGTGTGCGTATCTGCCAAAAGCAATGCCCCCAAGGCCAGCACCGTGGTTAAAATCAGCGGCACCTGTGTGGCCGAAGCGGCGACAACGGCCAGTCCGGCCATTCCAAAAGCACTGGCGGTCATCACTGCGCGAATGCCGATAAACAATAACTGGCTGTCCGAAGCCAGGTTGGCAAAGACCGTGGTTAAGGTGGTATTTAAGGCGCTGCCTGCAAAAGCATCTTTAAGATTGCTGTCGCTCATCACTCGGGCCTTTAACACCGAACGCAACGTCACGTATACAATACCCATGCCCAGCAAACCCAGGTGAAAGGCAGTGTGTGTGGGATCGAGCATACCGCCTGCCACGCTTCCGTTAAGCCAGTTAACCGCGCCACCCATCAAGGTTTTATACGCTAAAATATTATCCCCGCCAAAACCCAGCACGCCCGCCGTAAGCGCTGCTAAACCGTATACGGGTGTGGCAGGCCCAAAGAAGTTTTCTCCGGTTTTGGTGAACTGTTTGGCCAGCCGATGTTCAACCGCCATTTCACCGGCCCTGCCATGATTGAGTTTGTATGACACCATGCTGTATGCAAGAAAAATTCCAAAAGCCACGGCGGGAGCCAATGCAGCGCTGCCAAATAAAGCCGTCGCAATCATAGGCGCCACCAGCCCGTGCACCGTAAGGCCCAGCGCAATGGGCGTTAAAAAGTTTGCCGCCACATACATGGCCGTACGCGAACCGTAATCGCCGCTTTGACGTGGCGAAAAATACTGTCCCAGCACGCCTATGGCGCCGCTGACACTCAAAGTGCCCAGGGCCATTAATTTCCAGTAGTTATCCAGCCAGCGCAAAACCGGATTTTCAAGCGCGCTGTCCATGGGCAGAAATTGATTTAAGGTTTTATAAAAAGTATCCATGCCGCTCGTGCGCACAAAATCCCAGGCCTGATCGATGGCCTGGCTGACCTGTTGTGCCACCGGCCCCGCATCTGCCGCCAGCGCCGTATCGGGTGCAAGCGCCACCAGGCCAAGCAGCATCGGCGGCAACACTCCCAAGGCCACATTTCTTGCCAAGTCTGGTAATGGCGCCGTCATGGCACGCTGACAAAGTTCTGTGGCGCGCGTATGTAACTGCATCGCCATCGCGCCTACCGGCAAAAGTCCGCTACGAATACTTTGAAATAATCCCGCTCGAGAAACATAATCTCCCGGCAGACCAACAACAAATTCGGTATCGAATATTTGATCGCCAACAGTTGAAACAATCCCCGTACTCATCTCCGTCCTCGTACTCGTCCTCGAATCAATCAATCCCACCGGTACATTTTGAAAACCAATCGGAACCCCATCTTCTAGTTTTAAATCAGCAGGCGCAAAGATCTCCGGCGCTTCTGCAAGCATGACGGACGAAGTACGCTGCTGAAATTGATTTTGAACCTTAAAAACCAAGCTTTAAGCCTCCTGAAATATTTCGAGAGGCACTGACCGGTATTTCAATATTTGTTTTAGTTTTATCTAATTTTTACGTAAATATTACTATATAAACTCTACCGCGTAGGCCTGCGGCTGCGGCAAAGCTCCTATCAGATGAATATTGGCCTGTTCACGGCCAATGGCTTTAAGCGTGGCCTGCAAAACCGGAAGCTGGATAAGCTCAAAATTCAGGGCCGGATGAATTTCAAGAAAAACCCCGCCCTTGGCTGGCAAACGCAACAGGCAAGCCAGCATATGCGCTGGCCCCTCGGCTGCGGGGCGATTTTCGATGCGTTGATAGGCCTCCAGGTAATACCACAGACGCTCATGCCACAACACCAGGCCAGCCTGTCCTGCGCCAAAGGGCGGCGTGTCATCGGGCAAGGCCATCATATCCTTGCAATACGGTTTTACATGCGGACTTTGCGTGGTCACACGCAGCAAGGCTTCCGGATCCTTGTCGAGTATCCAGCACTCACGGGTCTTAAGCACCGGCAACACCGTCTGCTTTTGTACTCCGGCCTCAATGACCGGCAAACCTTCGGGAACGTTAAAATACATCAGGCAGCGGCGCACAAATTCGGGCACGGCACAGTCTTGCAGCCATGTGGCCAGTTCAGATTCGCCCACCAGGTATTCAAAAACTTCCACTTACATCAGATTATTAAAAAACCGTCTGTTTGTAAAAACGTTTGATCTGTAAAAGAAATTTTACGGAGTGCGGTGCTCTGGCCGCGCCAGATCGTTAATGGTTTTGACTGGCGAAAAAGTGGTCAGCGGCACTTCTACAAAAATAGTAAGCCACTTGCCACTGCCGCCGTTCCACAAACCCGGACGTTCCAGAGCTTTGATGGGCGTGCCTTCTACGCTTTTTTGGGCCATAAACCAGCGGTCATTGTCCACATAGTTCGTCAAATCGTAGCGTCCGCCATCCGGACGCGTCAGACAGACCACCAGGTCTACCGGGTTAAAGTGCGTGGCGGCCTTGACCAGGGCCATCTGCTCCGCATCGTTTTTATCCATCTCATCTTTTTCTACAATCTGCAGCGAGCTGGAGCCATCGGCATGCCGTACCCAATAAGGGCCTCCGCCCGGTTCGCCTTCGTTTTTAACCATGCCACAAACACGGATGGGACGATCCAGACACTGCTTTAAAAGTTCATATCTTTTTCGGTTCGATAAACCTTTCCATACACTGTCCTCGATCTTGACGCCCAGCTCATCCCTGGCCACCCACCAGGTTCCCAGCAGATTTTCTTCATTGAGCTTTCGGCCCATACGCCAGCCTTCCATGTCATCTAAAAGTTCATCGCGCAGTTCATGGGCATGGATCAGCACGCCCGCCAGAGCCTGCTTCCACTGCACGGTATCGGCCCGGCCTTCGTCACGCTGCACGTTGTCGACGTTTTTGATAAACACCACGTTGCCCAGCGGCAAGTCATTGAGGTTTTTAATGAGTGCGCCATGACCGCCCGCCCTGAATAAAAAGCTGCCATCTTTTTTACGAAAAGGCTGGTTGTCCATGCCCACGGCAATGGTATCGGTGGCCGGAGACTGAAAACTATGCGTGATCTCAAAAGTAAGCTTCAGCTCGTTTTGCAGGTTTTTGATCAGGCCATCACGCAAGGTCACAAAAGCCGCCTCGTGTTCGGGGCTAATGGTAAAGTGCACCCGCACCACGCCCTGCGCATCTTTTTCAAGCGCCGCCGCCTCGCGCAACTGTTCTTCCATGGCCGTCCGCACACTGCCATCGGCATAGCGGTGAAATTCTAAAAAAGCCTTGGGCTGGCTGGCGCAGTCGATACCCTTGTCTGTCAGCAGATAAAGTAAAATATTTTCAATAAAACCTGCTTCAAGTTCCGCCGCAAGATCGATGTCATCATTTTGGGCGCTGAATTGCAGGTGGGGCCAGAGCGCGAAAGCTTTAAGATTGCCGATAAACGCTTTAAGAAATTTTCGGTCAGCTTTTTCATTGTCTGTCAGGCCCTCTTCGGACAGCGCAAGAAATGCTGGATAACTAAAGCGGCCTTGGACCATGTAAGGTTTTTGACCCTGCTGAAACTCATTTAAAAACTTATTAAGCACTTCAAACATACGCGAGGCCGCGCCCGAAGCGGGCACCATGCGCAGCGGTTTTAAGCCATAGCGCAAGGCGTCCTGATAACGCCCAATGTCGTCCGCAAATATTTCGTCTATGGTGGTATCAATGCCGTCACGCACTGTGGCCGGACGCAGCAATCGCGTTGGTTTTACGCCCCTTACAAAATGTTCAAGCTGGGCCCTGGCTTCGGCTTCGCTGATACCCTTTTGCTGCAAGGCAGCTTTAAATGCGGGATCCTGTGTCACTCCTAAAATTAAACTAGCACGCCGGTATCGAAAAGGCATATTGTTCCCTCCAAAGTGAGCTACCCCTTATCGAAGACTGCCTGGGAGAATTTCACGGTTTTTGGTCCCACGACGACGAGTTTCCTGCGACGTGTCATCCCGGCTTTCGCCGGGATGACGTAAAAGAGACTTTTTCGGCAATCCCAGTTTATGTTAAATCCCCAGATATCTCAAAGGCATCTTAAATTGGTGCAGCAATACCACCTGCAAGAAGAAATAGAACTTGATCCCCGGGAACAATACCTTGCCATCCAAACCGCTCACAAGCCCCGCCAAGGCTGGGCTGAAAGCTTTAAGAAAATATCAAGACGACACAAAACAGCGGAAACTTTCGGTTTAGATATGATCCGGAACGAATGGGATCAGGATCATTGGAGATGGTAATCGAACGTTTTGATATTTACCTGGTCAACTTAAACCCAACGCAAGGTCATGAAATTCAAAAAACCAGACCCTGCGCGGGATTGGGTTTGGGAGGCTGGTCTATGACTTGCGAAATTTCCTGTCCCACACGGGCTGTAAAATCTGTGCTGGGGGCGCTGGGGGCCACAAGCATCTCAAGTAAAAATGCGGCTTCGTTTAAAAGCGCTAATTCCGGCTGCAATGTGGCCTGCATGGTGGCGTCAGCAGAACGCTGGGCAGAATTGACTCTGGCCTGTGTGGCCGATTGCCGCTGGTAAATGTCTGCCTGATACACGAGCAGTACGCGTGTGGCTTCTGGCGTCATATCATCTTGGTGTTCCGCCAGAAAAGCGAGCGCTTTAACCCGCACCGCCAAATAATGATCCTGGTATCCAATGACCTGCTTATACGGATTTTCGGCCTCGGACTGGATTTGGCTAAAGGCCAGAACCACTGCTTTTTCTGGCGGCAGGGTATACAGCAACTGATCCAGTGTGCGCAGGCGCACTTGAATATCCGGATGTGTCATGGCAGTTTTTACATAAGTGGCGTCAGCCAGAGCGCCGGTTTTAGAAACCACGTCCACCGCCGCGCGCCGGACGATGGCAATCCGCTGCCAGACTTGCGTCCGCTGTTCGCCCTTGGGCAGGCCGTTTAAGACTTCGGGTGTCCAACGCGTCAGCCGCGCCCACTCATCGGCCGTGGGCGCAAGGTCAATGGCCTTGGCGTGACTTGCCAGCACTTCGCTGGCCCAGGCCGTTCCAGCTTCGGTCATCTGTCCGCTGTCGAGCAAAAGCTTAAGCGCTTTAAAGGCCAGTATTGTTTTGGGACCCACCGTGCCGTCCCATGCACCTGTCCGGGTGACATTACCTTTTTTAGAAAGCAATCCGGCCTGATAAAGTTCTTCCTGCACGGCCATGATCTCTAGTTCGGCTGGGTCTGGGGCTGGCGCCACGTGAGACACATTGCCAAGCATGTAAAGCGCGGTGTCTTTGCCAATATGTGTCTCCCAGTTTTGCACCAGCAGTGCATCGGTTGCAAAGCGCTGGAGCAGATAGCGGCCAAAACGTCCGGCTTCTTTTTCACCGAGGGAACTTAACGACGAAAAATCTTCACGCAGATAGCTGGTCGTCATGCCCCGCGCCACGCAGTCAAAGACGGTGGCTGCCCCGCACTGGCCACGGCGCAACCCTAATTTTGTCGCGCCATCCACCAAAAAGGCCTGCGGGTCTTTTAAACCGACCGCATCTTGCAGCGTTTTAAAGTCAGACAAAGCCTGCTCCACTGCCGCAGATGGATAGGTTTCGGCACTGGCGTAAAATCCAAAATCGCAGGCTTCAACCCAAAACTGCTTGAATAGGACCACATCCACACCGTTACTGGAACACAGTAATTCAAGTTGATTCGCGTTATAAGCTGGCAAGTCCGCCAGGGCTTCGGCAACATCGAGGGCCATTTGTTTTGACTGCCATTCGGCCACAAAAATGCCGGAGAGTTCTTTGGAAAAGCTGGGCTGCATGACCTCAAAGATAGCCACCTCGCGCGCAAAGTTTTCGCCGCTGGTGTAATCAGAAGCACTCCCGGTCAAAATCCCAGCGGAAATCAGCGCTTGAATGTGCTGCGTGTAGGCCTCCGCCTGCGGATATTTTTCCAGCGTCAAGCCGCTTTGTTTTTGGCGCACATAGTCGATCACGCCCTTGAGTGCCGGATCAAACTGCACATACAAGTAACGCAGGTTGGATTGAATGCTGCCTTGCAGATCTTCGGTGCTCACCAAACCCTGGGCCACCAAATCGTGCTTGTAATGTTTGGTGCCCTCAAGCAAAAGGCCACCCATACCTACATCGGCCGTAAGCTGCACATAGCGGTCATACGAAGCCGCCATCTGCTCCTGCGAAGGGTCAGTGCCCAGACTGCCGAAAATTTTCCGTAAACCGTTAAGTAAATCCGTGCGGGCGTTGATCGCGTCAATATCGGTGCTGCTTTGGGGTGTCTTTTCCCAGATCAACGCATTCAGGTAACCCATGGCATAAAGCTCGCGGGCCATTTCGTAACCGATGGGGGTGTCTGCCAGTGCATCAATTTCATCAGCGTAACCAATATCGTGGATCTGTTGCCCCGATAATCCGCGCTGCCACATTTCGTCGCTGGCATTAAGCGTTGCAATCGTCCGGCCCTGATAAATGCTCGCAAGACTACTGCCTTCTTGCGGGAGACTGACCGCTTTGGGTGCGCCCGCATCAGGTGCATAGGTCAGTCCCGTCACAATGATCGACACGGGCGTTGCCAGACGAGTGGCCAAAAGCATGCGTGACGAAAGTCCGGCGCCGCGTTCGGCCATGTGCGTAAAAGCCTGCCGGGCAAGCGCACGTTCTAATGAATTGACCCCATACATGGCGATACCTGCACCCATGGCCTGCGAAGTAGCCAAGGCTACGCCCGCAGTCGTCGGATTGCTCAAGGCATCCTCGCCAAATAATTGTGTGATGCCCGGTTCTATTAAATGTTCGTAAGCGAGACCACCCACTTTTGCGCCCGCCATACCTGCCAGAAGCGGCAAGGCATGTGAACTGCCCGTGCGCATCCACAGAGGCATGCGGCTCCATAGCCCGGTCTGCATCAGGCGTGTCATGCCATAACGGGACATAAGATGGGTGCCCCCTAAAAAGCTGGCTGTCGAGGTGACACCACCCAATAAAGTGGAGCCTTTCATTTCATCCGGCGCCGCCTGAACCGCAAGAGCCGTATCAAGACCCATGACTGAAAGCAGGCCGCCCGTTGATGCCATGCCTAAAAATCTTTCGGCCGCACCTGTTTTAAGTTCAAAAAGCAGCCAGTGCTCTGCGCCGACAAGCCCTGCCTTGCCAGAATTCCCCAGCGCCTGCGCCGTATTCCATTCTTTATCCGTCAGCATGGCTGTGGCCGCTTCTTTGAGTAGTGTCAGACTGCCTTCGAACACCAATCCCATGAGCGCTCCCTTGCCAGCCTTATATCCCAGCACACCCGGGGTTCCACTAAAACCTTCGCCCGGTGCGCCACGGCCATACCAGTCAATCATCAGGCCAGCCTTGGCTTTCCAGCTTAGTTCGGCATCGGCCATGGCAGAATGATATGCGGCTTGTTCCGCCAGCACCGCGCTTTTGGCATCGGTGCTAAGGGCTCTGACCATTTGCAACTCGCGTTGGCCGCTGACGCGGCTGCGGTTGGCAAGCTCCTGTCGCCAAAGTGGCTCGATAGCAGAAAGTCCGGAACCCCCCGATGAATTCAGTTGGATCTTGACTTGTTCCAAAACCAAAATGGCGTCGTAAGACCCCAGTCTGCTGTTTTTTAGCAAGCCTTTTAGTATTTCGGCATCGCTGGCATTAAGACCGTACAACGCCACAAAGGCAGAGAATTGGGTCTGAAACAATGCGCTCACATGTCCGGTGAGCACTTTTTTGGTTACGGCCTGCTGTGCTTTTTGAACCAATGCCTGGCGCGCATCCTCGGTCAGTTCTTCGGGTCGCAGAGATAGTTTTTCAAGCTCGCGTTCAAAGAGCTTCTGGGCCTGGGCGGCGGTCTGCTGATGAATTTGTGTCAGGCGCACTTCGGTGTACAACACCTTGAGTACTTCCATCTCTATCTGGCTGAGCAGTTCGGCCATCTTTTCGGGCCCGGCTTCTGCTACAAACTGCGGGTTGAGAGGCTTGCTCAATTCCTGCACCTTGGCGTCATAACGAGCCTTTTGCCCAGCGTCCATGTTTTGTTTAAAAGCTTCCAGATTTTGCGGGCTGGCATCTACCTGACGCAAAAGATCCTGCTGATATTGCTCGGTCATAAAGCTTTGCTCGATATTTTCAAAAAAAATGGATAAAAACACATCGACGTTGGCATCTGGCGGCAATTTGGCCTGCACCTGTGCGCGCAGTTCCTGGTATGCGGCGCTGGCTTCGCCCAAACGCATGGCCTCGGCAACAAGTTTTGGATTGATCTGCAACGTTACATCGCCAAACTTGATTGCAACGCCTTCAGCAGGTTTTGGAGTTTCAGACTCCACTGCCGGCGACACTTCGGAGGCCTTCACTGTAACCGCAGTCACTTCTTCGTTCTGCGTTATGACTTCTGCCTTCTGCGTTTGCCCCCGAATCTCTCCGCGCTGCAAGAGCCGTATCGTATTTTGCAGCGCCTGTTTATCGCCCTGCAAAACCGCTTGTGCCGTTTCAAGCACAATGCGATCCTGCTCAAGCGGGTCAAGCTGCTGAAAGGCTTCTAGCGTAAGCAGATTTTTACGCACGCGCTCGCTGGCGCGCTGCAAGCCTTTTTGGAAAGGTTTGGCCGGTGGCTGGTCATCACTGCTGGAGACGGTTTGCAAGCCTAATGGGGGCTCGGTTGTAAGTGGACGTGACTGCAATGCATCATCTGGTCGGCCTGGGGAGAAATCCATGCCTTCGCCAGAAGAGCCCCGTCGCCGGACGGGCCTAACGGGATCTGGTGTTGGCGCAGGCCTGGGAGTGTCCGCCGGTGGCACCGCACCCGCCGCCATGCGCTGACGCTCCAGCTTAATCACCGCTCTGCCCATGATATTGACCGAACCATTCCTGGCGCGATGTGTTTCGGCAAAATCCGGCAGGTAGCGTTCTACCAGTTCGGGCGGAATGCCGTTTTCGATAAAGATGTATGCGCCTTCGGGCAGCAGCGGAATTTTTCCGTCGGCCGCTAGTTTTTCGAGCACGCCTTTTAAAGCCTCTAATTCGCGCGCATCGGTTTCCCTGGGGACAAGCACTTGCACCTGGCCACCTTGCACCTGCACGCTGCAACCCAGATGTTCAAGCGGAACCCCGTCAGCAGATTTAACGACTGTTTCAAAGGGTGTCACGCGGGGAGCGGCGGACCTGGAAACTTCGTCAGCGGGAGGGACTGGCGCTGTGGCGGGTTCGGGAATAATCGCTGCAGAAGGCGGGGATACCGATTCCGTTGGAGGAGGAGACACTGCCTCGCCCCGGATAATCCGCTCAACCGCCGGTATATCATTGGCTTGCAAACGGGTAATCACAACGGTGCCCTGTGTCCGAATGATTTCTTTGTGCTGTTGTAAAATACCATCCAGTTCGGACGGATGGGTTCCGTTCCAATCTTCTAGCGCCAGCGCCATGGCATCCATACGTTCGAGGTACCAGCGCTGGTAGACTTCAACTTTAGCCAGGTCATAACGGCCGTCGGCACCGCGAAGTGTTTGACGCAAATCGCGCGGCAGCGTTTCTAAAACCCGTTCAAGCTGGGTCATGGCATTAAGGCGTTGAACTCCCGGCTGACTGCCTTGTACTGCCACCAGCGCATTGGCAATATCACCCCCACTACGCCAAGGTGCCGATTGAGCATCTACCGCTGCAATACGGGCATCGCGCTGCGCTGCTGGATCTGCATTGGACTCTGGAACCGTTAAATGATCCGTTTGACTTGTGACTGGAGCGGCAACCGTTTCAGCCAGTACGCGTGCTTTTTGCGCTGCTTGCTGCTGTCGCCCTTTTTCGGCCAACTCCGCAAACTCGGCTGGGCGCACATGAATATTGCTGCGCCCCAGCTCCAAAGCCTGCGCGCTAACATGGCGGCGCCAAAGCCCCCCTACACCCTGTTCGCTAAACCGTGGAAAGGCGTAACGCAATATGCCTTCGGCCATGCGGGCTTCGAGGGCGCGGGTGGCGGCATCGACTTCAGAAAGATACAGAGCATCGTCGTAGCCACCACCTCCGCCGGCACTGGGGCGTTTTTTAGACAGGTCTTCGAGGCGTTTGATGTACTGCCGATAAGCCTCGTCGCGAACTTGCTTGAACTGGGCGCGGTACGGATCTTCCATGTCGGGCCGGCCGGTATTGATGTGCGGCTTAAGATTGGCATCATAATAAGTGCTCATGGCAGCATGTAAGGCCAAACGGGCCTCGGCCACGCTTTGGCCCTGGAGTCCAGAAAAATCGCAGCTTTGATTGAGCAGTTTGCCTAACTGATTTTGCAGTTGCCTGACATGGTCTGCCGTCAACGTATCGCCTGCTCCCAAACGCAACTGCCCAAGATAGTTGTCGACCGACACCTGTAAAAGCTGCGGCACCAGCTCGGCCGGACTATTGAGGAGACTCTCCCAGTTCTGCGCGCGCAGGCGGCCCTGCTCCTGCGCCAGCAAGCCCGGATTAAAACGGCCCTGGGCGTCAAAATATTCGGGATGTTCGACGCGTAAATTCTGTGGATCAAGGCCATAACGTTGCACAAAATCAACATAGATATTGCCCAGCAACTCGCTGGCCATACGGCTGACATTTTGTTCGCGCGTATTCCATAAAATATCTACTACAGCGCTCTGGCGTTGGGCAATGAGATCCGGACTGACCGGCTGTTCTGGATTACCCAGATCGGCATAGGCGGCCTGTCGGCCTGGCGCCGTCCCACTGCCCGGACGCTCGGTGCCGCGCGGCAACACCAGTACCGGAACATCAGCCACATTCACATTGATTGCAGGACCGCTACCCATCAAGCCCTTCTTTGGGTACCTGAACCTTTCAGGCGTTATGCCCGGCTCCAACGTTGCCACGGTATATCCACTGGCTTTAACCTGACCTTCTAAAAAAGTGATCTGCGCGCTGCTTAAGGCGCCGTCACGCCGGGCCGCTTCAAGATTGGTGTCTTCAAGGCTGGCAATCACGCGAAAACTTCCGGGCTTGTCAGCACGATCGGCGCGGCCCTTGATTTGAATTTCGAGCGCTTCATACTCGTGAAAACCCAACAAAATGACTGCCGCGTTGCCTGCCGCCGCGCCCGCATGTGCTGCCGTCGACAACCTGGGTGGATCGAGATCAATACCGCGTTGCACACGCGTGTTAACCGTAATCACGCCCATGGAATGTTTGGCATTCAGGGTTACCTTGCCTTCAAATTTTTCAGCCGCATACGCCGCCAGCACCCGACGGCCTGGTATTGTGTTCGCATGTTTTTGCGCAAAGGCCGCATCGTTTTGTTGTATCCATTGCCACAGGCTTGCCTCGGTGACATAAACCTGGTTGGCCTTGGGCACCACTTCGTTCATAAAACGGACGTCATCAATTTCACGGGCGGTGGCATTGTTTAAAAGCGCTTTAGCTTCACGGGGTGTAAACCCATATTCCGAAACCAATATGGTTTTAATGCGCTCAAACACCTGGTCGGTTTCTGGAATGGTCAGCGTGGTCACCAGCACTGGTTTGGGCGGCGCGCCAGCCTGACCCATGGCTTCGCGAATGGCTTCGCGGGCCGCCAGTTCAACTTGGGCGTCCTGGGTCTGGGTTAAAAGCGTGTCGTGTTCGACCACCAGCGCAAAACCCATGGGCTGGCCATAGGCATCGGCAGGCAATTGCGCCATGCTCGCCGCCACCTCTGACGTAAAAGCATCCACCAATGCTTGTCCGGTATCGCCCAAAACCCGAAATTTAAACTTGTTGCCAGAGACATTGGATTTTGCCTTGGCCCGGGTGGAAATTTCGGTCAGTAGCGCCGTACGCCCCGCGCCATCTGGCGGCACCGTCTGCCATTGCGAGCTGCCCGAAAAGCGCAGTTGCAGCTCGGGTGAACCATCGGGCCGCGTAATCACCCTGATCTCATGATTGGGCGCGGCCGGAGGCAGCACCCGCACTTCAAAACTATGTTTGGACAAGACCCGATCGCCATAAACCGCTGCAAACAACTCACCCATGGCCGCCGCCGAACCCGACATGCCGTGCACCTCGGCATGGTGGTTGAAAAAGTCGTAGATGCTGATGCTGGCCGAGGTAATATTTTTTTCGGGAAACAGTACTTCCCAATTTGCCATGAGCACAGGAACTTTTAACTGGGTGAACGGCACAGGCACGCGGATCGAGGGTGTTCCCCATTTAAAAGTCGGATTTTCTAAAAATAGAATCTGGCGCCGCCCCAGCGCCATCACCATGGCTTCGTCAAGGCCATTGCCGTAGTGCATGCCCTTTTGCGCGCCGCCTTCGGCCGATTCGTGAATGATTTTGCCATCCACAATGGTGAACTTATATTGCTTAAGCAGGGGATCCACCTCTCCGGACTGTAACGACCGTTCAAAGGCATCGCAGATTGCCTCGGCCTGCAGAATGTTTTCCATGCGCTGGCGCATCTCGCGTCCGTATTGACTACCCCGTTTTTGCTGAAGCCATGCCTCGCCCGCTGGCGTCAGACGCACCTGGCCCTGGGTGAGCACCTGTCCCGCCGCAAAGGGATGGCCTTGTTTCTGCAAGGCCACCGAAAGCTGCTGCACGCCATAGGAACTTAATTTTTGATCGGCATCAAACACCAACTCTGCATTAAAGGCCGGCAATCTGGCCTGACTTAAGAAATCACGCAGCTGTTGCCGGGCTTCGGCCTCAAATACCCCGCTGTCAGCTTGATAAGTTCCTTCTGCCAAAGAAAGTTGCCTGGCAAGATGCTCGTAGCCCTGCGCGTTAAGTTTGGCGCCTCTGTCCAAGACCGGTTGGCCCTGGGCATACAAACTTTTGAGTGTGTCTACATCTTGTTGGCTTTGAATCCAGACCGACGAGTTTTTCATCCACTCGTAAGCCTGTAAAAGTGCATTGTTTTGTCCGCCCGCCGGACCCGAAATAATAATGTTAGTGCGTGCTTCTAAAAGCAGCTTGACGTCGGTTTCGTCAAAGAGCACCACGCCCGGCCTGATATCGGCTGGCGATACATCGCCCTTGCCTACGTCAGAAATCATTTCGCTGGCGCCAATGATGACATCACATTCGGCATAGATCTGCTTTTTGCTGACTTTAACGCTGGTGTCAGGATACATGTACGCGCCCTCGGCCGTGATAAAACCCACCTTTAAACCTGCACGGACATATTTCTCTAGATGGACATTGTCTTTACCCTCAAAATACTGCCGCACCAAGTCATCGTTACTGGTCAGCAGGTATACTTTTTCGGGACGTTCTGCGCCATAGTTATTTTGCGCTGTGTAGTTTCCGGCATGGATCTGCAGTGCCTTATCAAAGGCTGCGTTAAGACCAATCACTGTTTTTCCCTGACCGGTATTAATATTTTGGATGACTCCCCGATCACCACCCGGCGAGAAATTTAAAACTGCCAGAATCTGCTCGTCGTACATGCGGATCTTCTGGCCTGATTCAAAAAACACTGCCGTCCGTTCCCAAGCCGCCAGTTCCAGCTTGGCCGTCACATATGCTGCGGAACCGGGAGCATTGTCTCGCATGGCCCCGGCAATTTCAGATAATCCACGCAAGGTCAGACGTTCACCGTCCACATGAATCTCTACGCTTTTGCCCGATTCAAAATCAGACCAGAAGCGGTGGGTCGCTGTGTCAGCGCCGGCACCACGGTATAAATCAATTAAACCGTCGGAAGTCTTGCGCACCCTGTCTACCTGAACCCAGGCCTGTGCTACTGCATCTGTGCTTGCAGCGCCCGGTTGAGGTCGGGAATAATTGACCGGACGCGTCTCGACCGGCTCGCGGCCATCTGGCAAAGTTACCGTTGAATCGGTAAAACCAAAATCAATGGCCTGGTTGCGCAGCGCCACAATATCGTAACTGCTGGCCGAACGATCATTGATTGCCACAATTTCAATGCGTGGTTTGCTGTCGGGATATTCTGTGGCCAGCGCGCGCAAAGCCTGTCTTGCGGCCTCGGCGCCTTCGGCAGTCGAAAGATCGTAGCCGCGCTGGCCTTCACTAAAAACAGCGTTTGCCCCCAGTTCCAGGGGAACACCGTCAATGCGAACCTGCACCACCGGATTGCGCGATTGATATACGTGCCGGTCTTGATACGGTTTGCCCGCATAACGGGTGTCGATATCTCCCCGTACCTGCGCCAGATGGGCATACAAGGCGCCTGCATCCACCGCGCCACCACTGCCCGCTTGCAGCCAACTGCGCGGTATGTAGAGGGTCGCTTCCCAGGAACTGGGGTGGGTTAGCTGCTCGGCAGGCACCACCACACGTGGCTCGCTTCCGTCGTAAACGACAATGGAACGCAGCCGCAGCGACTGCTGGGAACTTTGATTTTCACCCGTGGTTATGCTTACTTTCACCCGCAAATCCTGTGGATTGGCGCTGCCCAAAGCGCTGGCAAACTGGGCCCCCTGGGTTTTGAGTAAGGCTCCCAGTACTGCCGTTTCGCGCAGCGCGCCCACACCGGTAGATTGAGCCGTGTTTAAACCGCCCGCTACCTGCAGTTCGTATTCGGCATAAATATGACTGCCCGCGCCTTGCGGTGTACCGCCGGCCTGAATGAACTGCGCTGCGGCCTGACGCATTGAGCCATAAGGCAAAGCGGCCCGGTCAGCAGCAGAAAGGCTGGCATCCAGCGCGTAATCGACCGCGCCCGACTGGAATACACGCGCGGCACTGTCGCCCGTTGTTGAAATAGCTTTTCGTACTCCCTGGGAACCCAGATCAAACATATTGCGCGGAAAGTCCAACACGTGTTTAGCCCGTCCAGACCATTTGTCGCCAATCTGGCGGCGCGGCAGAGACTTATCGTCTTCCTGCGTCACCGCATCGGGTTGTGTCACACCCAAAGCATCGGCATAAAAACGCGGATTAAGCATCCAGAGGCGGCTTTCAGAAGGCAAAAGATAAATGGGATTGATGCCTACTCCTTTTAAACCACGTTGCACGGTGCCCGAATATAAAAACCGCGTAAAAGCTTTTCCGCCGTGCGCGACTTCAACGCCACGTTGCATCCAGCCGCCCTGTTCAAAAGCCATGCGCATCAAACCCTTGCCTTCGACACCCCGCAAAAAGTCAGCCACGCCCTTGTGACCGCCTGTCTCTAACGCCGTTTGAAGGCGCTGAAAGGCACGGGCGCCTCCGGGCATGACGGTTTTAAAAATAGAAATCAGTTCCTTGTCCATGGCCACCGTGCGTCCCAGCGCCGAGTTCCAGCCACCGGCAGCGGCAATCATGTTGATGCAGTAGTACAACGCCAGGGCCCCGGCCACGTTGCCTTGTTGCAGCTCGTCAAAAACTGCTCCGTACCACATGGGTGCAAAGCGCGGAAACATAGCAATCGAAAGCGCAGTAAGGCCCGTCTGTTTGGCAACATCCTGCCAGTCGCCCTGTCCCATGGCAGCGTCTTTGGCCGAGAGTACCGTACTGGCTGGCAAACCGATATACATCTGGTAGGGCATCAGCATGCGGAACAAAATGGTTTGAGCAAGCATTTCATTAGAAAAAGCGCCGCCCATTTCGCCAAAAATTTCCGCCGCCTTATCTGTTAGATCCATCGCCCATAAGCGCGAGCACTCGGCACTTATGTTAGTGCCCGCTTCTGCCCGCCAGGCTGGATCTAAAAACGGCATGATATAAGTGACCGCTTCAGGCAGCCAGGGCTGGCGGGCTTCGACATCGGCGGCCGCTTCGATCACCTGTTCCTTGTGATCATTCATCAAACGCTTAACAAATTTGCCAATTTCCCCCAGCGACAGCGGCATCTCGCCTGCAACCACAATGGCTTGATCGGGATCTTTCAGCAATCCGTCCGCGTTAAAGTACTGCGATTCGAAAGGCGGATTTTTGACACCGCTGCGTAGCGCTTCAGCATATTTTTTATGGGCCTGGCTGTAATCTTGAAGCAGGACTTCGATATACGGCGCATACTGGCGCAGTTCGGGCAAGGCGGGCATGCCTTCGAGCACCAGCTTAAGTCCGGCCAGGTCGATGACGGTAAAGGTTTCGTATAAATCCTGGCGGGTGACGTCAAGATATTCTGGCGCAACTTCGGGGTAATTGCCTGCCAGCACCGCCGTGGTACCCAGTGTCATGATTTTTAAAAAAGCCAGCGGACGGTTGACGCTGCTGTAGCCCCCGGTCAGTGCGTTGGTTACTGCCTTTAACGAATAATATTGAAGCGTGTCTACCGTACTGCCCAACTGGTCAAGCTGGGCCGTGTGCTGAATAAAAAATGACAACGCCGCTTTGACTCGCAAATACGACTCATAATCTTTCTGGCTGGCAAAGTTGACGCCGGGTTCCGGCTCCAGCGCCAGGCTGGCAAAACCACGCTGACGCCAGGCCGGGTAGATCTGGTCTAATATGTTTGGCGCCTCGCGCAAAATACGCACGGCTTCGTCAAAATGCACTGTCTCGCCGTTGACTGGATCCTGGTAAGCCACCCGCGAAACATGCGCAGTGACAAATTCGCCCGCCTTGGCAAAGGGTAGGCCCACCACATTCATTGCCAGACTGGTCCAACTCATTTCTCCATTGTCAGCATTGATGCTGGCTGTCACCGCCGCCTCAAGCGTGTGATCGTCTGGCAACTGGCTTGTCAGCAGCCACTCGATAAAATCAGGCGGCAGGCTGTCGGTCCACATCAATTGCTGCAGATCCCCAATACGGTCTTCGAGTTCTAAAAAGCGTGCTTCACTTGCTTTAGCCTCGGCCACAAGCTTTAGTAATTCATTTTGATTGGGCACCTTGATGTCCTGCCATTTAATATCCGTGCGCAGGGTGCCATCCTCCGGATTGATCACTTGGGCGTTGGCGGTCACTTCGGCAATGCGTGCGTAAAGGACGCGGCTTTTTTCTAATAGTTCCTCGCGTTCAGAACGCAAGCTGGCGTATTCCTTATCAAGCCCGCGGTCTTGCATATAAAGACGCTTATAAAGCGCATACTGGCCGGGTGCAGGCGCAGACACGCCGCGCGGCGCCTGTGAGGGATTCACGTAATACCAGGCTTCCTGGCCGGGTGCGACAGCCGCAGAATACATTTGTATTTGCCGCACCAAAGCCCGGGCCGCAACAGAATCATTGGCCTTGAGGTCTTCCAGCGTAAAGTTCTCGCCCGCATGATCGCTTGCAAAACCTTCGATCTCTACCAGCTCGGCGGGCGTAAACAATTGACTCTTGGGAGCCTGAATATTTTGATACAGATACAAGCCATTGGAGTAGTCGGCCCACTCGGCGGCCAGCTTGCCCTCTACAAAGCCTTTAAATACAGCGTCTTTTTGCGCCAGCGCCTTAAGCTTTGCAAAATCAAAACCATTGTGTCTCTGGGTCAGCGCAATGGCCTCCAGTGCCGCCAGGGTTTCCGGAGCCAGTGGCGGATCCAGCGTATCGCTGGCGCGAAAAACATTTAAGGCCAGCTCGTAGGCCAGCATGCCTAGCTCACTTTGCAGCGTGTTGTAAACCTCTACGCCCAGATCCTTTGAGGCCGATGCAGCAAACAAGGCATCCCAGCGATTCTGGG
>JAHFDA010000041.1 GCA_023249225.1 bacterium
GCCGGACAGGTCAGTATCGCCACAGGAGCCAAAGGGCCCAACACCTGTCTGGTGACTGCCTGCGCTTCGGCCACGCATGCCATTGGTGCCGCTTACCATGTCATCCGGCGCGGTGAAGCCACTGTCATGATCGGCGGAGGCACCGAAGCTGCCATCACGCCTGTAGCCATGGCAGCTTTTTGCGCGGCACGCGCCATGAGTACCCGTAACGACGAACCCTTAAAGGCTTCGCGGCCTTTCGATAAACAACGCGACGGTTTTGTAATGGGCGATGGCTCGGGCATCTTGATCCTTGAAGAACTGGAACATGCCAAGGCGCGTGGCGCACGCATCTATGCCGAACTGGCCGGTTATGGCGAAACGGGTGACGCGTACCACATTACTTCTCCAGCGCCTGAAGGCGAAGGGGGCATGCGTGCCATGAAACGTGCCGTCGAATCGGCGCATATTGCTCCGGATCAGATCGACCATATCAATGCCCATGGCACATCGACCGAACTCAACGATAAGTTTGAAACCCTGGCCATTAAACATTTATTCGGCGACCATGCGCGGCGTATCGCCATCAACAGCACCAAATCCATGACGGGTCATTTGCTGGGAGCTGCCGGGGGCATTGAATCGGTGGCCTGCGTATTGTCTTTGCAGCATGATATCGTTCCACCCACTATCAACTACGAAGAAGCCGATCCCGAGTGTGACTTAAACTACACGCCCAACCAGGCGGTGCAGCGTCCGGTGCATTATGCCATGAACAATAGTTTTGGTTTTGGCGGACATAATGCTGTGGCAATCTTTAAAAAATTCAAGGGATGAAACCTCATTTTAAGCTCGAGACCGAGCTTAAAAAACAAGGTTATGCACGCGTGGCCGGGGTTGACGAGGCCGGACGGGGACCTCTGGCTGGACCGGTGGTTGCTGCCGCCGTGTGTCTGCCAAGCGTGTGGACGATCAAGGGTATTAACGACTCAAAGCAACTAAGCGCCGTACGCCGCGAGGCGCTTTACGAACCTATTTTGGCCGCCGCCGAAGTTGGTATTGGCATTGCCAGTGTGGATGAAATTGACATGCTTAATATTCTGCAAGCCACTTTTTTGGCGATGCGGCGGGCGTTGGGCCAGTTAAAAATTTTGCCAGATGCCGTGCTTGTAGACGGCAACCGTGCCATCTCTCAATGGAAAGGCTTTCAAAAACCAGTGGTGCGCGGCGATGGTATTTCGTTAAGCATTGCCGCAGCTTCGATCATTGCCAAAGTAACCCGCGACCGGCTGATGCGTGCACTAGACCAGCATTTTCCGGGGTATGGTTTTGCGGTTCACAAGGGTTACGGTACGCTCATGCACCGCCGCAGTCTGGCCGAACAGGGCCCTTGCACAGCCCATCGGCGCAGCTTTCGTATTAAAGCCCTGGCATGAGTTCCCTGGCGCGTAAAAAAGGTGCAAAGGGTGAGGCCCTGGCAGCGCTTTATCTTGAGCAAAAGGGGTACCGGATACTGACACGCAACTACACCTGCCAGGCTGGCGAAATTGACCTGGTATCAGAAAAAGAGGGCGTGTTGGTTTTTGTAGAGGTCAAATATTATTCGGATCGTTCTTATATGGATGCCCTGGATTCTGTAACCCCGGCCAAGATTAAAAAAGTTTTTCGGGCTTGCGACCATTATTTGTGGACTCAAGCCGTGCCAGAAGACACCGAAGTGCGTTTTGACATTGTGGCCATTGACGAGACCGGAGAAGATTTTCCACACATCAAACACATTCCTGACGCATTTGAGCGGGATGATTAAACACGTTATAGTGGATTTATATTATTGGTCATTTTTGGGGCGCTTAGCTCAGCTGGTTAGAGCGCTAGTATCACACACTAGAGGTCGGGGGTTCGACTCCCTCAGCGCCCACCATGACTTAGTCTGTATTCGCAAAATTTAGGGAGCCGAACCCACAAGGGCGCGAACGTAGTGAGCGCCGGAGTTTCAAACTGCCCAAAGGCAGTTTGAAACGACGGGGTTAGGTTTGTGAAGCAAACCGCGACTCCCTCAGCGCCCACCATGACTTAGTCTGTATTCGCAAAATTTCGTGTAAAATAGAACCATGAAAGTTCAAAACGTTCCGGCTGGAGCCGTGGGCATTTTTGACTCGGGTGTGGGCGGCCTGACTGTATGCCAAGCCATCCGCCGACGTTATCCGACGATACCCTTTGTATACTTGGGAGACAGCTTGCGAGCCCCCTTTGGTGATCGAAGCCTGGTGGAGATTCGGCAAATCAATTTTGAGATTCTTGATTTTTTAAACCAGTTTCCGTTACGAATGATTGTCAGTGGATGTAACACCAGTTCGGCCACCGTGCTACAGGACAACCAGGCTTTTTTCTCGCTTCCGGTGTTGGGTCTCATTGATCCCGCTGCCAAGGCCGTGGGTCGACTGGATCAGGTTAAAAAGATCACCGTGCTGGCCACGGCGGGAACCGTGCGTTCGGGTGCTTATGGACAACTGATCCGTCAATATGCTCCCGAAGGTGTCCATATACGTGAACTGGCCTGTCCGGCCTTTGTGCCCTTGATCGAAAATCCAAACACAACGCCTACACAATTTAGAATCGCGGTGCGCGAATTTCAGTCCGAACTAGAACACAGCGATGTGGTGGTTTTTGGCTGTACACATTATCCGTATTTGCAGCACTATATTCGAGAGCTCTGTCCCCCCTGGGTCAATTTTGTAGATCCCGCCGAAGCGGTAGCAGAAGAATTGGGCCGCATCCTGGGCAGTGATGGGGATACTGTGCTTTTGGAGAAAGCGCCGGGAGATCAATTTTTTACCACGGGCAATCCCCAAACATTTAAAACCTTGGCAGGGCAGTTGGTACCGGGTTTGGTAACAGAAGTGAAGCGGGTACATTTGACCACCCTGGAATTGTTCGGACTTTCGCCTTTAAAAAAAGCGGCGTAAGATTTTTATCGGTGTCCGTATTACATCCAAAGATCAAAGCCCTGGTGCTTTTATCAGGCGGGTTAGATTCAACCTTTAACCTGTATCAGGCTGTAAAGCGTGATACCTCCGTTGCCGCCTTATTCTTTGACTATGGCCAGCGCGCCGCCCGGTCTGAACGACGTGCCTGCCGCATGCTGTGTCGCCATCTGCGGGTTCAACTGATTGAAATCAAACTTCCTTGGTTAAAGGCCATCACCGATACAGCGCTTGTAAATTCTCAAAAACCCTTGCCACAGTTTAAGCCGACGGATCTTGACCGAGCGTCAAAGATCCAGCCCAGCGCGCGCGCTGTGTGGGTTCCTAACCGCAACGGTGTGTTTATCCAGATTGCAGCCTGCTATGCCGATGCCTGGAATATCAAACGCCTGGTGGTGGGATTTAATCGCGAAGAAGCGGCTACGTTTCCGGACAACTCGGTGGCTTTTGTACGGGCCAGCAACGCCGCGCTGCGCTTTTCGGCGCACACGCAGTGCCGCCTGGAAAGCTTTTCGCTGCACATGGATAAAAAGCAAATTGTACGGGCGGCCCGGCGTCTCGGTTTTGACCTGACGCCTTCGTGGTCGTGTTACGAAACCGGGCCCAAACCTTGTGGACGTTGCGAGAGCTGTCAGCGGCGCAAGCGCGCCTTTGGGGTGCGGTAACATGCTGGCCATTTGCTTTGACGCAAAACCAAGACCCTATACCGGCGCGGAGTTGCGCAGTCATTGGATCCGTCAGACCTTTGGTCTTGTCAACGATGCGGCCGTGGCCTTTTGTGGCCCTGCGGATGTGCGTGAACATTTGGTCGATCTGGCCGACCGGGAACGACAGGCCTTTATTTACAGTCCGCTGATGTTGCATTTTTTAATTGAACACTTTCATATGCCGCTACAAGAAGCCGTGGCGCGACAAAGACTTTGCATGGCCATCATGCGCGATTTGCTTCCGGATCTGTGCGGAGCTCCCCAACGCAGCGGGGATGATATTTATATTGATGGACGCAAGCTGTCGGTCAGCATTGCCACCGCCAGTCCGGTCTCGGCGCTGATTCACATGGGTCTTAACATCGACGCCCAGGGAGCCCCCGTACCCGCCATCGGATTAAACGAGCTTAAAATAACGGCATCGGCCTTTGCCGAGACCGTGCTTAATCAGTATCAAGCCGAAGATGAGTCTATGCGCTCGGCGGCCAACAAAGTTTTGGCTGTGCCATAGAACCGTCCGTAGAGGAATGCAAAGTTTAAAGTTGAAAGTGCAAAGTGGATCGGGTAGGCTAGCAAAATTGTGACTTGGCCCCTTGCGCTGGTGTGCGCGTTTACATTTTTTATCCACTTTGCCGAGACCAGCGCCATGGCTATTCGTGTGGCCGGTGTGCGCAGTGGCCAATTGGCCACGGCGGGTAGCTTTGTCAACATCAGTCTGCTTGTTTCGCGCTTAAGCAATATGTTTCAGGCACCCTTGCTCGGCGTCATGGTCGATCAGGCTTCGCGCCATCCCGATGTTCTGGGACCCGCGCTGGCGCAATCGTTTCGCGGGGTGATTGCCAGTGGCTTTGTCGGCACGGCCCTGGCGGCGCTGTTGGTTCCAAACCTGGCCATCCTGGTGGCCAAAGGCATGGAACATTTTAAGCAAGACGCGAGCATCATTAAGGTCATGTCCAAGGCACTGTGGCCCGGACGCTGGCCGCGTTTAACACGCACCTTGCTCAAGCGGCCTAGCTTCCATGGCAAACAAGCCGTGACCTGGGAAGGTATTCCGCGCGTCTTTTTGGCGGTCAATGTGCTGGTGACTGCAATTTACACCATTGGCGTATTGTCAGCGCTTCTGGCAGGGGCCCTGAATCCTGAACTTAAAGCCACGGCCATCCAGTTGTCGGGTATCGTCAACGGCATTGCCACCATCTGCCTGGTGCTCTTTGTCGATCCCGGCAGCGCCCATGTGATTGATGCGGTGGTGGCCGGACGGCGACATGAGGGCCATATGTGGGCCGTGGTGATCAGCCTCACCCTGGGACGCTTGCTGGGTGTGGGAATTTTGGCGCAGATTCTTTTTTTGCCTGCCACCGGGTACATTAACTGGGCAGCCCATTGGCTGACAGGCCTGCTATAAGGTCATCATGGAACAACTGCTTTGGTTTAAATATCAAGTACACGAACCGCTGAATTGGGTGGGACACCTGGCCATCATGCGTGAGTTCGAACGTGCCTGGCGGCGCAGCGGTCTGCCGGTAGCCCACTCGCAGGGTTTTAATCCGCGCATACGCCAAAGTTTTGGACTGCCATTGGTGGTCGGCGCCACCAGCGCCTGCGAATATGGTGAAATTCGTTTAAGTCAGTGGACCGCTCTCGGGCAAGTCCATGAAAAACTGGCGCAGGCGATTAACCCCCATATCGTCATCGACAAGCTTATTTTGGCGCCTACCTTGAAGAGCAGCTTGATGCAGCTCTTGCGTTATGCCGACTACAGTCTTAAGGTCTTTCCGGGCGGGGAAGCCCTGGAGCAGGCCGTCCATGATTTTCAGACGGCTGATCAGCGCTTGATCCATAAAAAAACCAAAAAACACGTGCGCGAACTGGATATCAAACCCCTGGTACGCCGCTTGGCATTCAGTGCTCCGGACAGTTTAGACATGCGCCTTTCAAGCAGCGAAACGGGCACCGTCAAGCCGTTGGAATTGTTACACAGCCTGGGTGAAGGTTTTGATGCCGTGCGCCTGCACCGCCAGGCTTCGCTGGATGCTGACGAAAAACCCTTGTTTTAACTCATTGACATTTTTCAAGGTAATTTTTACCATAGTAAGCCTATGACTTACGCCATCATTGAATCTGGAAACAAGCAGTATTGGGTTAGCGCCGGTGACGAGATTCTCATTGAAAAACTACTGCAGACTGAAGGCAGTGTCGAAATCCGTGAGGTGCTGTTGATTTCTGACAAGCAGGGTAAAGTCAGCTTAGGCACGCCCTATGTCACTGGCCACAGCGTCAAAGCCACTGTGCTGGGTCAGGAAAAATCCAAAAAAACCATCGCTTTTAAATTTAAACGCAAGACGGGTTATCACAAGACCATCGGACATCGTCAGGTCTATAGCCGCATTAAGATTGAGGAAATTGCAGGAGCATAATTCATGGCACATAAAAAAGGTAAAGGCGCCACACGCAATGGCCGCGACAGCAATCCACAGTACCTGGGCGTCAAGCGTTATGGCGGCCAGTTGGTGGGACCCGGTGAAGTCTTGGTGCGGCAACGCGGAAGCCAGTTTCATCCCGGCATAAATGTAAAATCGGGCAAGGACTTTACACTTTTTTCTATGGCCCAAGGTCGGGTATCGTTTGAATTCATCGCCAAAGACAAGCAGCGCGTTTCAGTTCGTTGATGAAGCACTGATTCAGGTTCACGCCGGTCACGGCGGTCCTGGGATGGTTGCGTTTAGGCGCGAAAAATATGTGCCTCGCGGCGGACCCGATGGCGGTGATGGGGGTCGGGGCGGCGATATTTTGCTGCGGGTCAATACCAGCATCCAAACCCTTTACGATCTTACCTACAAGCAACGTTACCAGGCTGCAAACGGCGGCAAGGGTGGCGGCAAAAACAAACATGGCAAGGATGCACCCGCACTGGTCATCGAGGTTCCCAAGGGGACCGAAGTGTATGATCCCGAAAACAAGCAGTTGATGTTTGACTTATTGCGCGAAGATCAGGAAGTCTTGCTTGCCAAAGGTGGTCTGGGCGGCAAGGGCAACGCGTTTTTTGCCACTGCCCGCCGACAGGCGCCCCGTTTTGCACAGCCCGGCTTGGCAGGGGAGGAACGTTTTTTAAAATTGTCCTTAAAACTGCTGGCCGATGTGGGTCTGGTGGGTCTGCCCAATTCAGGAAAATCCAGCTTGCTGGCGGCGGTGACGCGGGCCCATCCCAAAATTGCCAATTATCCCTTTACCACACTGTATCCCAATCTGGGCGTTGCCAAATTGCCTTCGGGGCGTGAGTTGATTTTGGCAGATGTCCCGGGATTAATTGCCGGCGCGCATGTGGGAGCCGGATTGGGCATTCGTTTCTTGAAACATCTTGAACGCACGCGTCTTTTGTTGCACCTGGTGGATATTTCTGAAATCGAACATGCCGACCCACTGGCTTCGTACCGCGAAGTATTGGCGGAACTTAAACAGTTTGGCAAGCGCTTGCGCGCGCTGCCGGCGGTCATTGTACTGACCAAGATGGATCTGATCACCCCCGAACGTGCCAAGCACTGGACCCAGGTATTTTTAAAGCAGCATGATCAGGTCTGCGTGCTTTCGGCTGCCAGTCGCCAGGGCCTGCCGGGTCTGTTAAGTCTGCTTGATACCACCGTTTGATAAAATACAAGCCATGAAACCCATTGTGATCAAGACGGGCAGCAACGTATTGACCACCGAAAGTGGCCGTCTTGATCTTAACAATGTGCGTTATCTGACGGATCAGATTGCGGCGGTGCTCAAGCGCGGCGTGCCAGTCATTTGGGTCAGTTCCGGGGCCATTACTTGCGGCTCGCAACGTCTTGGGCTTAAACCCGAATCAACCGAAGAAAAGCAGGCTGCTGCGGCTGTGGGCCAGATTGTGCTGATGTCCGAATATTCCCGTTTTATGGAACCCAAGGGTATTCACATTGCCCAAATTTTGGTGACGCGTGATGGCCTGCAAGATCCCCGTCGCGCGGAATACACGCAAAATACCATGCGTACCTTGCTGACCCAGGCTGTGCTGCCCGTGGTCAATGAAAACGACACCATTGCGGTTGAAGAAATTTGCTTTGGCGATAACGATGAGCTGTCGGCCATGGTGGCCATCCTGATGCAGGCCAGCAAACTGATTCTGCTCACCAACCAGGAGGGTCTCTTTAATTCTGATCCCGATGAGAACCCCAACGCCATCTTGATCCAGGAAGTCGACAAGGTCACCCGAGACATTGAAACCTTTGTCTCACAAACCTTTAGCAAGCACGGGCGGGGCGGCATGAGCAGCAAGATTCAGGCCGCCCGTGCCGCCACTGAAGCAGGCATCGAAGTGTATGTGGCCCATGGGCGCGAACGCGATGTCATCTTAAAGATTCTTGACGGGGCCCGGCTGGGTACGCATTTTAAAGCCCAGCGCATAGACGCCTCCGCACGAGCGCACTAGGGCCCCCCATGCACACGGCCACAGAATCCGATATCGTCAGGCTGGCACGCGCCACCAAGGCGCTGGCGTTGACTTTGGCAGCCACGCCGACCTTTGAAAAAAACGCCGCTCTCGAAAAAATAGCGCAGGCCCTCGAGAACAATCAGGCGCTTATTCTAGAAGCCAATGCGCGCGATATCGCCCAAGGCCAGGCAGAGGGTTTAAGTAAAGCGCTGATTGATCGGCTTAGTCTTAACGCCAGGCGCATACACGACTTGGTTGAAACGGTACAACAGATTGTCAGACTGCCTGATCCGGTTGGCACTTTGCTCGATGCTTACAAACGGCCCAATGGCCTGCACATTGAAAAAGTACGTGTGCCTTTGGGTCTGGTGGCGATCATTTATGAAGCCCGGCCCAACGTGACGGTTGATGCAGCGGCGTTGGCGCTCAAGAGTGGCAATTGCGTGTTATTACGTGGCAGCCGTTCTGCGCTAAACACCAACCGGGCGCTGGTGGAGATCATGCAAGCGGCCCTGGTGCAAACGGCACTGGATCCCGGAATCATTGCCCTGGTCACAGACAGCGACCGCGCGGCGGTGTCGGAGCTTCTGCAACTGCGGGGCATCATTGACGTGGTTATTCCGCGTGGGGGCAGCGAACTCATTCAACGGGTGGTAAACGAAAGCCGTATTCCAGTACTTGAAACCGGAGAAGGCAATTGCCATGTATACGTGGATGGATCGGCCAACCTGGATCATGCGGTCAAGATCTGTTATAACGCCAAGGTGCAGCGGCCCTCGGTGTGCAACGCGGCCGAGACTTTTTTGTTTCAAAAGCCGATTGCCGCTGAAATGGTGCGCCAGCTTTTTCCGTTATTGCGCCAGGCGGGGGTAGACATTCGCGCCGACGAAAGTATCCGCGCACTGGATGCCAGCGTCACAGCCGCAACCGAACAAGATTTTGATACAGAATTTCTGGATCTGATTGTGGCTGTTAAAGTAGTGGCCGATGTCAACGCGGCCTGTGCCCACATTCGCCGCTTTGGCACCCAGCATACCGAAGCGATTGTGGCCGAAGATCCTTCGGTCATTGACCAGTTTAAAAAAGGCATTGATTGCGCCGCCGTCATGATCAATGCTTCCACGCGTTTTACCGATGGCGGAGAGTTTGGTTTTGGCGCCGAAATGGGTATCAGCACCCAGAAATTGCATGCCCGGGGACCCCTTGGTCTGCCGGAGTTGTGCACCTATCAATATGTCGTTACAGGCCAGGGACATATCCGTTCCTGAGGAACTCGTTGCGCTGCAGGGCTGCCCGGCAGTTTTTGGCGGCAGCCTTGACCCTTTTCATAGAGGGCATGGCGATCTTTTGAATCTCACCGCCCAGGGGATGGCATTTTCGCCGTATGTGGTGGTGCCTGCCCACCAGCCGCCGCACAAGACACTTTCACCGGTGTCCGCTGCAGAACGCATGCGTTTGGTTGAAGCAGCCTTATCTGAAGATGAACGTTTTTCTATTGATCCCTTTGAAATTGAAACTCCGGGACCGCATTACGCCATTGATACGTTACGACACCTGCAACGGCAATATGGCTGGAACAGTCCCGCCGTTTATGTGCAGGGCGCCGATTCGATTGAAACCTTATGGGCCTGGAAGGATCCAGAGCGCATTCTTGATGAATTCATTATTCTCGCCATTGGACGCGTGGGCATTGAACCCGAAGTGATCTTTCAATTGATGCAGGATTATCCTGACCGGGTCTACTATTGGCCTTTGCAGTTACCCGATCTTTCGTCTACTTATCTGCGGGCCGAACTGGCCAAACCGGCCTGGATGCGACCCGAAATCGAGGCTTGTTTTCCGCCTTTGGTCTGGCAGGCGCTGCGTGAACGCAATCCCTATCAGCCTTAATCCCTACTATGCTATGAATAGTGCAGGATATAATGACTGGGCTGGCTGCACGGCCAGGAGGACTGCTTGACCGGTATGTTGCTTGTATTCGGCGTAAACCATAAAACCAGCCCATTGATGCTGCGCGAGAAATTGCTGTGGGAAGGTCCCTTGTTAAGCCAGGCCTTGCACGGCATTCGGCATTTGCAGGCCGTCACTGAAAACGCCATTATCTCCACCTGCAATCGCACCGAGGTGATGGCGGCCATAAGCTCTCCGCGCGCCATTGACGAATTGCGTTCCTACTTTGTTTCCCAGGGAGGGCCTGCGCTGGCCGATGCAGCTCCGTTTTTTATTGCCCAGGGACGATCAGCCGCCGAGCACGTCTTACGCCTGGCAGCAGGCTTAGAGTCGCTGGTGGTGGGGGAGTATCAGGTGCTTGGCCAACTGAAAGCAGCTTTCTATGAGGCCCAACGCAATCGCGCCAGTGGCCCTATTTTGAACCGGCTTTACCACCATGCGGTGGCGGTTGGAAAGCAGGCGCGCAGCAAATCGCGCATCGGAGCGGGCCATACTTCGGTGCCGTCAGTGGCAGTGGATCTGGCCAGTCGTATTTTTTCTGATTTTGACCGTCATCCCGTGCTGGTGCTGGGTGCGGGCGAAATGGCCGAGCTGGTGCTGATGCATCTGCGTGAAAAAGGTGTTCGTCAAATCAGGGTGATTAATCGAACCCCTGAACGCGCACAAATGCTGGCTGCCAAATGGCAGGGTAAAGCCCATGACTATACCGAGCTTGCCGAACAATTGGTGGAAACCGACATTTTTATCTCTTCAACCGGTGCCCCCAAGCCCCTGGTCGATGCAACCTTACTGCAGCAGGTTTTGCGGCATCGGGGCGGGAGGCCTTTGTTTATTGTAGATATTGCCGTCCCGCGTGACGTCGATCCCGCCGTGAGTGTCCTGGATGATGTTTACCTATATAACATTGACGATCTGCGGGGCCTTGTGGCTGAAAATCTTAAAACACGCCAGCAGGATATTGCGCTTGTGGAGGGTATGGTAGACGCGGAAACCAGTCGTTTTATGAATTGGCACGGCCGCAGCCAGACCAGTCTGCAGATCCAGGCACTCACCCATGCCGCCGAGCAGCTTCGCAGCCAGTATGTTCAATATGCCAGTCAGGTTTTGCCTGTGGCTGAACGCGCCAGTTTAGATGCCTTTACAAAACAGTTGATGAACCAGGTGCTTCACGAACCCATTAACCGCATCAAAGACCTTCCGATTACGGGACAAGTACAACCCCACGAAGAAATTCTGCGGCAATTGTTTAAAGTCTCGCAAAAAGAGCCGGTATCTTAATGCTCCTGATTGACCTGGCCATTTTTGGAATATACCTGCTGGCCTCGGTCTGTGCCCATAAGGCGTTTTGGCGGCACGAAGCCGGGTGGTTTCATGCCACGCAACGCTTGTTGTGGGGCGCTTTTAGCGTCCATGCGGCTAGATTGGCCTATACCTTTTGGAGCACGGGTCATCTGACGCTTAGCTTTGCCATGTTTTTAAATTTGCTGCCTGCTGTTCTGGTGGGCTTGTCACTGCTTTGGCAAATGACCCATAAAAATGATTATGCCGTGATGTTTGTGGCGCCTCTGGCCACGCTGATGCTGGGTTTTTCGTTGGGGCTTCAGCACCTGGGTCAGCCCGAAGCCCTGTTTTCAGGTAGCCCCTGGCTGTGGGTGCATGTGCAGTGCCTGATCATGGCCTATGCCTTGTTAGGGATCGGTGGATTAACAGCCTTAAGTTATCTGCTGCTGGCGCTGCTCATGCGCCAGACGTCACGGCTTGGCAAACTGGCCCAGGGGGTCTCGCTCGAAACCTTAAGTCAGCACACCGACCGTTGCTTAAAATGGGGTGTGTTGCTGTTGACTCTGGGTCTGGCCGGAGGAATCGTGCGTATGCTGCCCGATCTTTCCTGGACCGCAGGCGATGCTTTTAAAGCCTTACTTTCCGGAACCACCTGGTTTTTGTACGTCAGTGTGGTCAGCTTGCGGGCGCGGGGACGCTTGCAAGGTCGCCAGGGCATGGTGTGGGTCAGCCTGTGCTTTGCCGGCCTGCTCATTAATTTACTTAGCAACAGTTTAACCACGGCCACCTACCACCGCATTTTTTTATGAATATTCGCATTGGCAGCCGGGCTTCACGCCTGGCGTTGGGACAGGCCCGGCAGGTCCTGGGACAACTTAAAACAGCCTTTCCGCATGAAACCTTTGAATTACTTCCGATTCGTTCCGAAGGCGATCTCATCACCGATCAGCCTTTGGCTTCTTTGGGTGGCGCTGGCGTATTTGTAAAAGCCTTGCAGGAAACGCTATGGCGCGGGGAGGTCGACTTGCTGGTACATAGTTGTAAAGATCTGCCGGCCGAAATGCCCACGGCTTCTGTCATTGCCGCCATTCCCAGGCGCGCATCGCCCTATGATGCCTTGATTGTGGCCGAAGGTCAGAACCCAGTCAGCTTGCTAGATTTAGCACCCCAGGCCCGTGTGGGCACAAGCTCACCGCGCCGCAAGT
Source organism: bacterium (assembly GCA_023249225.1). Classification (GTDB taxonomy): domain Bacteria; phylum Margulisbacteria; class Marinamargulisbacteria; order JAHFDA01; family JAHFDA01; genus JAHFDA01. Next base: position 12,557 of record JAHFDA010000041.1, read on the forward strand.
TCCAGGCCTTGGCCGAAAGAAGCGACCTGCAGCTTGTGGAACTGCGTGGCAATGTAGATACCCGTCTTCAAAAACTGAACCAGGGAGACTATGCGGCCGTGATCATGGCCGAAGCTGGCTTGCTGCGCCTGGGAGTCAGTCCGCCCCGGGTGCTGCTGCAAGGCCCTGCCCATATACCCGCAGCGGCACAAGGCGCTCTGGCTGTAGAATGTCGGCATGACGATGTGGCCATGCGAAAAATGTGCCAGCGTCTCAATGACCCCGAAAGTTTTGACGCAGTGCAAGCCGAAAGGGCCGTGCTCCAGCGCATCAAAGCCGGTTGTCACATGCCGATCGGAATTTATGTAAGCGCCCACACGGGCCAGTTTCGTATGCACGTGATGTTGCCTCGGCGACCGGGCTTTACGGGTTTTTATCATGTGGTCGAAGGAGCGGATGCCATGGTTTTGGCAGTAGCGATGGCTGACAAAGTGTTGACAGAAGCGGGACGGATCTTAAGCAAATGGCAAACGTCTACATTGTAGGTGCCGGCCCGGGCCATCCGGAACTCTTAACGCTAAGAGCCCATGCCGTGCTCAAGCGCGCTGACGTATGCTTATACGACCGCTTAATTTCTTCGGAGACCCTGGCCCTGTTGCCGCCCGATTGCGAAAAAATTGATGTCGGCAAGGCTCCCGGCGTGGCGCACCGCATGCGTCAGGAAGATATTCAGGCCTTGATGCTCAAATATGCCCGCCAGAACAAGGTTGTGCTGCGTCTCAAGGGTGGCGACCCTTATGTGTTTGGACGCGGAGCCGAAGAAGCCAAAGCTTGTTTTGACGCCGGTGTTTCCTTTGAAGTCGTGCCAGGGCTTACTTCGGCGCTGACGGCCGCCTCCTTTGCCGGTATTCCGATGACCCATCGTCAGGCCGGGGCCGAATTTGCGGTGATTACCGCACACCGTCGCGAAGACCAGGCTGACCACCATCCGCTTAAATGGCCCGTGCTGGCCCAACTCGATACGCTGGTGATCTTAATGGGCGTGTCGATGCTGTCAGAAATTTGCAGGGAACTTATTGCGCATGGAAAAGCACCCGATACGCCTGCGGCGCTGGTGTCGCAGGGCACCTTGATCAAGCAAAAAACCGTGGTGGCCACTTTAAGCACCTTGGTGGAGCGCTGTGAAAAATCTGGAATCCAGGCACCGGCCATTGTGGTGGTGGGCGACGTGGTGCGTTACACCAAGACATTATGTTGGTTCGAGCGCTTGCCATTATTTGGCAAAACCGTCTGGGTGACGCGCGCCAGCCAGCAAAGTTCAGAACTTTCAGAACGCTTGCGGGAGTGCGGCGCCCAAGTGCTGGAAACGCCCGTGATTGAAATCAAGCCCACCCAGGAATCGCTTGAGCCCTTGTTTGAATCGCTGCGGCATGTGGACTGGTTGCTGTTTACCAGCGCCAATGGGGCCGAGATCTTTTTGAATCAGCTGTTTGGGTCGGGACGCGATGCCCGTAGCCTGGCCGGAGTTAAAATTGGGGTGATCGGAAAGAGCACGGCCGATTGCCTGCAGAAATATGGTCTGTCGCCCGATGTCGTGCCGCGTGAGCAGTTTCAGGCCGAAGGTCTGCTGGCGGCTCTGCCCGAAGACCTTACCGGGCGTCAGGTGATTCTGGCGCGGGCCAAAAAAGCGCGCAGCCTGCTGCCCGAAAAACTAAGCGCGCGCGGGGCGCTCGTCAGCATGGTTGACCTGTACGAAACCTTGCCCGCTGAAAATCTGGCGCTGCGCGACCTGTGGAAGACCGCGCCACCAGACTTTGTCACCTTTACCAGCGCGTCAACCGTGGAACATTTTTCAGCCCTGCTGCGCAAACAGGGGCTCGATTCCCAAAGCATCCAGGGCATTTCCATTGGACCGATTACTTCGGAAGCCGCAGAAAAGCATCAGATTAAAATTGTGGCCCAAGCCAGCGAAGCCACGATGGATGCGCTGGTGAAGGTCTTGCTCCAATTTGTAAAAGGGCAGGGGTAGACCCGCAAAATCTTACGCGGCTTGTTGTGTTTCAAAAGCAACTTGAAGATGTCCAGACTTGGCGGAAGAAAAATTTAATTTCTCGAAACCGATGACCTGTCCGGTTTTGCTTTTCATCAGAATGACTTCTTCGCCGGTCTCCTCGCAAACATACTCGTCTTTGGGGTTTCCAAACCAAACCGTCAGGGTGTTTCCTGTTTGATCGTAAAAGACTTTTACTTGGGCCATATTTTTTCACCTTCCTTGATAGAATCTGTCGGATAGGCCGTTATTAAAAAACCTTCTGACTCCAGCCGTTTGGACACCCCACAAACCCAACGTCCCGCGCGTTCTGTCCTATAAAACAAGTATACCTGTGGGTCGCTGCGGCTTATCCGCACCTCATCCGGATTTTCGAGTGTTTTTCGGACATCCCCGTCACGACCGGCCATAATCGGGTGCTTGGTATTTATGATGAGCTCCCAATAGGATCGGTTCACACGAACCCGAAATCCAAGCGGGGTTACAACTTCAAACAACAAATCGTCTGGGTTGGATGTCTTGGCTGCCATAGGGCGGTTTTAAATATACCAGAACTGCAGCGCCGGATCGCTATTGGCCACCCGGGCCATGTTGCCGCTCATCAGCACGCGGAAGGATTCGGGCATCTCGCGGTCGCGCTGGTGGGTACGCTTGAGGCCCACTATGTTTCCATCTTCGTCCCGCCGGTTGTAGCGGCGCTTTTCCATGACGTGCGCAAATTCGTGGGCGATGACGTTGAGGAAGTTCCGGACAAAACGCTGATACTCGGCGGGCGCGAGTTTATTTTCGCTGATCTTGCGCAGGTTTTGGAGCAGATTTTCGGCATTGGCCAGGTTGAAAACAATGGCGTCCGTTTTAGATTTAAGATCGACGTGGGCTAAATCCGGGGTCTTGCTGTTGTAGCTCCACTCGACGGTGACGCCGTGACCGGCTTCCATGGCATCGAGCAGGCGCAGCGACATTCCATGCAGGGCTTCCAGTTCCGGCGCATATTCCGCCTGGAGTTCCGCAAGGCGCCGGGCCCGGGTTTCGGGATCTTCGGGCTGCCACTGGTTAAAGGCTTTGGCCGCCGCCGCCACCGCAGTCATGACCTGGGCGCCGTGCACAGAGCTCCCCAATGCGGAGCTTAACGCATCCAACGCTTTGCTTTGATGTTTGTTTTGAATGGCCCCGCGCATTTGCGTCAGCGAAACGCCGTCCACTTCCAGGCCGAGCAATAGTTCAATCAGCCGGTATTTGTTATCCGCACCCTGATAGCTTTCAAAATCCACCTGACTCCAAAGGCCGTGGTTGATTTTTGCGGCATCGGTGGCAATGTCCGGACGGATGAACATTTCTTCGCGGATGGGATTGTGCAAGTAATCGGCGGGGATGCCCGGAATTTCGAGCTGCCCCTGCAGGTACAAACGCAACAAGGCCTGATAAGCCCCCACGGCCACGCATTTTTGCAGTTCCGGAAGCACGGAATCTTCGCCCGCCAGCGCATTGCGCGTGCGCGTCAGCGTAAGTCCCGCGGGCAGATCCACGCCGGCGCCCTGCGCGGCCAGCATTTGCCACAGCCACTCGGGAACAAAGGGCCGGTATTTTTCGCGGCTGACTTCATTGATATATAAACGTTCCTTGGTCAGGCGCACATGGTGGTCATGGGCGGTCAGAACGCTTAAGTTTCCCCAGGGGGTGGCAACCGATGCCAGCGTTTCCACCGGACCGGCATTGACCGGCACGGCGTTGAGCGTGACCGCCACCCGATCCACGACGCCCACGTAGCGCTGGCAGCGGTGGCGCACAATGTTGGCTTCCAGGCTGGGCGGCAGGGTGGCGCTGTCGGCGTCAATGACGCGGCGCACTTCGCTGCCTTTGTAGTGGCCGCTCCGTTGTTCGAGGCGTTCTACAGTAATATCCGCAAGTTTTTTGCTTCCGTCCGCGGCGGTCTCGTAATGGGCCTTGAGCGCCAGATAGTTGATGATGCCATTGCCCGTGCTGGTTTTGAGCAGCACCTCGTCCGCGCCCTGAAATACCGTAAAAAAACCTTGGCCAAAAATGCCGGCGGCGTCGCCGCGCAACTTGGTGGTTTCGTCTGGCACAAGCAAATAATTAAGCACCGTATGCAGATCCATACCCGCCGGATCAGATACGCTAAAGATCCAGCGGCCGGCCGCGAGGTAGCTATTCATGACGATCGTTTGCCCGGCGGCCCCGGACTGGAGCATGGCATCGCGGGCGTTTTGCACCAGTTCGCGGATCCATATATGCAGCGAGTGATCCTGGCTGCCGATGGTTTGCAAAATCTGCTCGCTGACTTTGCGGCGGGCGTGTTCTGTGACGCTTTGGCCAAGGATGGCCACCGGATCCTCCGTGCCCGGCAACCGCAGCAGTTTTTGCAACAGATCGACCAGAATCTTTTTCCAACGTGGCTGATGGGGAGCTTTGTCCTTTAGCCGCTCGCGCACGCGCTTAAAGGTTTTGCGGTGGCTTTGAATGTGATACAGCAAACTGCCCAGCGACTGCGGCGCCACGTTTTCAAGCGGCGTGCCTTCCCAAAAAGAATCCGCATCTGTGTGTTCTTCAAGCAGTTCGGCGTCGGGGTTGTTCAGCCATTCCACAAAGGGCGCCACGTCGGCGGGCGCGTCTTCGGGCTTGCGGCTTAGGTACTGGTAACCCTTAAGGTTTTTTTGATTTGCATCGGGGTAGGTTTTTTCGAGCGCCTCGCGTACTTGTTCAAAACCTTTGGCGCCGTGCCGGTAAAGGTCGCAGAACTTGTCAAAGTAAAGCTCAAAGCGCTGGTGCAACGCGGGTTCCCCGGACAGATCCGCAAAAAACCCCATCACTTGCAGCACGTAGCCGAGATCCTGCCCGCGTTCGCCCAATAGCGTTTGCAGACGCGCAATGTGCTGCGGGGTAAAGCGTTCATAAATTTCCGATGGAATCACTGTCATCCAAAACAACTGTTCCGTTGTAGGAGTTTGCGCGCCGGCCTGCGCCGCCCAATGCGCCAGGTTCAAAAACAAGTTCCGCCGCCGCCCGGCTTGTGCGGCAAATAAAGTGGCGTGGGCGGCGATAAATTCTTCGGCGGGCGTGAGTAGCTGGGCCAGAGCTTCGCCAGCGTTGGGGCGGGGCGCCATGTGGTATGTGTGGTCGCCGACCAGCTTGATCCAGTGACCCGCCAGACCAGTTTCGGCGGGCAGTGGGTAATACCGTGTGCGGGAATCATTGGGAACTTCCACCAAAGTTCCGTCCACCAGCGCATGGAGGCCGTAGGTCTGTCCGAACCACAGGTGTTCTTCATGATCAAATGGTGTTTGAAGCACTGTGTTGCGCCTGGGAATGGAGTCAATCAGCCTGAATTCCTGGCCGGTGAATTCGTAAAAGAAAGTATCGTCATCAGCGTCAATTTGGAGTAGTTCCTGACCATTGAGGGTGACAATATAGCAGTCTAGGTTTTCTACAATCGGGGAATTCTTTGGGGTATCTTCCTGCTCTCTAGAGTGATACCATCGATCACCAAATGTATAGCGGGGTAGTGTTTTCCGAGTCTTGGTTTTTAAAATTTCAGGCGACAAATCCACTAGTTTTTCACCATCAAAACGGCAGATGCGTATGCGTGTGACCTCTTCTTCAACACCTTTAAAACTGCTGGCAACAACATCGACATGGCGAACGGCCAGCAAGGTTTCGCCGCCCACCAGCAGGGGGTAGAAGAAGAAAATTTCATTATCCTTGATCCCCAGCGCGCTGACGTCAACTTCTCGGACGCCCTGGGCTGTAAGGTGATACAGGTGTGGATGTTTGAGAGCGGTATCACGTTGTACAAACATCAGACCCTCGTGCGGTTCAATCGGGTGTATCCAATCAACGTCTACGTGTATAGGTAATTCATATATTTTGTTTCCGGTGCTGGTGGCATAAATCGCCCGGCCGCGCCGGTGGTATCCCCGGGAGAGTGGTACGTCATTCTCGCCGGAGCGGAAAAATACGTCGAGGAATGAAAAGCTCAACGTGGAAGCGACTTTTTCGCCAGCAGGCACAGGCTCCCACTGATCGTCCGCATCAAGGCGCCAGTGGGTATATTTATGATCAGCGCCTTTAAGACGGCAGATGCCGTGCGAGTCGCGCTCGAAGAGGATGTCGTATTCCAGACCCGGCGGTGGCGGAACTTCCACCAGTGCGTTGCCAGACACTTTGAATAAATGGTAAGTGCTTAAATCGCCACTAAACAAATACTTGCCATTCCGGGTCGAAAAAACTTTTAGCTGGTCAGATTCAATTTTTCCTATGGCCTGCAGGCGATAGCCAAGCAACTCAAGCGTCTGGTCGAGGCCCGTCAGTTGTTGGGCGCGCCGTATCAAATCGAGTTCAGCGGAGCTTAGCGCGCCCGACTGCATTTCGTTTACAAGGTTTTGCCGTGCGCTTTGCAGCAGTGCATCAAATTCTTCTGCGCTGCCGGTCTGGCTAAGCGCGCTCAAAAGGGCGCTGTTGTGGCGGCTGGTGGGCCACTGATGCAGCGCTTGGCGCCGTTCGGTCAACGTAGCGCCGGACACATACAGGCGGCGCAAGGTATCAAGGTCGTCGACGCACATATGGGCAATTTCGGCCCGCCGCAGGCGCGCCTGCAAGGCCAAGCGGTCTGGGCCGCTGATACCGGATAACATGCTGTTCCATGTTTCTTGTTTGGCTGCAATAGCATGGGTTACCTGGTGGTTCCGTACGGCAAAACGATCGGTGGGATCAAAAGCGGGTGTGGCAGACGAATTTGTTTCCGCTCCGCTGGGGGTGGACGTTCCGCTTTGCAGGGCAGGAGTCGGAATACGGAACTCTCCCAGCAGGGCGACGCTTTCGCCATCATCGACCTGAAAGTTAAGCACTTCGTTGAGCACGGCGGCTTCGTGTTGGTAACGTTCAAAAAAGGCGCGGCTCATAAAGATGTGGTCGCCATATACAAAATAGGGCAGGGTGTCCGGCTCGTGCGGGGCAAAGTCGGCAATAAAAAGCTGGTAGCGGCTTCCGGGGCGCGGCACAAAATGCGGGTGCGGCTGCAGGCCCCACTGCGCGGGGGCGTAGTCGAATACGCTGGAGGTTTTTATTTGGCCATGTTCCTCGTAACGTTCGTGGTGTAAAAATTCCACGGGCTGTCCATGTTGCGCCCAGGCCAGTCTTAAAAAGTCCGGGTGGTTGGGCGCAAGATGAATTTTTTTATTTTGGTAATGTGCCTCGACGGCGACTTTTAACGCGCTTTCCAAATTGTCATCAGTGTTGTTGCGTTTTTGCAGTTCGCGGGCGAGTGCGCCCAGGGCATTAATGAGCGGTGCCTTGGGCTGGATCTCGGCGCGCGTCAGGACTTTGGCCACCATGGCCTTGAACCCGGCGATGACGGCGGGATTGACCTCAATTTGGTTGCGCGATTCCGGTACCCAGCTGTCGGGTGGGAGTTCCAAAATAAAATGTTCCGGCAGGTCGACGCCCGCAAACTCAAAGCTTTCGATTTTGACGCCGCTAATTTGGATTTGCGCCCGGCAGCGGGTCATTTGGCCAGCGGGGACGGGATCAGAGTAGAACAGGCGCGTTTCGGTGGCGGCTCCGGCTTCGTCGACCAAAGTTTCCTCGCGCTTGCCGGATTCTTTAGGAACCAAAAGTTTTTCAAAAGCGTCTTGTATACGCATGCCCACGCCGTGGTCGATGACTTCAAAGCCGTTGGCGCTGATATTGATCTCGATCACTGGCAGGCCCGCCAGTTCAATGCGTCCGCCGTTGATGTAGTTCAAGTTGTGGATCTGGTTGATATATTCGCCATCGACCATGAGTACCGCGCGCGTGTTAAAGGCCAGGTGTTCCACCAGGTAGTCGCGCAGGGCTTTTTGTTGTTCAGCCGTCAAATGTTTTTTAACGCGTACGGTGCTTCCGGTCTTGACGCGTTGCGAGGCTTCGGGCCGCACCTGCATGTCGCCTTTGGCAGTGCTGCGAAAACGCAGGCGCAGGGGCTTGTCCTCGGCGTGGCGCGTGTCCACTTCTACTTCGGCCTGCGGGTCGCCCAGCGCAAAGGCCAGCGACTGGTAAAAGCCCACGCCAAAACGGCCAATCTTTTTTCCGCCGGGATAATGGGCGTCCACGGCGTTGCTCACCAGTTCTACCAGCGCGCGCAGCGGACTTTCGGCCTGATTCTGGATGTAGGTGCAAAGGCGCATGGGGGCTTCTTCAAAAACCCGGGTGAGCAATATATGCATGTCGTCGCGGATCAGGCCACTTTGGGCGTAGCCGGCGTAGGCCGTGCGCGCGGTCTGGGCCAGCGTTGATTGCGGATCTTCCATGGCAATGCGCTGAAAAAAACGTGCCACTTCCGCCAGATTCCACCAGCTTTCCAAACCAAGTTCGCGGCGCAGTTCCGGAATGTAACGGCGCAGCTCCGGAAGGCTGAAAGCTCCGAAACGAAATATGGAAGCAAAGGCGTTGGAGCTTTGCGCCTGCATGAGTGTGCGCATGGCGGCCATATGGGTTTCGCGGATTTTCTCCTGCGAATCTTCTTCCGCAGCGGGAATGCCCGCAAAGAGGCGCCACGCATCCAGAGTCCAAGTGCGCAGCGTAAAAAATAAACCATGGGTTCTTAAACGTGTAACGACGTGGAAAAATGAAAAACGGGATTGCGCTGGAGGCACTTGGGCATCGCGTGAGCTTTGCGCCAGCTGTTCCAATACGGCTGCGCGGTGGGCGTCAAAAAAGTCGTGCAAAAACGCGTCGACTTCGTCGCCAAAAGGATTGACCGAAGCAGCAAAATCAAACGCCGGAGGGGCGGCAGGCACAGCGGGCTCCTGGACGGTCTTTTTAGCCACCGTGCGCTGCAATAAGGACAGAGTCATCCTCCTGAAGATTTACCCATATTTCGGGGGGTTTAAACGGGTAACGCCTGTTGCTGTAAAATAGTCGGCATGAAGTTTACAGAATATTTCTTATATACCAAGCGTAGACCTGATCGAAAGATAATCCGGGAGGAGTGGATTAAAATGGCGATTGATAAACCACTCAAAACCCAGATCCAATCGGATGGGCGTATAAGAAAATGGGTAAAAATCGAGTCGGAGAATAAGATTTTACGTGTTATTTTGTTAAAAGATGGGAATACCGTACATAATGCGTTTTTTGACCGGAATTTTAAGGAGGATTAAAGATGAACATCAAATATTTTTCAGACACAGATACCGCCTTAATGGAATTTACAGATAAACCGGTCAAGGAAACCTGTGAAATATCTGAAAATGTTTACATTGACTTGGATATGGATGGAAACCCGGTCAATTTGACCATTGAACATGCCCGGCAGTCTGCCCACTTTCCGGACATCTCTTATCAACAGATTGAGAAGACGGCCCAATAGATCCGGCATGTCTCTACTTGCGGGTGACCTGGCAGGGGTTCAGAATGAATTGGATGTCTTTTCCAGAACACCGTCCACGCCGCTTGCGGCAGAGCGCCACGCTGCGGGATATCGTCCAGGAGACGCATCTGCATGTTTCTGATTTTATTCAGCCCATTTTTGTCATCCATGGCAGCAAGACCCGGCGCGCTGTGCCCAGCATGCCGGGGGTGGAGCAGTTGACCTTAGACTGTGTGTTGGATGAAGTCCGCAGTCTTGCCAACCTGGGTGTTAAAGCGGTGCTGCTCTTTGGTATTCCGCGCAAAAAAGATGCGCTGGGTTCTGAAGCGTATGCGCACCAGGGCATTATTCAAAAAACCATTCGCAGTTTAAAGCATGAAATTCCCAACATGTTGTTGATAACAGACGTATGCTTTTGCGAATATACCGACCACGGGCACTGTGGCGTGGTGGATAAAGACGGTCAGGTGGACAACGACAAGACGCTGGAATTGCTCGCCAAAGAAGCTTTGTCTCATGCCGAAGCGGGCGCTGACATTGTGGCTCCCTCGGACATGATGGACGGCCGGGTGGCCGCCATCCGCAAAACGCTCGATAAGGGTGGCTTCAGCGGGCTGCCCATTCTGTCCTATTCCGCCAAATATGCCAGCGCTTTTTACGGTCCCTTCCGCGAAGCGGCCGAATCTGCGCCGCGCACGGGTGACCGTAAAGGCTACCAGATAAACCCCGCCAATCGCCGTGAGGCCTTGCGCGAAATTGCCTTGGATTTAGAAGAAGGCGCCGACATGGTGATGGTGAAACCCGCCCTGGCTTACCTGGATATTATCCGCGACGTCAAAGAGCACTTTAACGCGCCTGTGGCCGCCTATAACGTGTCGGGCGAATACGCCATGGTCAAGGCTGCTGCCATGAAGGGCTGGATTGACGAGCGTGCTGTACGTAATGAGATGTTGCTTTCAATCAAGCGCGCCGGGGCTGACATGATCATTTCTTATTTCACCAAGGAAATTGTCAAAGATCTTAAGAACGGCTTATAAAATTTTTGTTCTGACAGTAACACAGCGCCAACGCCAGGGCATCGGCGGCATCGTCGGGCTTGGGAATTTTTTCTAGATTAAGAATAATACGCACCATTTCCTGCACTTGTTTTTTATCAGCGCGTCCGTAGCCCGTGACAGCCATCTTCACCTGTATGGGCGTAAACTCGTGGCAACGCACCTGCGCCTTTGCGCCGGTCATTAAAATCACGCCACGGGCCTGGCCGACCAAAATAGCAGTCTTTTGGTTGGTGTTAAAAAAAAGCTGCTCCACCACCAGGACATCTGGAGTGAACTGTTTGATCAGATGGAAAAGTTCATTGTGGATGATATGCAGGCGCTCTCCGGTGTCGGTTTTAGGCAAGGTCTTGATCACACCACAATCCACCATGCGGTAGCTTTGGTCTGAAGCGGTATCAATACAACCAAATCCAGTGCTGGCAATACCTGGGTCTATACCTAATACCCGCATGTTTTTATTGTAGAGCAGATTGACTCTGCTATCAGGAGACGTCTTTATAGGCTAAACATGAAAATCTTTGGATGGATGAGAATGTTTACCGGTAAGTAATATTGGGAAAAATAGATGTTAAGATGCCTGAACTAGACAACCGCCCAGCAGCCTCTCCGGAAGTGTCTGACCAAGACTTCTGGACCCTCTTGGAAAGCCGTGTTCATTTTGAAAGCGACGAGGAATCAGTCAAGGAACAATTGTTGGCTGAACCCCAGGTCATGCAAGCCATCCTTAAGGCTCTGGAAAAACCAGCCCATCAGGAACGGCATTTTAAGCTGCCAAAATCAGAAAACTCTGTGTTTCTTTATTGGCATGACGAAGAAGAAAAACCCACGCTGTGTGTGGAACACGAAGAAAGTCCGGTTTCATTTTTAGAACAGTTTTCACAAAAGTACCGTCAGCAACATTCTGACGCCACAGTAAGCAAGGGGCACCGTAAATCACTGTCCGACCTGGCTTTTGCCAGGTCTAACCACGTCCGCATACCTTATATGTGTTTGGATGGTTCGGACGAATAAGCGTTCCCATTTTTTTGTGTACAATTTAACAGGTGGACTTATCCCTTAAACTGCTCGCTTTGGTACTGATTAGCTTTTGTTTAGGATCTCTGCCGTTTGCCCAGCTGATTGCCCGGATGCATGGGGTTGATCTAAAGCACATTGGCAGCGGTAACTATGGCGCTACCAATTTGATGCGTGCCTGTGGCAAGGTCTGGGGAGCCACATGCCTTTTTTTAGACGCGCTCAAGGGCTACCTGGCTTGTCTGGCGGGGGCATTTTTGTTTCAGCATAATGCCTGGGCGGTCAGCGCCGCAGCGCTGCTGGCCATTTTAGGCCACGCTTACTCTCCCTGGACCCATTTTAAAGGTGGCAAAGGCGCCGCCACCGGATTGGGAATTTTATGTTTTCTGTCGCCTCTGGCCTTGGGTATCTCGGTGTTGATTGCAACGGCATTGATCGCCAGCACTCGTTATGTGTCTTTGGCCACGCTGTGCGTGATCTGGTTGCTGCCGTTTTGGTTTACGCTCTTTGAGCTACCCAAAGCCTATACGGGTCTTGCGGTGCTTGCGGCCGGCTTTATCAGTTATAAACATGCGGATAATATCCGTCGGCTCTATGTTGGCACTGAACATAAAATTTCATGGTAACCAAAGCCAATTGTATTGCGGTGATGGGCATCGGCGCCTGGGGTACAACGCTGGCATTGCAACTGGCACGCAATGGACATCAAGTTAGACTGTGGAGCCACGATGCCCAGTTGGCGCAGGACATTCAAAACCAGCGCGTTAATAAAATTTTTTTACCAGACATTCCTTTGCCAAATAGCATTGTGGTGGCACACCAGGCCAACGCTGTTATGCAAGACGCTGATGCAGCTATGTTTGTGACGGCCAGTCAATTTTTGCGCAGGGGATTGGAAACCTTTAAACCCTATATCCGTCCGGAGCTGCCGCTGCTAAACGCCACCAAGGGCCTAGAGGAAAGCAGTCTTAAAACGCTGCTGGATGTGTACGCCGAAACCCTGGGGGCCGATGTGCTCCGGGCTCTGGCGGTGCTTTCGGGGCCCAATCTGTCCGCCGAAATTGCGCGCCAGATTCCGTCCACCGCAGTCATTGCTTCCCAAAGGGCTGATCGGTCTGAATATTTTCAAAATCTGTTGAATTCGGCGACGTTTCGGGTTTACACCAATGACGATGTTAAAGGCGTTTACCTGGGGGGAACACTTAAAAATGTCATTGCGTTGGCGGCGGGTATTATCGAGGGCCTGGGTTACGGTTATAATGCGCGGGCTGGACTGATTGTGCGCGGCATCACTGAAATTTCCAGGCTGGGGGTTGCTCTGGGAGCGCGCCGTGAAACCTTTTACGGACTTTCGGGGCTGGGTGATCTGGTGTGCACCTGTTCGCCGCTTTCGCGCAATTTTTCGGTGGGCGTAGACATTGGACGCGGACGCAAGCTGCCCGAAATTTTAGGATCGATGGTGTCGGTGGCCGAAGGTGTGCATACGGCCCGTGTGGCGGTGACACTGGCCAAACGGCATGCGGTTGACATGCCCATTACCCAGGCCACCTACGCCATCTTGTTTGAAAATCTGGATCCGCGCACAGCAGCGGAACAACTGATGGCGCGTGATCCTCGTCCGGAGAATATCTGACCCAAGCGTGCCATGTTTATCATTATCCGTCGGCATTACGAACTGATCCTCCGTCAAACGGTGATGAATTATCCCGAAGAAAGCGGGGGATTGCTGGGCGGACGGCACGGCGTGATCCTGGGCGTATACCCGGTTTTTAACTGGGCTGAAAAAAATGTCAAATTCCGCGAGTTCGGTTTGTCTAAAGAAGACCTGCAAAAAGCCCGTGAATTTTTTACGTTGCATGACCTGGACTATGTCGGCACTTATCACAGCCACCCCAAAGGCGTGCCGTATCCCAGCGCCCAGGATCTGTCACACAAGCAAGAAAAACACTTGATGATTGTGGGTTTGCAGGATCCCCACAATCCTGTGGTGGCCATCTATGAAAACAAAGGCGGTCATGCGGTGCCTGAACGCTTGAAGTTGATTGAAGACCAGGACATTGCGTATTACGCCCCAGCGGGATCCAGTTGGCGCAGCTCTGAACAACAGCGGCACATGGAACGCATGAGCCACTTGATCCAAGGCATGATTAACGGCTTTTCAGCCTACAAAAAGCAGGATGCCAAGCGTTTTGGATCCTCTTTTTCGGTTGAAGCCTAGTCTGGATGATTAAACCCTTTCCAATCAGGGTATATTAAAAGCAGGAAGTCATGGCCATTGTTTTACAGTGCCGCCAGATTGCAGGGATAGCGTTAGAGACGCGATTAATCGCGTCTCTAACGCCAGATTTCCCCGACGAAAATAGTGTTCAGCAACATGGGCGTGCGCTGCTGGCAAAGGTTCGCGCAATCCAGGCCCAACGCAGTCTGGAACAGAACATCGAAAACCGCCTGCTCGACTTCACACGCAGTCAGCCCGGCATGTTTCGCAAGCTGGTGCAATTCATAGACGTGTATCCGGTTATTCAGCATAACGACGCCCTGCTCCTCGATTACTTTACCGCCTTTT
>JAHFDA010000042.1 GCA_023249225.1 bacterium
ATCGCCAACCACGTACGGGTCGGCGATCAGGTGCTGATTTTGATCAAGCGCGGCAAGTTTACCCAATTTGTGGTTGTCAAGGCGCGTAGATAGCGTGGCTCAAAACCAAGCGTGGAAGCGGTTTGTGGTAAGCGTGGCCTTGATGGGGGCGGTGGTTCTGGGCGGGTTTTATCAAAAGGCAGACGCGCTCACCTATGTGTCTACGGTATCTACCAAGTTGCGTGTGCCGGCGAATCTTACCAATACGGCGGTACGCACGTTTACCATGATTCCCTTGGGCAGCATATCCAGTTTGTCCGATGATCCCCTTACCAGTATTGCACTGACGATCAACGATGGTGTGGCGGGTGCGGCCATCACCAGGGTGGCACTTTACGCGGACGGCGGCGACAGCAGTTTCAGTGCCGCCAGCGATACCTTGCTGGCGGTCGACAGTCTTGCGGCCGGGGATACGACTATTAGTTTAAGCGGCTTCAGCCATAATTTGAGTTCATCCACCAACGCACAGACTTTTTTTATTGTGATTGATACAAAATCGACTGCGCCCTTTGACACATTGGTGTCCATGAATATGTCGGCCATTAATAATGCGGCCACTGCCAACACAGAGATCGATTTTTCAATTTCTGGTATTTATGTCACGCCCAGTGTCACCGCCAATCCCACCGTGGTCATTCCGGACACCAACAAAGTGCCCATGCTGGGATTTTCACTTATTGCCGCCGCCGAGGATTTTCAGTCATTGGTGGTACGGGTCGAAAACGACAAAGAAAATTTTGACAGCGATGGCAATGCCGATGGTGTTTCGGCCGTCTATGTGGCCGAAGATACGGGCATCACGGGCTTATTCGAAACGGGAACGGATAACATTGTGGCTTCGGTGACGTCCGGTAATTTAACCAGCGCATCAGCGGTGACGCTTTCATTTGAAACCGGCCATGATACCGTGACCGTGGGCGATCAAAAACTATACTTGGTTTTATACGATGTGGGATCGGCCACTGCCATCGAAAACAGCGCCAATATTCAATGTAAGGTGGCCCGGTTTACGGGTGTAGGCCTGACGTCTGGCCTGACCTATACCTTTGAAGGCAATGATTTAAATAATGTGCAGGTCAATGTGGGGGGCATCACTTACAAAAGTTTAGAAAGCATTGTGCCCAACGTCACTTTTGGCTCTAGCTCCACGGTGCCAATGGCAAAGTTTCGCTTGCGCTCCGAAGCATTTTCCAGCACGATCAATTCGCTGACTTTTAAAAATCAAGGCAGTATCAAATACATTACCGACCCCAACGATACCAATGGCATTACTAAAATTTCCATTTACCGCGATGATGGTGATTTTGAATTTGATGGTATCGAAACTGAAGTGCTGGTGACGTCGTCTGCCCTGGGGTTTGGCAACCAGTCCAACACGCTGCGTATTTCTAATCTTTCCGTTTCGATACCCACGTATAACCAGGATGCTGTCAGCACCAACGAGGTGGCCGTATTCGTGGTTTATGACATTGGTTCAGGTGTGGCAGTGACCCCTTCGGCGGTGGCCGGCTTTCAAATTCTCGAAGGTTCTGGTGAAACGGATGCGGTGGATGTCACGCTTAAGTTGTCGGGCACCCTTCCCAGCGAGCCCAGCGCCACAGTGACCCTGATCAATACCAATTTGGGCTATGCCAACATTGTGGACGTGTCTCCCACCACCATCAATCGAGGGGCTATCTATGTACCCATGATTGCCGGAGATTTTACGGCAGCAATCAATTTGGACAACATTATTTTTACGGTTGCCAATGATGGGGGAACCTATAGTTCTACAGGCACGGGGGTTTCGTCCGTGGCGCTGTTTCGCGATCTCAATAGCAACAACCACGTAGATACGGCGGACGTGTTGCTTGTGAGTACGGCCAACTTTAGCAGTGCCACGCAAGTCAGTCTTCCGGGGTTTTCGTTGTCGCAAGGTACGCACCACCTGATTTTGGCCTATGACCTGGGCCCCCAGGCCTCACTGACCAGCTTAAATATCCGTTCCAAAATCAGCAGTGTTACCTCGCCCTCTTCGGACGTGGTGCTTAGTGGAGATCTGCCGATACCGCGTGCGGGTGTTCTTTCTACAGCCATTGTTGGCTTGCTGCAAGTCAACCGCGTGTCAGCCGATGTCAGCCAGGTCAACAACCTGTCAGGCACCTTTAATGTTGATGTTGAAATCCAAAACAACAGCGCGCAAGCGGTTACGTTAAGCATGTTGTATCCGCGTTTTTACGAGACCACCCTGGGTGGGACCGACTTGTCGGCCGAGTATGGCTTTGTGGCCACCTTCAACACGCCCATCTCGATCAATGCCAGTGTGGGTTCCACCTATAATTTTGTGGTTAACCCGGTCAATATCCGCACGGATGCATCGGTGGTGGCCGATATGGTGCTTATTTACGAGGCCACGCCCACGTATAACGTTGCCGTGCGGCGCTACTCAAGCTCCAGCGGATACGTGGCCGGCAGCGCCGAGACAGATTCTTTCGAAGCCATTTCTACGTTTAATGCGCGTTCCGGCGATCTGCCTAGTTATATCAGCACGCTCACGGTCGACGGCCGCGATTTTCGTTCTGGAAACTATGTTAAACCCAATGCGCGCCTGGTGCTGGTGTTCACCAATAAGGGGCAGGACATCGATATACGTTCCTTAAAAATATATTTAACCGGCACCCTGTTGCATGAGGGGCAGGAAAGCGAAGGGGGCTATACCTATGATCCCGATACGGGTACTTTGGTGATCGCCAACCTGGGCAGCAGCGGTGGAACACTGACGCTTTCGGTCAATGATTCACAAGGCAATGCGCTTGAAACGGAAGTATTTTCATTTGCCATCGATGACAGTCTTAAAATCACGGGCATCCTGGCTTTTCCCAGCCCCTATTTGCCAGCTTTAAGCGGCAATACGCTGCGCATCGGATTAAACGCTTCCAAAGAAGGTTCTGCTCAGGTGTTTATTTACAGTGTCACCGGCACCTTGGTGCAAACATTGAACCTGGCATCCATGGTGGTGGGTTATAACGAAGTCACCTGGAATGGCATCGATACCAGCGTGGATCGCAGTTTACCAAGCGGCATCTATTTGATCCGCGTGATTGCCACAGATCTGGCGGGAAACAAAGTGTATGGCGGCAGCCGTTTTGCGGTGTATTAAAACATGCAGTATATAAAAAAATTGACGGGTAGCTGTGTGGGTGTCGCCCTGCTGATTTCCAGTGTGTGGGCGACAGAAGCCGGTCGCGTATACAATATCCAGGATCTGGCGGGGGGTGCGCGTTACATGGGGATGGGGCGCGCCAGTGGCGTACTGGCCGGAGATCCCAATGGGCTGTTTCTCAATCCAGCCTATCTGGCGCCCATTCAAAATCTAAGTCTTACATTTATGTACGGAAGTTTTTTGACGGATATCGAATATCTGCAGGGCAGTGCCGCCGTGGCCTTTGGGCCGGGCACCCTGGGGCTGGGCTATCTCCATAGCATGGCGGGTTTTATTCCAGAAACGATCTTTAATAACGGACAAATCTATCAGGTGGGTACCTACAGCGCCGGGGATCGTGTCTTTTTGGGCAGCTATGCGGTCAGCCTGTTGCGGCATGCCATTCCTTTGGTGCAGGCGATTAATCTGGGTGTCTCGGCCAAGTATTACCAGCAATTTGTGAGCAGCACTTATAAATCGGGTTTGGGCGTTGACATTGGCGTGCAGGCCGACTTAAAGCTGACACCGCGTTCGGTGCTGTCCGGACTTTCGGGCGGTATTGCCTATATCAATGTGTTGCCGCCCACGCTTACAGGCGGTCTGGGACTTTCTAACGCAGTGACCAGTGGTCTGCGTCTGTCTATGAACTGGGCCTTTTGGCAAAACCTCTTGCTGGCGGGTCTCGACATTTACAATAACCGTTTGTACTGGGGTTTGGAATATACGCTTGTAGATCAGCTTAAATTGCGGCTTGGAAATGATGATGGCACCTATGTGGCCGGAGTGGGCCTGGCGCTCGACGACGCTGCGGGCATCTTTGAAGACAGCCCCATGAGTTTTTCTTTTGATTATGTATACCGCTTTTTAAAAGATGATGCGCTCAAAAACGATTACGCGCATTTTTGGGGTCTCACCTTGCAGGGCCGGCAAGACCGCTCGCGCATGCAACTTTTTTTCTCTAGCGGAGAACGTTATATCCGTGAGCCTTCAATTGTATTGCGCGGACAGTCGGCACGTTATCGCCCGGTGCGCGTGTTTAACAATGGTCTTCCGGTCGGAGAAGTCATTGCCAATGATTTGGGATACTTTGATATCAAGCTTAATCTTGAAAAAGACGCCAACCATATTTATTTTCAGGCCTACGAGCCGGGCATGGAAATTTTAAGCGAGCGCTCGGCCGAAATGGTGGTGGTGCTCGACCAACAAAAACCCAGTTTCCGCTTTCACTTTAAGCAGCGCTCGGATCATACGTTGGCGGTGGTTTTAGAAGGCAATGAAGCGCTTCAGTCAGGTTATTTACGCGTAAGCACAGGTGCGAGCACGCTGCCGCTTGAAAAACTGCCCGATAGTGCCTTGCTGATGGCCAGCTTGTCCTTGTCTGAAAACAGGGGTGCCCTGGAGTTTTCGGCCTGGGTCGAAGATCTGGCCGGCAATCGGTCAGACATGCTGACCAGCCAGTACGAGGCAGTCGATTTAAAACCGGAACACGGAACCTTGGTTTATCGCATGCCTCTTATGGTCAAGGGAACGGTGCCCGTCGGGGTTGAAACGGTGATCCTTAACAATGCCAAGTTGATTTTGGGTTCCGGGGGCGCTTTTGAAACCGAGGTAAGTTGGGAACGCTATGGCAAATACGCATTGAACCTGGAAACAATCGCCAAGAACGGCGAGCAGCGTGAACTCACTCATACGGTGCTTTATGTGCCTGTGCTGCGCGATGTCATCGATCATCCGCAGCGCGAAGTCTTTGAGCGTTTGGCAGCCTTGAACGTTTTTCCAGTCAGTGCCGATGGCTTGTTGCAACCCGCCAAGCTGCTGACTCGTGCGGAAGCGTTTTTGTGGCTGGCCAAAGCAGAAGATATTGAACCCAAACCGCAGCGGCGTTCACCCTTTTTGGATGTGCCGTCTGATCATCCTTTATATGGATATCTGCCAGTGCTCATTGATGAAGGCTGGCTGGGTGCTGGGGATCAGACGCGTTTTATGCCCGAGGCACTGTTGACACGGTCGCAGGCCATTGAACTGATGGTGCGCGCCTCTTGGCAGGCTCCGGATCCGGCCCAGTCGCTGGTGTTTAGAGATGTGTCTGCCACTTCGCCGCTGGCGGGATATGTCGCCAAAGCCCTGCAACTAGGTATCATTTCCCCGGCTGAACAATTTATGCCTGGGCGTGAGGTCAGTCGGGCCGAATTTCTTCTTATGTTGGCCAAACTTCCAGAGGTTAAAAAACGCCTATACCCTTAAAAGACCAGTTTAAAATCTAAAAACACTGATATTATGTTTAAAAATTTAACAGGTTAAAATAACTTTCCTGGCACAAATATTGAATCTTTTAAAAACGTAAAAAATCATCAAGATAATTTGAAAGGAGGATTTATGGCAACTGCAACAGCAACAATCACACTGGCACCTTTGGGTGACCGGGTGGTGGTTAGGTCGCTTGAAGCCGAGACTAAAACTTCAAGTGGGTTGGTGCTACCAGATACAGCGCAAGAAAAACCCCAGCTTGGAAAGGTGGTCGCGGCCGGGCCGGGCCGGATGACAGACGAGGGCAAACGTTTGCCGATGGATGTCAAAGAAGGCGACACCGTGGTTTACGCCAAATACGGCGGCACCGAAATTAAAATCGAAGGCACGGAATACATGATTCTGCAGGAACGCGATATTCTGGCCATTAAAAAGTAGAGTTTCCGGTTTGTCCGGGTTTTAAAAAGGAGTGAAATAAAATGTCTAGTAAACAATTTAAATACGACGAGCATGCTTGGTCGGCTTTGCGCCGGGGCGTCGAAAAAGTGGCGGATGCTGTACGCATTACGCTGGGCCCCCGTGGGCATAACGTGGTGCTTGAGAAAAAATGGGGTTCGCCCACCATCACCAACGACGGTGTCACCATCGCCAAGGAAATCGAACTTGAGGATCCCTTTGAAAATATGGGAGCCCAGTTGCTGCGCGAAGTAGCCAGCAAAACCAACGATATTGCCGGTGACGGCACCACCACGGCCACCATTTTGGGGCATGCCATTTTTACCGGTGGCTTAAAGTTTGTAGTTGCGGGAGCACATGCCATGGCCGTTAAGCGTGGTATCGAACGGGCCACCCAGTTCTGCACAGAAGAGCTAAAAAAGTCGAGCCAGCCAGTGAACAAGCGTGAATCTATTGCACAAGTAGCTACGATTTCGGCCAACAACGACCCTGAAATTGGCAATCTGCTTGCAGATGCCATGGAAAAAGTGGGCAAGGACGGTGTCATCACGGTTCAGGAGTCCCAGGGCATCGAAACCGAAATGGAAATCGTCGAAGGCATGCAGTTTGACAAGGGTTATGCCTCGCCATACATGATTTCGGATCGTGAACGCATGGAAGCCGTACTCGAAGATCCCTTTATCCTGATTACCGATAAAAAGATTTCTGCCATCAAGGATCTTCTTCCGATCCTTGAAAAAGTGGTTCAATCGGGCAAGCCCATTTTGATCATTTGCGATGATATCGAAGGTGAAGCGCTGGCGACTTTGGTCGTTAATAAACTGCGTGGAACCATCAACGCCGTGGCGGTTAAAGCGCCGGGTTTTGGTGATCGCCGCAAGGCCATGCTCGAAGACATCGCCATTCTGACGGGCGGCGAAGTCATTTCAGATGACAAGGGTCTGACACTTGAAAACACCGAGCTTTCGCAACTGGGACAGGCCCGCAGGGTGAAGGTAGAAAAAGAAAACACCACGGTCATTGAAGGCAAGGGTAGTTCATCTTCGATCAAAGACCGTATTGCCCAGATCAAACGCGAAATTGAAGACAGCGACAGCGAGTATGATCGTGAAAAACTTCAAGAGCGTCTGGCCAAGCTTTCGGGCGGGGTGGCTCTGCTTAAAGTAGGCGCTGCAACCGAGACCGAGCTTAAAGAAAAGAAACACCGCGTAGAAGATGCATTGTCGGCCACCCGTGCGGCGGTCGAAGAAGGCATTGTTCCTGGCGGTGGCACGGCCCTGGTGCGCTTAAAGCCCCTGCTTTCGAAATTTATCGAAAAGGAACTTGCCGGCGATGAACAAGTGGGTGGACGTATTGTGCTCAATGCGCTTGACGAGCCCCTTAAGCAGATTGCCCGCAACGCCGGCCTGGACGGTGCGGTGGTGTCGGAAAAAGTTCAGACTTCGACTAACGGGAGCGGTTTTAACGCCAACACCATGGAGTTTGTAGACATGGTTAAGGCTGGAATCATTGACCCCGTTAAAGTGACGCGTAGCGCATTGCAAAATGCAGCGTCCATTGCAGCCATGTTGCTGACGACCGAGGTACTGATTGCCGAAAAGCCTAAAGAAGAAAAGGCTCCGGCACCGGGCGCAGGCGGCGGTGATATGGGCGGGATGGACATGTAGTTTTCATCCAAATGGATTGGGTGGCTTTAACCAGAACCCTGGCCTATTGGCCAGGGTTCTTTTCTTATGGTAAATTTAGTTGTTTGTGAGAGACCTTAGAAGGGGTGTAAAAGACAATGCGTGTATTAGTCACTTTAGAATGTAGTCAATGTAAAGAACGCAATTATCAGACACGCAAGAACAAGCGTACGACCACGGAGCGGATTGAGCTTAAGAAATTTTGCCCATCTTGTCGTGCGCATACGCCCCATAAAGAAACGAAATAGGGACAGGTAACGAGGCGCAACGTGGGTCATAGGAGAGTAGCTCAATTGGTAGAGCAACGGTCTCCAAAACCGTAGGTTGCAGGTTCGATTCCTGTCTCTCCTGCCAGAGGAATGTGTGGTTCAAAATAACGTGTCAACAACCGTGGTTGAAAAAGAAAAAAATGCGGCTAAGCCAGTGGCAGCCAGCGGTGGTTTAGCTTACCGTATCACGCCCAAGCGGTTTGTCGAAGAAACGCGGGCAGAGATACAAAAAGTGACCTGGCCAACCCGAGAGCGTGTGTTGCAGTCCAGTGTCCTGATCTTGGTGATTGTGGTGTTTTATTCAGTGGTGGTGTCGAGCGCCGATGGTGTTTTTGCGGCCTTGCTTGGTGCCATGGGTCGACGTTAGACAGAAAGGGATAGACCGTTATGGAAGAGCATGAACAAACGGGTATGCATACCCAATCGGTGGCCTCGCTTGATCATGTGGCGGACACGCCCTTGGCACCCGAAGCCGCTGCAGCTGGTGAAACACCGCAGCAGTCGTCAGCAGTGCCTCATGCAGAGCAGACTCTTGCGGCAGTCAAAGTTGTTGAACCAGCCAAACTTCACGACGAAAACGGAAACCTGATTGAACGGGCCTGGTACATTGTGCAGACCTTTAGCAGCCAGGAATATAACGTACAAAAGCGTGTTGAACACATGGTTAAGAAAAAAAATTACGAGGATCGTATTTTCAGTGTCTTTGTTCCCGAAGAACAGGTGGTCGAAGTCAAAGACGACCGGCGTGTTGAAAAAGTTCAAAAAATGTACCCCGGCTACGTGTTTATCGATTGCCTGCTAGATGACAACGTATGGTTTGAAGTCCGTCGTATTGCAGGGGTGGCCAAGTTTGTGGGCTATGGCAACCGTCCGACGCCGGTCATTGAAAAAGACATGCTGCGGGTTTTACGACAGATGGGTGAAAAAGGTAAAAAAGTCGAAATCGATTATGAAATTGGCGAGGGCATCAAGGTCATCAACGGACCCTTTCGCGGTTATACGGGGAACATTATCGAGCTCAACGCTGAACGCGGCAAACTCAAGACCAAGTTGTCTATATTTGGACGTGAGACCCCGGTTGAACTTGATTTTAACCAAATTGAAAAAGCCAATTCCTGACAAAGCAGGCGATAGATCAAAGGAGGCAGGGTATATATGGCACCAGCACTAAAAAAAGAAGTCACAGGTTTTATTAAATTGCAGATTCCGGCCGGCAAGGCCAACCCCGCACCTCCCATTGGTCCTGCTTTGGGTCAAAAAGGTGTCAACATCATGGAATTTTGCAAGGCTTATAACGACATGACCAAAGATAAGGGCAACGTCATTATTCCAGTTGAGATCACTGTGTATAAGGATCGTAGTTTTACCTTTGTACTTAAGACGCCTCCCACATCTGACCTGATCAAAAAAGCCGCCAAAATTGAAAAAGGATCAAACAACCCGCTTTCACAAAAGGTAGGGCGTATTACCAAGGATCAAGTCCGGCAAATTGCCGAGACCAAGTTGCCTGATCTTAATACAGATCGCCTTGAATCGGCCATTCGCACAGTCGCGGGTGCGGCGCGTTCAATGGGCGTAGAAGTCGTATAAATTTAAGAGGTGTAAGATGTCAAACCAGTCAAAAACGTATCGACAACTGGCGACCCTTGTGGATCGCGAAAAATCCTATGAGCCGCAAGAAGCCTTTGGCTTGCTCAAACAATTGGCCAAGGCTAAGTTTGATGAAACAGTGGATTGTGTCTTTAGACTGGGGATTGATGCCAAAAAGTCTGATCAACAGGTGCGTGGCACGGTCAGTCTGCCGCATGGCACCGGCAAAAGCGTGCGTGTGGCTGTCATCGCTTCAGGCGAATTGGCCAAGCAGGCTAAAGAAGCTGGAGCCGATTTGGTAGGCGAGGACGACTTGATTGGCGAGATTCAAAAAGGCAATATGGCCTTTGATATTTTGGTGGCCCATCCTAACATGATGAGCAAGGTAGGTCGCCTCGGAAAGCTGCTGGGACCGCGCGGTTTGATGCCCACTCCCAAATCGGGTACCGTGGCGCCTGATGTGGCCAAGGCGGTTAAAGAATTTAAAGCCGGAAAAATTGAGTACAAAACCGACAAACAAGGTAATGTGCATACGGTCATTGGTAAGGCCAGTTTTACTGCGGAACAGTTGCTAGGCAATTTCACAGTGGTGCTAGAGGCTGTCCGTAAGGCCAAGCCTGCCAGTGCCAAAGGCATTTATCTTAAAAAGGTAACCATATCGCCCACCATGGGTCCCTCTATTCGGCTTTCGGTCAACTAGGCTACGCATCTCATGCGGGTACTGGTCACGGGTGGCGCGGGCTTTATTGGGTCACACCTCGTGGATCGCTTGCTGGGCCTGGGTCACCAGGTCATTTGCTACGATAATTTAGCCACAGGACAGATTGCCAACCTTAACCATCACTTGACGCACCCCCACTTTAAGATGGTCATCGATTCGGTACTTAACCGCATTGAACTTGGAGATCAGGTAGAAAACTGTGATTTGGTGGTGCATTTGGCGGCCGATGTGGGGCTGACCAATGTGGTTGAAAATCCGGTTGAAACCCTGATGACCAACGTCAGGGGTGCAGTCAATGTGCTGCAAGCGGCCTTTAAGCACCATAAAAAAGTGGTGATGGCTTCAAGTTCAGAAGTCTACGGCAAGAACATCAACGGACCGCTCAATGAAGAAGATGATTTGATTTTAGGCAGCACCAAGGTTTTTCGCTGGAGCTACAGTTCGGCCAAGATTGTGAATGAACAGTTTGCCATGGCATTTGCTGACAAGGGGCTGGAGGTGGTGTGTGTGCGTATCTTTAATACCTATGGGCCGCGCATTAACGAAGATTCTGTGCTCAACGTGTTTATCCAGCAGGCTTTGGCCGGTCAGGATCTGACCATCAGCGGTGATGGCAAGCAAAAGCGTTGCTTTGCGTATGTTAGCGATATCGTCGATGGCCTTTACAAGGCGGCGTTGGAATGTCCGCGCTGTGATGGTGAAGTGATCAACCTGGGCAGCACTGATGAATATGACATTGAAGATGTTGCCCAGCGCATCAAGCAATTGACGGGTTCAAACTCTAAACTGACCTACGGTCATCCCTGGCTCGACAACACGCAGCGGCGCGTGCCCGATGTAAACAAGGCCAAGCGTCTGCTTGGTTTTAAACCTTCGACATCTTTTGATCAGGGTCTGGCTGCCACCGTGGCATGGGTTAAAGAAAAAGGCAGACGCGTGTTGGTGTAATAAACCATCCAGAAATATTTCACTATGCACAATTTAAAATACTTCCGCTAGAATAGCGTTTGAGTTTGGTAAGGAAAACCGGTGCAATTCCGGTGCTGTCGCGCAGCAGTAAGTCTTTGGATTGAATCCGAGGACAAGCCTGAATACTGACCAAGCTCTCTTTGCCGTAATGCTTTCGCGTGAAAGGTTATTATGGTTCACAGGCTTTAGATGCTTGCGTGTGAACCCCAGCTCCTGTACGCGAGGAGAGAGGTTTTTTTGCCAGCAAAATTAGAATCTGCGTTTGCCGCAGCTTGTCTGTCTTTGTGTTGCCTTTGCAATGTGCACTTGTATGCAGAGTCATCGGTGGCTTCAGAAAACGTCTCTGAAATTACCATCTGGGGTGAACGCCGGGACGCGCCGGGTATCGGTGAGCAAAGGGCCGATTTGCAAGTTCCGCGCGCGGCGCTGGCCGACGCATTGGCGTTTTCGCTGCCGGTGCATGTGCGCGATTTTGGTGGTGCCTTGCAACCCAGTTATCTGTGGCCCCACGGGGCGGATCCCAAGCAAACATCGGTGTGGCTGGATGGCTTGCCGCTACAGTCTGCCATGGCGCCCGCCTTTGACCTATCGTTGCTTTCGCCAGCCATTTTGGCAGCGGCGGTCTTGTGTCAGGGCAATGGCGAGGGAGGGCATCGCCTTGATCTGGCCACGTCACAATCCAATCAAGATGGCTGGTGTGTGCAAAACAGATTTGGGAGTGAAGCCACCCTGGAGCAATTTGCGCAGGCAAACATTGGCTTGCACGGACAACGCGCACAGCTGGTGGTGGAGCGTCGCGTCACCGCCGGCGATTATCTTTTTTGGCATAACCACAACACGGTTTCCAATCTCTTTGACGATTACCTGGCGCGCCGTGAAAACAACCAGGCCCAGCAACTCACTGTGCTTATAGAAACCGATATGCCTTTGATCGGCTTACAGAGTGTGACCCTGTGGCAGACGTGGCTGGAACGTGGTCTGCCTGGGTCAACAGTTTTTCCGAGCGACAGCGCTTTTGAGTCGCACGAGGTGGGACTGTTTGGTGGCGTCCTCAATTTGTACGGACAGCCGCTGACGCTGTGGTACGGACGGCATCGCTATGCGATGAACGATAGCGAGGGCGATCTGACCGGTGTCCCCAGTGTGTTTGAGAATATCGATCAACGTTTGGGTGCGCGGGCAGCACAAACAGAGGGCTGGCCTTTTTCGTGGCAGCTTGAACACGAAGTCCTTCAGGCATCAGCCTATGGCAATCCGCAGCGTCTTACAGCCAGCCTCGAGTTTGAACCGCGTTATGAGCTTGGGGGTGCCGCGCTGGCCCCACTGATGGGTCTGGGATACGACTCTACTACCGGGACCGAATGGCGCAGCGGACTAGGCGTCACCTGGCCGTTTTTTTTAGGCGGGCAGATGGCCTTGCAGGCGGCCACGCATTACCGGATGCCTAGTTTTGGCGAACTTTACTTTGATGAAGGACTGATTCAGGGTAACCCCTTGCTTAAACCCGAACAGGGCTGGCAGTGGCAGGGCAATGTGCGGGGCGCATGGTCGGCGTTGCCCGTACTTGGCTCGGCCAAAGTGGAGGCACGCTGTTACCAGCAGTATATGCACGATCTGGTGCAATGGGCCAACCCTGGTGGTTTTAGATTTAAATCGGTCAATGTGGGTCAGGCGCAGCTTAAGGGTATTGAAGGCACGGTTGAAATCGTGCCCTGGAACGCTGGCCGTTTGACCTGGCAGGGGGCCTGGGCTTCTGCGATGGACGTCGAAACCGGTGTGGCCTTGCCGGGGCGACCAGACACCCAGCAGCGCTTGGCTTTTGAACAGGCTTTGGCCCAGACCCTGTGCCGGGGCGAATACGTTTTTGAAAGCGGAACGGTTTTTGCCTCGGGCAGCACGGCGCACTTAAACAACCGCAGTATTTTTAATGTAATGACCGAGATGCCCCTGGCGCGCCAAAGCCAGGGTTATGCGCAAGTCAACAATATTTTTGATGCGCCGCAGCAGGACATGTTTGGCTATCCGCTGCCGGGGCGCACTTTTATGACTGGCATTAAAACGAATTTATAAAAACAAAGCTTTGAAGGAGGCTGGTATGAAATTAACAAAGAAATTTTATCTATGGGGAGTGACGCTTGCGTTGCTTCTGCCGCTGTTTGGGTGCGGACTCTTTTTAGACGCCGTCAAGACCGGTGTGCCCGACAGTGCGCCGCTGCAAAATGTGCAGTCTGGCACGGACGTGGTCTTGATCGGAAACGCGGACTGGTCGGGTGGCAGCCGGTCGCTGTCGGCCATTACGCATTACGCATCGGGTACCCTGGATGTCAATTTGGTCTACGACCATAACGCCAATCCCTTTGAACCGGGTATGGGCGTCAATGATATTGAAGTGCTCGAGAATACGGCGTATATCGTCAACTCCACGGCGGGCAGCCTGCAAGTGCTTAATCTGCTCGACGGCACCAGTAAGGAGTTTGCCTTGCCTGCCGGGAGCAACCCGTTTGACTGCGTGGTGGTCAGCCACGATGAGGTATACATCAGCTTGTATCTGACCAATCAGGTGATCAAGCTCAATCCCAGCGTGGCCGAAAACGCCAATCCGCTGCTGGCCACGCTGGCCATGCCGGACGGGTCTGAACTGGCACCCTACGATGCCAGCAATCCCGGAAACGCGCGTCCATACGGCATGAAGGCGGTTAACGGCAAACTGTATGTGGCGCTCAATAATTTGGACAATTATTACAGCATCGCCGGACCGGGTTTTGTGGCGGTGGTGGACTTAAGCAGCTTTACCGTTAGCCAAAAAGTTCAAGGCTCCGGAGAGAACATGGGTAATGTGGCCTACTTTGCCAATTTTAATTCGGACTACGTATTTTTCATCAGCATCGGAAACTACTACCCTGGCGATGCGGGCGTGATCGACATTTACAGCATCAGTGCCCAGCAGGTGATTGCCAGTTGGAATGTGGGGGGTATGCCGGGGGCCATGGTGATGGACGCGCAGAACAAGGCGTATATCAAAGATGATCAGAGCGCGGCGCTCAAGCGTATCGATAGCCCTGCTTTAACGTTTTCGGGTTTTGACATGACCTACAGTATTTCGAGCGGATTTTTAGGTGGCGTGCTGGTGGACGAGACTGGTTATCTGTATATTGCCAGTTCGAATACTCCAGGTTTTGGGCCCGACAACAAGGTCTATGTTTATGACACCGTCAGCGGTACCTTTATCAAGACACTCACTGTGGGCTATAACCCGGCACCGATGGCGCTGTGGAAGGCTCCACTTTAGGGTTTTGTAGGAGATTTTGATCACCATGGTTTGCACAGAACCTTGTCGAACGGTTTTTGAGACGGCGAGTCGACGAAACGGCGAGACGGCCAAAATTCATAGCGCCGACTCTCCGACTCTCCGATGCTCCGACTCGGAAACAAAGCAAGTCACCGAAACCCAGGCGGACTCAGCTCCAGCCAGTCTTAAACCGTCCAAAACCTACGAGTGGTATCTGTATGGCCAGTGGCTGTTGCGTATGGCGGCTTCGGAAGGTGAGGGGGGCGCATTGAGTACTTCGCCGACCGCGCTTTACGGAGACAACCATTATGTCAACGCGCATGCGTCCGAAACCCTTATGCTGGGTTTTAACTTTGACGGGCCTGATGAAGCAGCCCGGGATCTTATTTCGGCCACCTGGGCGGGGGGTTACTATCTCATGGAGAGTGGCACGCTGGATGTGCTGCGGCCAGACGCCGAACGCAGCCGTTTTGGTTTTGTGCCGCTGGGCGATTACACCTGGACCCATCATTGGAACACGCGCCTGGTGACAGCCGAGGGCTTCACCTACAGCGATGCCACACTTTCGACGCGCATCGGCGCGGGTGGAACTTACTATCGTTCAAGCAGCGACAACACCTATTTGGGTGACTTTGCCTCGCTGACGCCCAGCGTGCATGCGGCCGTGTATCTAAAGCCATGGGCTTATGCTTCGCTGGATACCGAAGTATTTGCTTCATCTGAACGCGAGCAGACGCTTGATGATGAGAATACGGGGTTTGGACTTGATACGTATGGGGTTAAGTTTAGTCACTGGACCAAGCTGTATCCGCAAAGCGCGGCGCAAGAAAGACGCGTGCAGATCTATCATCAAACATCAGTCACCTTAAGCCGTTCTTCGGCGCGCAGTGATATTTATGGCGCAGGCTACGGACGCTTTGTGGATCTGCTTTCGGAGCCCACGCTGACGCTGGCGGATACTGCCCTGATGTTCAGGCTTGGGTATCACTACGGAGCCTATGACAGTCCGCAGTTTCAAAGCCAGTTGCAAACGCAGTCTCTGGAGTGGGGCATGTCGGTTAAACAAGCCTTGGGCGGTCACTGGTATGTGCAGCCGATCTACAAACAAAATTTGCTTTTGGGTGCGCGTATCAATGAAGTTTCCCAAGACCAGGCCCAGGCAGATTTGCATTTCTATCTGATGCTGGGGCATGCCTTTTGGGGTTCGGGCTTGCAACCATGATCTACAAGCAAGTTGCCGAGGGCAGTGCCAGCGTGCGTATCGTGCGGCCACGCACGCTTATCGAGACTTCGCGTAGCGCGTGGCGTTCTTACCAAGATGCCGTGGCCCAGCACCGGGCCTTGCTGGCGTTTGAAGTACTGGGGGTGGGTATGCCGGGTATTAACGGCGTCTTGTGGGGTATTTTGGTGGGCCTGATGAGCAGCTATGCCGAAGCCACTGGCGTGGTGGCCTTGTTGTGGCTGGTGCAAAAAGGCGTCACTGCCCCGCTCAATACTTTTGCAAATCTCTATGATCTGCGGGATCAGCTTTACGCGCATGATGTCGAAACCCAAACCCATGCCGGCCATCGCCAGGTGCAATTGCGCCAGATTCAGTTCCACCGCCGGGCAGAGCGCGATTTTTTGATGGCCGTGGGTTTGATGGCTTTGGTCTACCTGGTCAGCGCGGGTGTCTTTTCATCGGCCCCGTGGTTGCTGGTGGGGGCTTACGCGGGTTACTGGTTCTTTATTGCGCGTTCCAACATGCGCAGTTCGCAAGTGGGACAAGAAGCGGTCTTTGCCCACTATCAGCAACGGCCCGCCGAGAGCATTGCGCAGTACCGTTTTATGCAGGAGTGGTTTCGGACGCTGGCTCTTGGTACGGGGCTGATGGCCGGGTGGCTGGTTGAACTGGGTTTTGCGCGCCAAGGCCAATATCCGCATGCCGTGGTGCTGGCGCTGATGTTTTGTATGGCGGGCGCATCCTTTGGCTTTCACAAGCTGCTGGAACGTTACGAAATGCAACAGGTTATTGAAGTCTTTGATCTCACATGGTTGCAATCGCTCAATCTTCCGTCCGAAGGCGTGTTCGGAGATCACGCAGGGCATGTTTTTGTTGAACCCGATAGCCCGGCGTACAGAATGATGGCTAATTGGCTGACCAACCAGGCAGGACTCTCTTGCCGTAAACAAGCGGGGTTGGTGACCTGGTACTTAAACGGTAAGCCGCTATGCCGACTCTATGCGTTGCCATGGTTGAACTCGAATAAAAGTGGAAGTTCCCTGCTCTGACAGAAAAGAAAAAAACTTTATTCGGGTAGCAGTACCGCCGCCGAAATGGTGGTGGTCCACTCGCCGTTTTTATCTCCGATGGCGGACTGGGTCATGTGAGTGGTGCGTACAATGCGACCGTCGAGTTTCCAAATTTCCTTGCGTTCCACCCAGCGCAGTTTTTGATCGACATCGATGCCCAGGGTGGTGGCCAGCATGATGGCGGCCAGGTCTTCGGCGTAGTCGCCCGCAATGGTGTCGGTTTCTCCGTAGCTGTGATGTTCGGACAAATAACCAAACTGATCCTTGTCGGCCGGAATAGCCACGCCCACTGACGAAGCCACCAGGCGGTTGGGTTCGTTGGTGGCGTTGTCGGCCAGCACCACAAATACGATCTGTCCGGGCTGGAGCATCTTTAACCCTTGTTTGCGTCCGATGACGCGGCAGCGCGGAGGAAAAATGCTGCTTACGCGCACCAGGTTATAAGGGGCAATGCCTGCATCGCGCAATCCCAGCTCAAAACTGGCTAATTTTTCTTTATGGCGACCCACGCCTTTGGTAAAAAACATTCTGCCAGGAACAAACATGCGCATCATTCTACGGTAGCTTTTTTTGGCAGTCCATAATCATTTTTTTTCTAGTAAACTAGGCGCAGATGGCACGATCCAAAAAAATTCACGATGCCGATGATGCCTTGGTGCGCCGCCTGTTGCGCAAAGACCAGGAGGCGCTTATGGAATTGGTGGATCACTACCATGAAAAAGTCTACAGCCTGGCCTACTCGTTTACGCGCAACGCCGAAGATGCCGAAGAAGTGGTACAGGATGCTTTTAGCACGGTCTGGAAAAAAATTGGCTTATTCAAGCACAACGCCACATTTTCATCTTGGTTGTACCGGGTCACCTCCAATGCGGCGCTCATGAAGCTGCGTTCGCGCCGCAGGGAAAAATATGTATTGCTTGAAGACACGCAAAAAGGTGGAGGCGATGAAGATTTTAAATCGCCAGTGGATATCGAGGATCACGCAGTGCCGATCGAGGATCAATTGCTCCATAAAGAATTGCAGGACGAGATGTACCGCGCGCTCGATCATTTGTCGGACATTGACCAGCGCGTGTTTATCTTGCGCGATGTGCAAGGTTTTGGAAATGAGGCGGTTTCAAGCGCCCTCGATTTAAGTATACCGGCCGTTAAAGCCCGTTTGCACCGGGTGCGGCTTGCCGTCAAGGATCACCTTAAACAGTATTTAAAGGAAGAAAACCGGGCTAAGAAGAAAAGCAACAATGTCTAAAATGTTGCATGTGGAAAACCGCGATGAGCGGGTATATAAAGGAAGAGTATGCGTTTATTGATCACCTTGGCATGGATATACAGTTTGACGCTGTCTGCTAACCTTTGGGCAGCCTACGGGGACAACACGGCTGCAGCTCCCAATACACCGGTCGAAGATGTTTCCGGACCTAAAGTCATTGCGCTGGCTTTGGATTCTAATATGAAGAGCGGTGTAAGAAATGTGGGCATCCATGGCGGACAGATTACCGAACTAATGGAAATGGATCCCGACTTTAAGCCCGGTTTTTGGAACATCAAGGGCACTGACCTTGAAACAGAAAAGCGTATTTATGAACATATTGTTACCCGGTACCGTAAAGTTCCCAGGTACGAAGCACAGCAGATTGCGTCTTCAATCGTTTATCACTCCCGTGAAAAGGCAGTTGATCCGTATCTGGTGGCAGCATTGGTCGAGCGTGAATCAAATTTTCGTAAAGACGCCGTCAGCGTACATGGCGCGCGCGGACTGGGTCAGATCATGCCATTTAATCTGCCGCGTTTAAATATTTCGGACGCTTTTGATATATCCGAGAATATAAGTGGAACCACACTCTATCTTAAAGAGCAATTGCATAAATGGGCCAAGGTTCCGGATAAGACTGTGCAACTGGCTTTGGCTTCGTATGCCGAGGGGCCGAATGCGATCAGCCGCCAAAATGGCCAGTGGAAAGAAAAAACCAGCAGCTACATTGATGACATCATGCAGCGTTACCATAAATTACACGGTCGGGTTTTTGACGAGGATCAATCTGAACCCGTCAAACCACAGCTTATTGAGCCCAATGTGGGAACTTACCGTGAAGTCAATGTTTCTATGTAAAATTTACGCATAGTATTCCAAACTTTTTTGCAACAATTTCTAAATGGCGACGATAAACCCATGAATTGGAAAGATTGTAATTACTAATAAAATTGTAAATAAATCAATTTAGTAGTTATAATTTTTCTGGTAAACCCGCTGACAGAAAAATCAGCGGGCAGGTCGAAAAGGAGACTGGGCCATGCAAACTGAAATTATGAAATTTGCCAGGTATTTTAGAATCTTCTCAAACCGTAACCGGTTTAAGATTATAGAAATTTTAGGATACACCTCCGAACCGCTATGTGTGGGCGACTTGGCGCGGCGTGGCAATATTCCCATGAGCAAGATCTCGGATCAGCTGATGGTGCTGCGCAAAGAAGACATTGTGCGCTGTGAAAAAAAATCGACCAAGGTGTTTTACGTCCTTAACAAGGAAAAGGTACGTAAAGTGCTTGATGATTATCTTGCGATGGTTAAGACGCACCTGGTTTTAATTCAGGCGGGCCAGACGCTTAAAGAGGGTCAATCGAGTGAGGCGCCGATTGCCATGAAGCCGCTGGTTAACATCGAAGCTCGTGAAACCGCGCAGCAGATCAAATACGAAGCCGGCAACCAGTCTGAAACCGTGCGTGAAATTTTTGCGGCGCTGGCCAACGAAACCCGTTGTGAAGCGCTGGTGCGTTTGGCCGAAAAAGAGCAGTTCGTCAACGAGATGTGCGAAAAATTTTATCTGGAACAGCCCACGGTCAGTCTTCATCTAAATATGCTGAAAAAGGTAGGCCTGGTGAACTCGCGCAAGAAGTCGCTTAAGGTGTATTACAACCTGCGCATGGAAGCGCTTGAAAAGGCGATTAGCTCGTTTTTAAAGTAAACCAAACATAAACCAAACACATCGAAAAAAATTGATGCATAAACAGCTCCATCTGATCCGATAACAAGGACAAATGGAGAAGAATTTTTTAACTGAATTTGCCTCTGATTATATTCGTGCCACCGAGGGCGGACGTAAGATTGAACATCACACGTATCGCTATTGCGTGGAGCAGATCGAGCGCCTCGAAAAAAGTGAGCCTTTTGGTTTTGAACAACTCGAAGCCTTGCAGCAGGACATCCTTAACCTGGATAAAAAAGACAAGCGCGATTACCTGCTTGAAAGGTTCAATGCGCATGTTGGAATCTCCAAACCAACTCCATAGGTTTTTAATCGCTTTATCCTGGGAATAACCCGGATAGCCCATGGACGTATTTTTTCATCCCTTGTCTTCTGCCCCCGGAGGGTCCCGAAAACTTGATAAAACCAAGGGTGCCGAAGAAGTCCCCGCGAAGACACATTCCGCTAAACAGCCGCTTTTGCCAGATGCCGGACATGATCCTTACGGCGCTGACGCTTATCAGGATTTAGGGGCCGAGGCCTCGGTGCATCTGCAAATTGAGAACGTCGATCCGCTAAGTCCCCCTGAAGCTGAACAAGTTGAGCTGCTACGCGCTGCCATGAAAACTGCGCCCGAATTTGAACCAGGTCGGCGCGAAGAAGCGGTTTACCTGCTGACGCACGAATACCTGCAGGCGGTTCAGAACTATGATGCACAAAACATTAACCTGCCCGACACCGCCCGCGCCATGGCCCTGGGAGACGCCTTGTATGCCCAGCCGCTGACGGATGCCAGCGGGCAATCGCTCTCGTTTCAGAACGTGGTGGATCTGGCGGAACAGTCGCCAGAGTTGCGTCACGGACTGGATGCCATGCTGCACGAACCGACGCTGGAAAAGTGGCTGGCGGTGCAGGGCTTGCTTAAAGGCTGAATTACGCAGATTCCCTCTCCCCAACGCCCTTCATCCCAAGCTTTTACAGCCCTCTCCCATTTTGGATGGGAGAGGGAACTGGCTTAAGAGGTGGCAATTTTTGGTGGGAGAAAGAGGCTTTTTTATGAGAGGGTTTACAAACCCCTGCACATGGGAATGTCTCCAAAGTCACTATGGGTAAAAAGCATCTAAAAAAACCTATGCAGAATCAGATCAATGCCTGCTCGATTAGTTTAGTAACAGAGTTTTTTAAGGAGCGGACATGACGGCTGTATCAGGGATAAACGCAAGTTGGAGCGGAGACAAACCCCCCAATAATAAATTGGATGATGGAGAAAAATGGCGCTTTCACTCTGGAACTTCGGCAATGAGGGCCAGAGTTAACGGGGAGGACGTTCAATTGTCTGTGCTTACCGTTTCAAAGAGTAAAGATAATATGAGTTATGAAATTAGGTATAGCGGGCCTACGTGCTTCGGTATGTATGTAGTAACATCTCTGGAAGATGTTGAAAAATTTTTAAGGGGAAAAATCGAAATTGTTGATGCCAATGACACGTCTGAAGGTCAAAAAAGAATCCAACTAGCACAGGCACTCATTCCACCCGCGACTGCTCCAGCACCCACGTCTACACCCACGCCTCCGCCTCTTGGGTCAGTTTCTGGCGCAGCCGTTGTGGCCGCGCCTCCACCTCCGCCGGTTGTGCCAGCTCCTGTGCCTGCCCCGCCCGTTGTGGCTGCGCCTCCACCTCCGCCCGTTGTGCCAGCTCCTGCGCCTGCCCCGACCGTTGTTGCTGCGCCTCCGCCTCTACCGATTGTGCCGGTTCCTGGTGGAGCTGTGGGGGCTGATCCAGCGGTACTCCCCGTGATACCTCCACCCCCAGCGGTCGTTCCAGAAGGAACTCCAGTGGCCATAAACCCAGGCCGGGTGTCTACAGACTCTACCTTCGGATACGCTGCACCCACAGCTCAACCAGAGGACATTGCGCCCGTGGACGCTGTCAAAGAAGAAGTCAGCACAGTGCAAGATCCGACATCGGCCCTGATGCTCGAAGTCTTAATCGCCACTGGCTTTGGTGACCTGCTTAAGCTGCAGAGTGCGATTGACACGCGTGCGGCACAAATTGCCGAGTCACGCGCAGTGTTAATTAAAAAAGGCGTACTGCCCGAAGGCGCAGATGCGCGGCCGCTGACCCAAGTGGCGGCCGATTACAACAAAAGCGGCTTGTCGCGTGCTGAACATGAGGCCATCAATGGTCGCATCGAGCAACTCGAGCGTTTGCAACGCGAGTACGAGGCGCTTGGCATGGTCAAGGATGCTCTGGCGGGTTGGAATAAAAGTGCAGGTAACTTTGAAAAGGTGGGCATTCAACTGGCCGATGCCATATTGCTGTATAACGATGTGCCGCGCGAAGAACTTAACCAGAATGCTCAAAAACCCAAAGACGGCAGCAAGCTACAGTTTAAGCAGCCAAGTTACGACGAGTATTTACGGTTTATCAAAGACGGTATGGGCCTTGCGTCAGTGACCATCACGCGCCAGGCTTACGAGCACTTTAAACTTTTCCACCCCAAGGTGCCGTATTACCACCGCAACGCCGAGGGCCAAGAAGTTTCTGAAACCAAGAGTGGGCTGGCGGCCATGGCCGAAATGATCTTAAGCGTTAAAGCCTACGATGCGGGGCTGCAGGCTAAATTCGCCGCAGGCGGCGTCACGGCTCTGGCCGAGCAATATCTGTCGAGCCGTACCTTTATTCCGGCCAACCATGACATGGTCATGGACATGGCGGGCCAGCAGTTGTTGTCGGCGTGGAATGCGACGCATAAAGATCCTGAAACGCAGCTGTCCACGCTGGATGAAGTGCTGGCCAAGTTGCCGAGCAAACCGGCCGAGAGTAAGGACTGGGTAGCAACCATCGATGCGTTTTGGACAAATAAAGAAACGGGTCTGGGGTTGCCGAAACTAGGGGATGCGCATTTGAAGGCGTTTTTTGGGGAGGAGTTTTTAGGAGAATTAGAAGAATTAAAAGCAATCGAGGACGAGGACGTAGACGAGGACGGGGACGAGACCAAGGTGAGGGAGTTGGTGAATAAGCATTTGGAGATGGCGATTGCGAGTAGGTATTACCAATGGGCGCGGGATGCGGGGAGGGATTTGGATCGTTTTGATTATTACCGCGCCAAGGCTCGGGCACAGGCCAGTGCAACGGCTAACCCGGATGGGCCGAACCCGATGGTTGATTTTCAAAAACAAGCCGAGGCGCATTTTGGCAGGTTTTGGGGGGCGGTGCAGAAGGTGGCGGGGGCAGCGGATGCCAGTGCGCCTGCCAAGGAAGGCGCGGATGTGCAATCGAAAAATGGAACTGCGGGTTCCAGTACTTCGGCGGCGGCAAGCGGTCAATTAAATCAATCTATGACTACCAATGCAGACGTGCAGTATGACCTCAATGGCGATCAGGTATGGCAGCAAGTAGAACTTGATCTGCAAAAGGCCAGCGAGGGTAAAAAGGCTATCGCCAAAATAGAAGCGCTTACGGGACTGGTAGAGCAGTATCCGGACGACGAGCATAAAGCAGAATTGGCAGAACATTTGCTTAATGCGCTGGCCGGGGCGTACAGAGATGGCCAATCGAATCAGCTTAATTACAGTTCCGAAGCAGATTTAACGGTAGTAGAAAAAGCGGTTGTTTTGCTGTTAGCGCGGGCAGAAGCAGGCGTCTCTCTGGGTGATGGCGACAGTCATGGTCAAAACGTAGAATTTTTGCGAGCCGCCCAAAAGACGGCGGCCGCCAAACGTTTTGAAGCCATTCCACTTGCGGGTCAAAAAGAATTTGAGGCGGCCGTATATGTCATTGATCCAGCCACCGGCAGGCCAAAAGATCCCAAACCAGATTTATCGCTAGAAGCCTATAACCAGGCCGCAGTCATCTACTTTAATGCGCTTAATGACCAGTTAAGCGAAGTCTTTACACGTACGGGTGGCATTGAAGGTACGTTAACTGATGAAGCGGATAAGGTGATGTTTAAACGCATTTTTTCGGAGCTGATCAAGTTAAGCGGCATTGCCGGCAAAGAACAAATGATGGTGGAGTTAATGAAGCGTCTCCAGGAATTTTATAAAAGCCACGGCATGAATGATCAGGAATATACCCAACTTGTTCGGACAACAGCCAGCACTTTATGGATGGTGGGCACCCAAGCGTCCATAGACGCTGCCATAGGTCTTGTGGAATTCTACAACAAGGAATTTGGAACTGAACTCAAAGTGAGCAACGAGGACGATGCGCCTGGGTTTCTTGCGGAACTTAAAAGCAATAAAAAAAATCTAGCCGCTGTTAAAGGCGCTGGGGCGGCGGCCAATATGGCTGGTTCCATGTGGTTGTTCTGTAAATCAGACAAAACAGCGCGTTTGCAGGAAAAACCGGGGCTGCGATTTGAGTACTTTGGCCCCATGCTGCTGGAGGCGCAAAAAACCAAAGATAAGCCAGCGGTGTTTGCTGAACTTGCAAAAAAGTTCCGCGGTTTTGGAGACACTTCCTTTGGGCATCCAGGCATGGAGAAGTATTTGCAAAGCGCTAACTTTACCGACTACCCCAGTTTTTTGACGTTTATGAATGGCATGTATGCAGCAGTTTATAGCAGTGCTCCCAAAGGATAATTCCAATGGGTGGCATCGAAGATATCCTTGCGGCGCCTAAAAGTAATAAGCCCAAGCTAAGCGGAGACCATGCCCCGGGCGTTGTCCAGGAAAACGCCAAGAACTCCCGACAATCTGAAGAATTCTCAAAATTGGTTGAAGCCGGTCTTTGGGATCTGGCCCTTGTGTACCTCAACCAGAATATCAACACAGAAGACGGCAGTGACGAGGCCAAATATTGGGGTTTTAAGCAGGAGTACGCTTATTTTGTGGCCCAGGGGCTGGATGGCAAAGACCGGGCCGGAAATGCTGTGCCGCCCGAGGCCGAGATTCGCGATTGGTTGACGGGCAAGCAGGCTGAATTTGCGGCGCTCGATAAAAAGTCCAGCATTGACCGGTATTTTTTAACTTATGACGGCGAAGCGGTGGGCGAAAAAAAAGATGCGGCCAAGGCCCGCGCGCTGTGGTTCGATAACGAAATTAAAAAATGGTATCGCTCGGGTGACCCAGGCGCTCCGGCTGCTTTACCGTATCCGCCGCTGGTGTTTACCACTTCGTTTACGGTTCAAAATACATTGCTTACAGGCGAATCGCGGGTAGTGGTAACTGATTTTGGTTCGCAGTTGGTGGGCAACGTTAACCAGTACTACCTTGAGTCTGCCGATCCCGCTGCGCGCGCGCAAAATCTGGCGCGGCTGCACGAGCTTCAGATTCTATTGCAGAGCACACTCAATAACGAGGGGCAGCCGTACCTGAACCCGCACAAGCCGCTGGCCCAGGCGTATGACGCCGAAATTTTAATGGCGCTTTTAAATTACAAATACGAACTTAATCTTCCAAAAGATTACGCGCGTGCGGCGCGTGAGACCGCCTTTAACTTGAAAACAGAGCAAACAATCAGCCTTACATGGAATGAACTTGATACCGAACGCTTGCGGCAGCAACGCAGCCGCCAAAGCACTGAAGCGGGTTTTTACCAGCAGATCCGCTATGCGTCACTTAGCAAAATGGTGGGTGCGGCCCTGCGAATTGACACCCAGACCGTACGGGGCCAGCAGCTTTTGGCGGCCGTTACAGCCATGACCGCAGAAACCCTTAAACAGAATGGCATTGATCCCAGAGAAGGCCAGGCGCTTGCTGATCTTAAGGTAGATACGCTGGCCGATCTTAAGCAAAGTGAAATTGGCGCTTTTTTTAAGCCAGATCTTTTGGATGTACAGGCCTTGCAGGTGGTTTTTGACTACGCCTATCTTGATCCCGAAAAATTTCCGGGTCTCGAGCAGCAGGTGACGGCCTGGGTGGCAGGCTGGATGGCACAAAACTTACAAACCGAAACCCTGGCTGATCCGCAACTGCGCTTTAGCTGGGTGGCTGGCGCGCGTCAGGTGGATCAAGTGCTGGCGGCGCTGCCCGAGGCTGAACGACCCCCAATCGAAGCGGATGCCCAGATGCAGGCAAGTTATGCCGGCGAGTACGAGTACGCCACGCGTTTTCCGCTGGCGTCTTTTTTGCAAAACCAGCTCGAAAGCGGCGTGCAATTTTCGGGACAGGATCTGGTTACGGGGCGGATGCCTGATCGTTTGAGCGCCGAACATATTTTGGATCTTGTAGCAGATCAACAATCAAAGGCGCTTTACACGGTGAAGACTCAAGACCTTTTGCATCAGACTGACTTTCACGATTGGCTCGACAGCCTGCCCAAGGACGGTTCTGTGCCGGCGCGCAGTTTAGCCTATAACCCGGCCACGCTGGCCGACATGGCGCTTAACTTGCAGCAAGTAGAAGTGGCAACCTGGTTGAATGCGGCCGGTGCGGCCGACAGCTTGTATTTTGAGTCAAGCGAGGCCGCCAAGACTTTTGCGCTAGAAGTGATTGGCCGGGTTGACCTTGCCAAATGGAAGACCGATGTTAAAAATAACCCGTCCGGCCAGCGTGATTTGCGGCGCTATCAGGATAGCATTGCAAAACTTAAAAATGGCCAGGGAATCCTGACAGTTTATGATGTCCAGTTTTTATTTGAAAAAACCACCGAACGGCTTGGCAATCAGCGCCTGACCTTAAGCGGACTGGCTTATGACAAGCGCAATGCTGCCGATGCGCAGCAGCTGGCGCAGGAAGCTCTGACCCAGAATCGCTGGGATGCCTTGTTTGCTGCATCGGCATCAAAGGATCTGGGGGTAGAGGTTTACAACACGCTGCAAAGTGAGCTAGGCATGCTGGCCTACGAGCTGGCCTTAAATGTTTTTCGCGCCAGCGATACGCTGGATCCGCCCCTGGCTCCCGAAACCCTGGCGGCACTGGAGG
>JAHFDA010000115.1 GCA_023249225.1 bacterium
AGGTGGCCTACCTTGAGCTGGCCGAGCCCGATATTCCTACGGGCATTGCCCAGTGCGTGCAACAAGGAGCCCGCTGCCTGGTGATTGTGCCTTATTTTCTATCTAGGGGAACGCATGTCCAAGCGCATATTCCGGAGCACGTGGAACGGGCCAAAAAAAAGTTTCCAGAAATTCAGTTTGTGTTGACTGCGCATGTGGGCGTCAGTCCGCGCATGGCTGATTTGGTGGCGGCGTTGGTAAATGTACTATAACCACAGCAGCCCGCAAAACTCGCCCTTCCAATGGTCTTTGCGGCCAAGTTTTTCCAAGACTTCTGTCAGCTTGCCGTCAAAGTGTTCCTCATAGGCTTTGGTGATCTCTCTGGCTAAAAAGATCTGCGCGTCCGGAAATGCTGCCGCCAGCACAGCCATGGACTTTTGAATGCGATGCGGAGATTCAAAAAAAACCACAGCCAAGTTTTGATCCAAAAGTGCCTTGGTCTGTTTAATTAAGGCACCGGGCTTGCGTTCGAGAAAACCTAAAAATGCAAAAGAACCCTCGTAACCTGACAAGGCCATAAGGGCCGTTAGGGCAGAAGGACCTGGAACGGTGCGCACCATAAACCCCGCCTGCCGCGCCTGCTGTACCAGCCGTGCGCCCGGATCAGAAATCCCTGGCGTGCCGGCATCGCTGATGTAAGCCACCTGCTGTCCAGCTTTAAGCAGCGGAAGCAACCTTTGCACCGCCGCCGACTCCGAAAATTTGTGACAGCTTTGCAGCGGTTTTTTGATGCCCAAGTGTTTGAGTAAAATGCCAGAATTTCGCGTGTCTTCGCAGAAAATGACTTCGCACTGCTGCAAAATTTGAATCAGGCGTTGCGAACAATCAGAGACGTTGCCAATGGGGGTAGCGCAAAGCCACAGAATACCTGGGTGTAAAAGGGAACCCGTGTGCGTAATGATTTAACCGCGGGTTAAAGCGGCAGCAGCGGCCTTTTCGGTTAATTCGTCAGTCAGTGCGCTAACCTTGGGCGCAATCACTTCACGCTTGGCCTTAGGCCGATATTCAAGCGCCTCGTCGGGCGACTGGGCCGAGATGACGTCCATGTTGACTCGGCCTTTATAGATTGCGCCTTCTTCAACAATCAGGCGATCCCCGGTAATGTCGCCAAAAACCCGTCCACTGGCAGCAATCTCAAGACCGCTAATGGCTTCGATATTGCCAATCACTTCACCGGCCACAATCACTTTCTTTCCAAAGATATCTGCTTTAACCTTGCTGTTGATTCCAATATAAATTTCACCTTGGGCATTGATCTGTCCTTCAAGATTTCCTTCGACGCGCACTGACCCCTGCGAAGAAAGCGCCCCACGAAACTCGGAGTCTTCACCAATGACCGTAGTTACAATGGCGGTAGTGCTGGTATTTTTTCGTTTATTATTTTGCTCGGTACCAAACATAGGAACCTCCTGGCAGCTGCAAATTGATAGGCTAGTTTACCAGAGTCTTGCGCGGGCGGTAAGCAGATCAAGTGTCAGAAAATTATTAGGACGGATGGGCTTATTCCAATACCTAACTTCATAATGCACATGCGGAGCTGTGGATAAGCCAGTCGAACCCGCTTTAGAGATGACCATACCTTTGGATACCCGGTCTCCGCTCTTGGCCAGCAACTTGGAATTATGGCCATAAAGCGTTGCATAACCATAACCATGGTCAATATAGACCGCCAGTCCATAGCCTCCCAGCCAACCGGCAAAACGCACGACCCCGGCGGCTGTAGCTTTGACCGGCGCACCCACAAAAGTGGGGATATCCACCCCGGTATGGTATTCATAGCGTTTTAAAATGGGATGGCGCCGCATGCCAAAACCCGAATAGATGTAACCGCCAATGACAGGCCAAATGCTGGGTGTGTTAGAAAAGCGCTTGCGATAATTAAATACGTCCTTTTCCAGACGTTTGATGCTCTTTAATTGCATATCGCTCTGGTGGTTCAAAGCGTAATATTGCTTATCAAGATCAAGCACAATGGGCGCAATCTGGCCATCAAGCTTGCGCAAGTCTTTATTCCACTGCGATTGCAGGTTAGATGGAATGGCAGGTACTGGCGCGCTAATATTGCTATTTAATCCCAACAAGTTACGCAGTTCTTTTTCGCGTTCGTGCATCTCATCCAAAGACTCGTTAAGCTGCTTGGTTTCTTCTGTAAAAGCCGCAATTTTGGCCTGCTGCACCTTGCGTTCTTTGAGCAGGGTGGGGTAATTGGCAAGGCGCACGGTCACTTGAATCGAATAAGCAAGGGCACCTAAAAAAACCACCAATACCAAAATAGCGCTGGCGATCAGACTTTTGATACCCCAGTTAGGTAGGCGGATGCTCCAACTCTGCTGTCCGCGCCCATGCGGAACGATCATAAGGGTCATAAATTGGTCGGAATTATTCTTGTTGGAAGCCATAAAAATTTAGTGAAATTGTACCGTAGGATTACCAGTACAGAATATAGATGAAATTAGAACTGGAGCCCCCGACTGGAATTGAACCAGCGACCCCGCAAGGCGTTGAACGGCATGCTTAATGCAATGCCGTGAAACCCGAGCGTATATGTCTGCCAAGCGGTTCTTGGCGCAGGCAGACCGACTATTGAAATAACAAGAAGGAACGGAAAGTATCGAATAACGAGAATAAAGGGGTCGCCAAGAAACTGGAGCCCCCGACTGGAATTGAACCAGCGACCCCGTCCTTACCATGGACGTGCTCTACCAACTGAGCTACAGGGGCAAGGCATCTATCGTAACTGAAAAAATCTCGTCCGAAAATATCCCCGAGCAATTGTTGACATGCAAGGGTATTACCTTATCATTAAATCACGACTAAAAATTTAC
Source organism: bacterium (assembly GCA_023249225.1). GTDB lineage: Bacteria > Margulisbacteria > Marinamargulisbacteria > JAHFDA01 > JAHFDA01 > JAHFDA01. The sequence goes on from JAHFDA010000115.1 coordinate 2,865, forward strand.
GGAATTAATCTCTTGGACGTATTGAAATATCCAAGACAAAGAAAGAGGCTGCTATGGCACGAGAGAAATTTAACCGCAACAAACCGCACTTAAACATAGGCACCATTGGGCACGTGGATCACGGCAAGACCACGCTGACAGCGGCCATCACATCGGTACTGGCCTTACAGGGCAAGGGCAAAGCCATGAAATATGATGAAATCGACAGTGCCCCTGAAGAAAAAGCGCGCGGCATCACCATTAACACGGCACACGTCGAGTATGAGACCGACAAGCGCCATTATGCCCACGTCGACTGCCCGGGACACGCCGATTACGTCAAGAACATGATCACGGGCGCAGCGCAGATGGACGGGGCCATTTTGGTGGTTTCGGCTGCCGATGGACCAATGCCCCAGACACGCGAGCACATCTTGCTGGCGCGTCAGGTAAACGTGCCACACATGGTGGTGTTTTTAAACAAGTGCGATATGGTCGATGATCCCGAACTGATTGAACTGGTCGAAGTCGAGTTGCGCGAGCTTTTATCAAAGTACGAATTTCCAGGGGACAAGATTCCCA
>JAHFDA010000043.1 GCA_023249225.1 bacterium
GCCGTCACGGTCATGGGCGTGGCTGTGTCGTATACCGTGATGGGCGTATGGTTGATCGTAGGCCGGATAGGGTCCGACATAAGCACCGCAAGATAAGCGTTAACCATGCCGTAACCATATTCGACATCGCGGCCGCTGGAACCCAGATCGGTGGCAGAGCGGTAGATGCGGTGCTTGAGCGCACTGTACGTGAGGCTGGGATTAACTTGCAGCATCAAAGCCGCCACCCCGGCCACGTGTGGCGCCGCCATGCTGGTTCCGGACAAGCGGCCCAGTTTGCCATCACCCACAGAAGTAGCCGGTGAAGTCCGTGAACTTCTTAAGCTTAATATGTCACGCCCCGGAGCGGTCAGATCCACTGCATCGCCATAATTTGAAAAATCTGAACGGGCCAGACTGGTTTCAAGCGAGCCAACGCCAATGATCTGGTCAATGCCCGCATCGCTTTCGGCCGGGTAGTCGTCGTTATCGCCACCCGAAAGGTCAAGGTTATCGCCGATGCCATCTGCGCCACCATTACCCACCGAGACCACCATGACCAGACCCGCCGCCGCGGCAGACGCAATAGACGTGTTCATCGCATTCGAAGATACTGTAATGCCAAGGCTCATATTGACCACATCGGCGCCATTGGCCACCGCATAATCCAAAGCACTCGCAATGGTGGTTAAGCTGCCACCATTAGAACCAAATACATTTAATACCATCACCTGGGACGTGGGCGATACACCGCACATGTACTGACCATTGTTGCCGCGCGCCGCCGCAATACCCGCCACATGCGTGCCATGGCCTGAATATGAGAAAGTCCCATCAATCGCGTCTCCGGTAACATCGTCAAAATTAAAGCCATACAGATCGTCGACATACCCATTGCTGTCGTTGTCGGTATTGTCACCCGAAGTCTCGTCGCTGTTGATCCAGATATTGAGTGATACATCGGTGTGGTAATACTCGACGCCTGTATCCATGATGCCAATGACCGTGGTATTGGCCTCGTAGGCCGATGCAAATTCGTAGGCTTCGGGCGTTTTGATAGCAATCGGACCCCATTGGTCGCGATAGCTTTGACCCCAGCTGCCGCTCGAAGACATATAGGGATCATTGGGCGTGTAATGCAGCTGGATTTTATAGTTGGGTTCAGCCCATTCCACCGCCGGGTCGTCTTTGAGTTCGGTCGCCAACGCCGACACCTCGACTGCCGGGTCAATATCGAATACGACAATGGTCGCCAGATCCGGCACCTGGATACCGGCAGGCGCACGCGCTGCACGCAACGGAAATTTTTCAGCCAGCGACTGTGTAAACAGGCCCCGGCGCTGGTTTTGCACTTGCAACGGAAACGTATAGCGTCCCTGGCGTGCTCCGGCCTGACGCAGGCGCGCGTCCACACCCGAAAAGCTTTGCACCACCACCGCGTTGTCTCCGAGCACACGTAAGTCGCGGGTCGACTTAAATTTGACGATAATCTTGCCCGGAACGTAATCGGCTGCGCCAAGCACCCCGCCAAAAAACAACGTACAGCTTAGCCCGGATAAAAACAGCTTACGAAAAAAAAACTTCAAGCCAACACCCCTTGCAGCATGCCGTCACTTGAAAGTGACTGAATAGAAAGCGGAAGCAAATCCCCCACCCGTATATTATGGGAGGCAGACAAAGGAAGCTCCACTTTCAAATAATTGGGCGTAAAGCCATGAATCAGCAATGCGGAACGCGGAATGTGGAATGCGGAATGTGGGGTTTGTTGCCTATGTTCTTTAATCTCGTCCACAAGAATGGTTAACTTGCCGCCTATCAAATTTGAACTGTATCGGTACGCAAGTTGGCGAGAAAGTTCCAGGGCTTGGGCCACACGTGTTCGGATCACAGCACCAGGCACGCGATTCTTAAAGCGCGCTGCGCGGGTGCGGCTGCGAACGCTGTAGGGAAACACATGTAGCTTGTTAAAACCCATGCGCTCGCAATAGGCCAAACTGTCCTGAAATTGCGCATCCGTTTCGCCGGGAAAACCTACTATTAGATCAGTGGAAAAACTGGCCGGGCGGCCCACGCGTTCAAAAGCCTGTCTAAACGTTTTTATGGTTTCCTCAAAAAATGCAGTGTCATAACCCCGATCCATGCCAAGCAACACCGCGTCGCTACCCGATTGCAAACACAGGTGAAAATGCGGACACAGCTTGTCACAGTGGGCCAACGCACGAATCGTGTCAGGATTCAGGCTTTTGGGTTCAAGGCTTGAAAGACGCAGACGCACAAGACCGGGCAAAACATTAAGCACCTGCATCAGATCCCCAAGGCCATAAGCGTAACTGCCCAGATTGATGCCTGTCACAATAAGTTCTTTAACACCCCTGGAGAGGAGATTCTGGGCCATGGCCAAGACTTCTGCGGGCGCAGTGCTGACCCGGTTGGGACGCACATAGGGAATAATGCAGTAACTGCACATCTCCTTGCAGCCATCCTGAACCATGAGATTGGCGCGGATGTTTAAGGCAGAAGGCAGATCGTAGAACGCAGAAGTATCCTGATACAAGCCGGGATCATGCGCCTCACCGTACAAAAACCTGAAGGGATCTTTCAGGAAGGCGGGCTTGTCTTTATTGGTGACCAGCACATCCACGCCGGGCAGGGCAGCCCACCTATCTTTGTTGAGTTCTGCCCCGCAGCCCGTCACCGCAATCAACGCCTCTGGGTTTTCACGCCCCAGGCGACGAATCATTTGACGCGACTGCCGCTCGGCCATGCCTGTCACCACACAGGTATTTACCAACACCACGGCAGCGGCTTCGTTGGGCTGCGCGGCACGGTACCCCTGATCCAGCATACGCAAGGCAAAAGCATCGCTTTCGGCTTGGTTGGCGCGGCAACCTAAGGTAACAACCTTGATGGATGAATCTGACATGGTTTTCGAAATATTGTACGCCAGAATGTCTCAAAATTTTTCAGATTTTGGCCTTTCCGAAGCAATATACTTAAGCAGCGTTAAAAAAACCACCGGCGCCGTGTCTGCCTTTAAGATCGTATCCCCCAGCGAAATGCTCTCCCAGCCGGCAGCGCGTAACAGATCGGTGTCTTGCTGCGCCAGGCCGCCTTCGGGCCCGGTCAGCGCCCACAAGGCCGACGCAGACTGAATGCGCGCCTCGAGTGGCTTAAGGGTTTGCTGCTTTTCATGTTCGTTGGCAAAAAGCGCCAGATCGGCTTGATCGCTGCGTTGCGCCCAGGACTGTAAAAAAACCGGCAGGGACAGTAGCGGTTCTACCAGCGGCACTTGGCGCAAACCCGCTTGCTTGGCCGCCGCCGTGGCAATGCTCTGCCAGCGGCTTTGGCGCGTGGCGGCTTTAGAGGCATCCAGATGAACCACCGTGCGTGCAAGCTGCAGCGGAATAATGCGGCTGACCCCCAGTTCACAAGCTTTTTGCAGCGCCAGATCCATGGCCGGACCTTTTAACACCGCCAGTGCCATATAAATAGAAAATGGCGCTGCTTTCAGCAAACTTGTGTCTGGTGGCAGGAGTGCTTCGTCGGGAAGCTGCACACAGGCTGTTTCAGCAGAAACAGTGATCACTGTACCGATATATTCACGGTAAGCTTCGTCTACCAGGATCAACTTGGCCCCTGTTTGCAGACGGCAAACCCTGAAAAGATGGTGATAAGGGTCACCCTGAACCAATAGCTGCCCATTTTGCAGTTCAGCCTGCTTAAAAAATACACGTTTTAAAGAACTCATGGACGGGCACAGTATAGCTGGAAAAATAAATATATTATGCGGACTCTTTTAAAGATTTTGATCGGGGTATTTTGCGTGGCAGGAAGCTTGCTTCTAAACCAACCCTTGGCGCACACCGAAAACAAAGCGGCACAGTACCGGCTCTTGTATACGCTGCGTATTGATAACTCAAAGAATGGTGCCGTAGCTGTGCAGAACGTTGGATCTGAATTATGGGAAACCATCGGGCAGGTGGTCAGTCCGGTACGGGGTGTAAACTTGCGCGGTTTTTCGGCTTCACGCTGGGCCAAACCGGGCACCGTGGCCGCATCGGCGGTCAATGCCATTCACATTGGACTTGGTGCGCATGCCCGTGAAGCCCGGGGCGTGGTGTTTTCGATCATTCCTGAAGATGAGCTTAAGCAAACCCAGGCCACCGCTTTTAATCGCCTGGCCAGCGTGGTGGTGAATATCCACCCCGGTACCAAAATTTTTGGCGGGCACTATGCGCCTTTTGCGGGCAACCCTGTCAGAATCTTGCGCGACCAGGTGCTTGTCACTGTGGATGCGACGCTTGAACCACGCAACGGTGATCAGATTTTTATTGATGTGCGCATTCCGGATCCTTTTCCGGAATGGATCAGTTTTCAAAACAAATTTGGGGGCGTGATCAAGGTCAAATTTCCGGAGGCGTCAACGGCCATCACCATCGGCCAGGTGCTACGTCCGGCCGTTGGCGTAGGCCGTTTTAAAGGCACGGAATACTCTTCACGCGGGCGCATCCGCGCCGTACATCCCGGCGTCATTGATGTCGATTGCAGTTGGTTGGGAGACATCGGCGGTTTTCAGATTATCCCGGCCGAGCACGCCATGGATCCTGAAATGGTGCGTGCCAAGACCATGAGCCAGTGGATGGTGGTGGGGCCCGTCAAGCTGGGTGATACCGACCTGGCAGGCCAGGCACCCCTGTTCCTGGATTATCTGGCGCCCCGCTATGACCAGAGCGACCTGCAATTTAAAAACTGGCCCTACCGCTTGCTCGAACGTTTTCAGGTGGTGGGCCGTCAGAACAACGACCCCGACCATGTGGCCATGTTGCCAGAAAAAAACTATCCGCTTGATCTTCCGCTACCCAAAGAAGCCCTCACCGACCTTAATGATTACAATGAACTTACCATTTACTTTCCGATCTTTAATCGCTCCGGCACCGTTGTAGTGGCCGGGGGAGAATGATAAACTGGCGGGGTGAATCAATAATGGCCAAAAAGATATTGGTAATTGATGATGATCAGTCGATTTTAAGTATTTTTGAGTACATTCTTCAAGAAGCTGGCTATCAGACCGAAACAGCGTCAGATGGTTATGAAGCGCTTGAAAAGGTCAAACAACACGCCGACATCGACTTGGTCTTTACCGACGTAAAAATGCCCGGACTCTCCGGCATCGACACCTTTAAGGAAATCCAGAAAATCCGCCCGCGCATGCTGGTGGTGATGATGACCGGTTATTCGGTAGACGAGCTGTTAAAGGAAGCTTTTGAGTTGGGCGCTTACGGAGTAATCTATAAGCCCTTTGATATGGAAGAAGTGCTTTCAATTATTGAAAAAATATTTAACCTGCCACAGACCGCCACTGCGATGGCTTGAACTTGGTTCTAATCTTTCAGTAAAATTTACGCCTTAGGTTTAATCTCCCCTTTTTTCGGGAAGCTTAGACTTGAATAAAGTCCATGGTCTATACCGACAACATTAAGCTGGCCGAAAAAACCAAGGCTCCGGAAAAAACCATGCCGTCTACGGCCAATTTTTTGCTTTTAAGCGACGAGCAAAAAACCGAGTTCCTTGACCAACTCTCGCACGAAAACGAGGAACTGCATGAGCAGATTAAAAAAGACAAGGAAAGTTTGCGCCAGCGCATTTTAGAGCTGTCGGTGCTCTATGACACCAGCAACAGCTTAAGCTACAGCCTCAATTACGAAGAAATTGTCAAAATCATCATGGACGCACTCTACAAAGTGCTCGACTTTGAGATTTGCTCGATTTTGCTTATGGACTTTAGCAGCGGCACCGAACTCATAATGCGTTTGTCGCACCCTATGGCCGAAGACATCATTGCCGGCGTGCAAAACAATGTCATCGCCGCCCTAACGCCGTTTGTGGGCAAACCGCTCGAACGCAAGCAGATCACCTTTAACACCATCCGTCAGTTTGACAGCGCCACCCCGCCAGACAGCACGTCAAGCGAACAAATCAAGTCATTCTTTAACGTGCCGCTGATCTTTAAAAACGAGGTGCTCGGAATCATCAATGTCTGCTCCACCAAAAAACACGCCTTTAACCAGGACGAAGTCACCTTTTTGTACACCATGGCCAACCAGTTAAGTTCCACACTGGGCCGCCTTAAACTGATCATCGCCAGCGAACGTTCGAAGATTTCGACCATGATCGAGAGCATGTCTGACGGCATCATCATGACCAACGAAAACAACCAACTGACGGTCATCAATCCCGCCGCCAAAAAATTGCTGGGCTTTGACGAAAGTAAAAATGTCGAATCACAGGAACTGCATAAAAAGTTTGTCGAGATCAATCTTTATCCGGTGTTTACCGATGTGTACAGCTCGCGCAAAAGCGTCTTTAACCGCGATGTCAGCATCTCGGATCGCACCCTGTCGGCCAGCCTGGCGCCCGTGACAGACCTGAATCAGAAACTGGTGGGCGTGGTCACCGTCATTCGCGACATCACCGACATGAAACGGGCCGACAAGATCAAAACCCAGCGTCTGGCGCTCATCCACGAAGCCCGCAGTTTGATCGGCTCGATTCATGACCTCGATAACTTGCTCGTCGTCACTATGGATCTATTGATCCGCGTCACCGGCGCAGAACATTGCTCAATCTTGTTACGTGAAAAAAACAGTGATCGCTACAAATGCGTGGCGCACCGCAAGTTTCCGGACAAAGTGCGCACCACTTTTCGTTTTGTCACCGGTGAAACTCTTACCGAGCACGTCATCAAAACCCAAAAAGTGCTGCTCATCCGAGACTTTATGAACCACGACAAAATCGATGCCCAGGCCGCTAAAATTCCGGTACACACTTATGTTTGCATTCCCATGATGGTGAAAAACGCCCTCTTTGGCATGGTCAATTTGGCCATCAAAATCAGCGAAGAATCCAAAACCAGCACCATGAGCGACGATGAACTGGATACCTTGGAAACCATTTCGGGCCTGATGGCCAGCGCCATCGACAACGCCATCCTGTATCAGGAAACCCTTAAGCAGCAGCAAACCAACCAGGAACTTAAAATTGCCACCGATATTCAAGCCAAGCTTTTGCCCGAAAAACTTCCGGACGCCGAAAATTTTTCGTTCGGCGCCATCAGCGTGTCGGCCCGCGAGGTGGGTGGAGACTACTATGATGCTTTTACCCTGGATAACGGTGACATCGGTCTTTTGATCTGCGACATTGTGGGCAAGGGCGTGCCCGCTGCGCTGGTCATGGTGATGATCAAATCTATTTTTACCACATACGCACATATGATCGACTCTCCGCGAAAGTTATTTGAAAAAGTAAACCATGTGCTGTGCAATGACTTTACCGTCGATAAATACATTCCGCTGTTCTACGCCGTGCTAAACGCCAAATCGGGCAGCATGCGTTACTGCAACGCGGGCCACGAACCCGCCTATCTGTTTCGTGCCTCCAGCGAGGAATTTGAAAAACTCGACACCGATGGCTTTCCGGTGGGTGCCATGGAAGACACGCTTTACGAAGAAAAAGAAACCCTGCTCGAAACCGGGGACGTCTTTTTAATGTTTACCGACGGTATCGTTGAGGCCCGCAGCAAAAACGGTCAGGAATACAAAATTGACCGCCTCAAAGAGATGCTGAAGCAAAGCCGCAACAAGTCGGCCAAAGAAATCGTGGACGATGTTTACCTTTCGGTACTTGATTTTTCAGAAGACACCCCCCAGCACGACGACCTGACTTTGGTGGTCACCAAAGCCGGCCAGTCCAAGTCAGAAGCAAGCAGCTACCTGGCAGTCAAAGAGATTCGCGTACTCTCAAACAACGAAAGTGTACGCAAGGTGCGTGAAAAAACCGACCGTATCTGCGAACAACTAGGCTTTGATGCTTCCATGATCCACGACATTAAGCTGGCCGTAAACGAAGCCCATGCCAACATCATTGAACACGCCTATGGTGGCAAGCCCAATGGCGAGATTATCTTTAGGTACTATATTTACAAGGATCGGCTGGAAATCCTGATTAAGGACTTTGGCAAAACCGCCAATTATTCCACCATCCGCACCGACCGCGATCTTGAAGGTTTAGAAGGTAGTGGTTTAGGGGTATTCTTGATACGGGAGCTGATGGACAAGGTGGAATATAAGATTACGCCCAAGGTGGGCACTGAAGTCACCCTGACCAAATACCTCAAGCCAAAAGATAAAAAAAGCAAAGGAGCAAGCAATGGAAATCTTTAAGAGTCAGGTGGCCGAAGAAGTGGTGAAACTGACCATGGGCGCCGAAATGTCGGACGACGAAAAGTCCGTGTCCGGCACCATCGAAATGGACATCGAAAACCAGTCCAAGTTCATGGAGATGGTCAACTCGCTGCTGCTCGACGAAAACATCTGCAACATCATGGTAGATCTGTCGCAGGTGGCCTATATCGACAGCTCGGGCTTGTGGGCCTTGTTCGAAGGGCATAAGAAAGCCAGCCAGAAAAACGGAAAGCTGGTGCTGCTTTCACCCAACAGCGATGTACGGAGGGTACTTGACATCACCAAAATGTCCAAGAAAATTGAAATTTACGAAAACGAGCAAAAAGCGCTGACCAGTTTTGGCAAACGAAAGGCGTAACGTGTGGCCTTTAATATTTATGACGAGTTAATTAAAGACGGCACGCTTAGCGATAAAAATCTTCAAAAAGCCGTCAACGAAGCCCAAACCCAAAACCGCAACCTCAACGAAGTGCTGGTGGAATCAGGGCTGCTTTCGGAGGAAAACCTGTTAAAGTTTCTCGGCAAGCAGCTCGACATGGAGTTCGAACGCCTCGATACCTTTACCATCGACCCCAACATTGCCCATCACGTGCCCGAGGAATATGCCCGCAAATACATGGTTCTGCCTTTGTTTTTGCTCGATAAGCAACTGACGGTAGCCGTCGCCGACCCCTTTAACCTGCAAACCATCGAAGAATTGCAGCGCAAAAACGGCCTGAAGATCCAGCGCGTATTGGCCACCAAAAAGAACATTCAGGCGCTTCTCGACCACTGTTATAAACACAACGTCAGCCAGGACGCCCAAAGCACCGGAGACAACAACGCCATTGTGCAGCAAGGTCTGGCACTGTTAGGCGACGATGCCGAAGAAGAAACCAGCAACCTGGCGGAAATCGCCGAATCGGCTCCTTTTGCCATTTTGGTTGACGAGCTGTTTAAGATGGCCATTCAGATGAAGGCCAGCGACATCCATATTGAACCCGAAGAAACCCGCCTGCGCGTGCGTATGCGCGTGGATGGCATCTTAAGAGAAGTGCTTTCCCACCCGCTTAAACTGGCGCCCGCCATCATTAGCCGCCTTAAAGTATTGGGTGACATGGACATCACCGAACGACGGCGCCCGCAGGACGGGCGTATCCGCATCAACCTTAGCAACAAGGAAATTGATTTCCGGGTCAGTTCTGTTCGCACCATTTACGGTGAAAAAATGGTACTGCGCCTGCTGGATCGCAGCAATGTTTTGGTCACACTCGACAAGCTGGGTTTTCCCAAGGACACCTGGGACTCCTGGCAACGCATCATCCACCGTCATGCCGGAATCGCACTGGTCACCGGCCCCACCGGAAGCGGCAAAACCACCACGCTTTATGCCACGCTAAACGAACTCAACCGCCCCGATGTCAATATCACCACCGTCGAAGACCCGGTGGAATACAATCTGTCGCGCATTAACCAGGTGCCGGTAAACCCCAAGGCTGGCATTACCTTTGCCGCCGGGCTACGCACGTTATTGCGTCAAGATCCCGATATTATTATGGTGGGAGAAATTCGCGACCTCGAAACCGCCCAAATCGCCATTCAGGCTTCGCAAACCGGCCACCTGGTGTTTAGCACCCTGCATACCAATTCGGCTGTGGGCACCATGATCCGCCTGGTGGACATGGGTATTCCGCATTACCTGATCGCCTCGTCAGTCATTGGCATCCTGGCGCAGCGCCTGATGCGGCACATATGTCCGCGTTGCGCCAGCGCTTACAAGCCCAGTGATGAAATTCGCGACCGTCACCGTTACCTGATTGATACCTTAACGCAGATCAATGGCGGTCCCTTTGAAATGTTTCAAGGACGCGGTTGCAAGGCTTGCGATGACACCGGCTATAAAGGCCGCATTGGCGTTTACGAATTAATGGAAATCACCGACGAAATCTCTGGAATGATCCATAAAGAAGCCCGTTCGGACGAATTGCTTCAGTCGGCGGTTAAAAACGGCATGCGTACGCTGATGCAGGACGGCCTTGAAAAAATAAAACAGGGCAAATCCACGCTCGAAGAAGTAGCGCGGGTTTTGTTGTAAGGATCCATCACCATGCCTAAATTTGCCTATGTCGCCCGGCACCCTACTACCCTTAAGACCACTCAAGGCGTCATTCGCGCGTCCACGGTAGAACAGGCGCGCAGCATTCTGCGCAATCAAAAACTGGTCATCTCGCGCATCAAGGAATCGAAACCCGGTTTTCTCGAAAAGCTGAATACCCCCAAAGTCAATGTCAACGAAATCATCACCCTGCTCACGCTACTTGAAGGCTCGCTGTCGAGCGGCATGACCATCAAGGAAACTTTTACCATTTTGCAGAAGCAAACCCAGCACCCCACCCTCAAGCAGGTGCTCGAGGAAATCATGACCAGCATTGAAGAAGGTACCGATCTATCGACCAGCTTTGCCAAACATGACCTGGTGTTTCCCTCTTATGTTCCACCCATGATCAAAGCCGGGGAAGCTTCGGGCATGCTGCCTGAAATTTTGCGTCAGATGACGCTGTACATGGAAAAAGTCAACGAACTACGCAAGCGCATCGTGGGCTTGTTTGTGTATCCGGCCATTGTGTTAAGTTTTGCCGTTTTACTGGTCATCGTGATGGTGGTGTTTGTCATGCCACGTTTTCAAAGCATCTTTACCACATTTAACGCCAAACTCCCTCCGCCGACCCGCATCTTGCTGGGCCTTTCGGGGCTGGTCACGCATCACACGCTGCCCCTGCTGCTTGGGCTGGGTGGAATCGTGTTCGGCGCGGTGGCCTTTTACAAAAATCCAAAAGGCAAGTTTCTGTGCCACTTGTGGCAACTGCGCATGCCCTTGCTGGGAAGTTTTTTTTCAAACGTGTATATGTTGCGTATTGTGCAGACCATGAGCATTTTGCTGCGCAGCGGCCTGACCATGCTTGAGGCCCTGCAAATTGTGCAACGCGCCACTGCCAACCTGCCCATCCATCAGATTATTGAACAAATGCGGGTGCGGGTGATCAAGGGACTGACACTGGCCGAGCCTTTGATGAACAACCCCAAAATTATTCCGCCCATCGTGGCTTACAGCGTGGCGGTGGGTGAAAAAAATGGCAACCTTCCGGATCTGATGGCTAACCTGGCCCGCCTGCTCGAACGCGATCTTGACCACACCGCCAAACGCGTGTCGTCGACGATTGACCCCATCATGACCATGTTGATTGGTGGCATCGTGCTGTTTATTGCGCTGGCCATTTATTTGCCCATCTTTGACGCCATGGCCGCCATGGGCAAGGGAGGATAAGTACCATGACACGTACTCAAAAAGGTTTTTCGCTGATCGAAGTAATGGTGGTGGTATTGATTGGCATCATATTGGCGGGGGTAGCCGGCATACGTATGGTGCACAGCTATCGCAAGCAATCTTCGGCTCAATTTATCACCACCCTGTCAAGCAAAATCACTGAAACCAAGTCGCTGCTGGGTCAGTACGAAAGTGTCCGGTTTTATATTGAAAAAAGTGCGGTGCCACCTTATCTGAATTTTCGTGTCGACCATGTTGACTCGGGCGGCGGAGCCATTGCGAATGATTACGAATACGCGGTTCAAAATGCCAAATTTTTGAAAGATGGCAGTATCGAAGTCAGACACATCTATACCGATGGCACGCTTTCCGCGCCCCTGGTGGGCAATGCGCTATATTGGCTGGTACTGGATATGTACCAATATCCGGGAATCAACTTCTGGGGTTATACGCCTTCCAATCCGGAACACGTGCTGACCCTGCCAGAATCGGTCGGTCCAGCCTATGCCCCAATCTCAAACGATTACAAAGCCATCCGTTTTGTATTTACAGATTCTAAGGGCAATGTGTTTACAGTGGATATTGATTGCCGGACAGGAGCCATTTCGACCAATGTCTAACCACAAAGGATTTACGCTGCTCGAAGTTTTGTTTGCCGGCCTGATCTCGGTGCTGCTGATGGTGCCTACCTTGCAGGGTTTGGCAGGCGCATACCGTACCTTTAAGACTGTGCAGATGGAACAGGACTTAACGGACTACACGCGCTTTTTGGTGACGTATTATCAAGAGTTCTACCATAATGAAACCCAGGGCATGAGCGCCACCACTGGAACCAATCTGGCTACCGACCCGGCCACCGATGTGAATTTTAGCGGCAGCGAACTGACCAGTTTCCAGTACCAAAAAAAGTTCATTGGGCCACCAGTGAATGCAACCAGTTTTTACCCCTGGAATTATTATGTGAGCCCTGCCATTGGCAACTTTACCACCTTGGGCAGCAACCCCTACCACCATTACCTGATCGGCGTACAAGGCCTGCCCGACCCAGATGACGGTATCCATTATTTTCTGGCCACCTTTGTAGTCACGGCCTACTACCAAAACCAGTTTCAGCCCTAACCATGACTTTTGTCATCCGTCCCGCTGGGCCGGGCGATCTTGAGGACGTGGTTGCGCTGGCCAGGATTCTTAACACCTTGAACCTGCCAAATGACCGCAGCACTTTAAAACAATTACTCAACGCTTCGGCCCGCTCGTTTGCTGGCCAAGTGCGTTCTAAAAAAAATGCCGTGTATGTATTTGCGCTGGAAGACTCGCCCGCTTGCAAAGTGGTGGGGGTAAGCATGATCTTTGCCCAACACGGCACGGCACGCATGCCGCACTTGTACCTGCAAATCAAGGCCCAGCAGAAACAATCGAAAACTTTAAAACTCAAAGTCAGTCACCGCATGTTGGAACTAGGCTGGGACAAGGATGGCCCCACCGAGCTAGGAGGTCTGGTGCTCGACCCCGCCTACCGCGGACACCCCCAAAAACTGGGCAAGCAGCTTTTTATGGCGCGGCTTAAGTACATCGTTGAACATCCGCAACGTTTTAAAAAACGTCTGCTGGTGGAACTGTTGCCGCCTTTTCGCGCAAACGGCAGCAGTCCTTTTTGGGATGAATGGGGCGGACGCTTTATTCCCCTGACCTACCCGGAGGCTGACCGCTTGAGCCGCACCAACAAGGAATTTATTCTGGCGCTCTTTCCGCGCAACGGCATGTATTTGAATTTATTTTCGACCGAAACCCAGGCGGTCATCGGCCAGGCTGGCGGTGGTAGTCTGGCATCTGAAAAATATTTAAAGGAAGTTGGTTTTAAGTTCCTCGATCAAGTCGATGTCTTCGATGGCGGCCCGCATTATGGGGCGCGAGTGGAGGAGATTCAAAAAAAAGTTAGGACCTTTCAATTTAGTTGTAGCCTGAATAATCAATAATAGATGTTAAAATCAATGGTAAAATAACACCATGATATCAAGAATCTGTGACATTCCTGAAAAAATGTCCTTCTTTTTGTTTGGCCCACGGCAAACTGGAAAAAGCACTTTAGTCCGAAAACATTTGCGCCCTGGAGCTTGGGAAGTCAATTTGTTGAAACACGAGGAATTTATAAAATACAGCCAACATCCCGAAATTTTTAGAAAGGAATGTCATGCCAAAATAAGCCGGGAGGGTGTGACACAAATATTTGTAGATGAAATTCAAAGGGTGCCTGACCTGCTAAACGAAGTGCAGTACCTCATCGACCAGACCCCCGAACATCAATTTATACTGACTGGATCCAGTGCCCGTAAATTAAAACGCGGTGGTGCCAATTTGCTGGCTGGTCGGGCCTTGCAACGTTTTTTGTTTCCACTGCTGGCAGAGGAACTGGATGACCGCTTTGATCTGGATGATGCGCTTCGCTTCGGAACCCTTCCAAGCCTTTTCGACAAAACCGATGAACTCAAGACAGATATACTGCAAAGCTATGTGGAAACCTACCTGAAGGAAGAGATTCAGGCCGAGGGGCTGGTCAAAAACGTGGGCGGGTTTTCAAGGTTTTTAAATGTCTCTGCCAGCCAGTTTGGCGAAGAGCTGGTGATCAGCAATATTGCGTCGGACTGCCAGATACCCGCCAGCACCGTGCAGTCGTACTATGAAATCTTGGAAGACACCTTAATCGGGTTTAAGCTGCTGCCATGGAGAAAAAGCATACGCAAACAACTGGCGGGACATCCCAAATTTTATTTTTTTGACCTTGGCGTGGTTAACGCCATCAACCGGCGCCTGCAATCTCCTCCCGATCCCAAATTACGCGGACACCTTTTCGAACATTTTGTGATCATGGAGCTGCAGCGGCTGTTGCGTTACGCACGCGGCGAAGCCCAGCTTTTTTATTGGCGCACTTCTAATAAAGCCGAAGTCGACCTGGTGATCGAAAAACATGGAGCACTGGTGGCCGGAATTGAAATTAAATCTGGCACGCAGGTACGGGCAGGGCAACTACGTTCACTACGCTCCTTTGGTCAGGAGCATCCGCTGGCACAACGTTATGTAGTAGCCAATGTCAGTACCGCTCAAAAAATAAACGACCTATGGATATTGCCATGGCCCGAAGCGCTTAAAGAGCTAAAATCTTTCTTTTAAATGCTCCACACGATTTTGATGGGCGACCCCCAATATTTTTCCATTAAAGGCGGGGCCAACCCGCACACGCGTGATCTATGGGGTCGACGAAAAACGGTGGATAAGTCCCGAGCCATTGACCAATGGCTGGCGCTTAAAGCACTGCTTGAGCAAAATGGCTTGCAGGTGTGGGTGGTGCCGCCCGATCCACAGTGGCCCGGAACCGTGTATCCCGCCAACGCCGGGTTTATATTAAATGCGAAATGTGGAATACGAAATGCGGAATCATCCGTTATTGTTTCAGCCCCGGTTCAATTTTATTTGTCTAACCTTTTGCCCTCCCGCGCTGGCGAACAAGCACTCTATCGGCAAGTGTTAGAAGTCCATGGAATCGCTTGCCATCACGTCAGCTTTCGTTTTGAAGGCGAGGCCGATTTTTTTCCGTCCCAGGCTGAATACTTCTTTACCTGTGGACCGATTGAGCGGCAACGCTTTGTACCCCATTGGGGGCTCCCCCCCTGGAAACGCGTCTATGGCTTTCGATCAGATGAAAACGGGGCAAATGAATTAAGATCCATTACCCATCAACCCATCCGTACCATCCGTTTAACGCGCGAAACCCACTACCATGGCGACACCGTGTTATGCGCATTTGGGCCCCAGCGTGAATACGTGCTTGCGTATCTAGAAGGCCTGGAACCTGCCGCTGCGCAGCAGCTGCAGGCCGATTACAGTAAACGCTTGATTCCGCTGTGCGAAGCCGATGCCCATTCGTATGCCGCCAACAGCTTTCAGTTTATCCGCAATGGACAGGTGTTCCTGGTGATGCATCAGCAAGTATCCCGCGACCTGCTCAAAAAATTACGCGGCTTTAAGGTGGAACCCCTGCTTGTGGATGTATCGGAATTTCTTAAAAAAGGCGGCGGCTCCGTCAAGTGCATGATCGGCGATTTAGGTCGCTTGGCGGCGTAGAAACGCAAGAAACATCAGCGCCAGATCCGGATCAAACTGGCTGCCCGCGCCCTGCTCGATTTCACGCTCAATATCTTTGGGGGGGCGAGCCTTTTGATAGCTGCGTCCGTAGCGCATGACATCGTATGAATCCACCAAGGTCATGATGCGCGCAAAAAACGGGATCTGTTCGCCTTGCAAGCCATCAGGATAACCACCACCATCCCAGCGTTCGTGATGGTGCAAAATGGTATCAAGCGCAAACTTGCAGGCCACCCGCTCCTTGACGCGCTCGTAACCCAAACGGGCATGTGTTTTTAATTGTTCAAATTCATCTACCGTAAGCGCCGACTGCTTGCCTAAGAGCGCTGACGCCATATCGAGCTTGCCCACATCATGGAGCAGCGCCTGCCAAAAACCCATGGTCTGGTGCAACTTGGAAAATTTGAGATAGCGCAGAAAACGCTGAAAGGTGAGCGCCACCCGCAGCAGGTGTTGGTAGGTTTCGGCGTGATGCAAGCGCATATCGTTCACCCATGGTTTGGCCAGTTTGCGTACGGTGGCCCGGTTAAAACTAAAGGGTTCATATAGATGTACCCGGTTACGCCCCTGTTGCTTGGCCTTGTATAAGGCCCCATCTGATTTTTGCAACAGCCGCTCCCACACTTCGGCAAAATCTCCCGTAGAACGGCTCTCGTCAAAATCCTGGGGATAAATACTGCAACCCGCACTGACGGTGATACGTACGTCTTCGATCAATTTTTTGTGGACTTCAGCAGACACAAGCTTTTCTATTCCAGGAACCTGTCCCAGGTTTACCTGCGATACAGCCAGGCGCACGCGGTCAGCGATCTTCCACAGTTGCGCGCGCGTCACGCCGGTGATCACCATCCCAAGTTCCTCACCGCCAAAACGAAAAGTAAATCCGCTTTGAGGTTGTAATTTTTTCAGCGCGTTTCCCACCGCCTTCAGCACCTCATCGCCTACCTGGTGACCATAGTTGTCGTTAAATTTTTTAAAATGATCTATATCAAGCATCAATAAACCTAATGGTTCCGGCTGTATGCCCGATTTGGGATCAAAATGCGCCTTCAGGCGCTCTTCGAGCGCCATGCGGTTGGCAAGTCCGGTCAGGCGATCTTTGAGCGATCTTTCGTTGGCCCGTTCGTAGCGGCTGACCTGCACCATGGCCTCGCCAAATTGATACGCCACTTCTTTTAAAAAACCCTTATCTTCGTCGGAAAAATGTTTTTCGTGCTGATTGACCAGCACCAAAATACCCGCCAGCTGCTGCTCAAACCTAAAGGGCAACAAAGCCATGTCATCACCCTGGGCATTGGTCATGAATTGGTTGGGAAATGCGTGTTGCGGAAACTCGCGAACAGACCAGGTATCTGGCAAGGGATAAACGCCTGCCGAAGCAACACGCTGCAGCGTGTCCGCAAGGTCACAAGGCCGGTAACAGGCCACCACATTAACCTCAAAAAATCCGCGCAAACCCGGCAGCGCCAGATCCCAAAGCGCCTGCTGTGAAGTTTGCTGATGCCAAGTATCTACCATATCCCCCAAAGCACCCTTACGGGCCTGCTGGGCCATTTGATATAAAAAGTTTTGTTTGAATTTTTTAACTTTGGCCAGCTCATCGCGTTGAATGACCAGCGTGCCCAGGCGAAAGCACCCTTCGGCCTCGCTCATGGGCCAATGCCAGTACACCAGCAAGGGATGAAAGGGCAACTGCGGAATAAGGGGCTGAACGTTTTCGAAATGGTCATAGACAATCACCACCGCGTTGAAGCGCTCAAGCTGGGTCACCATTTCAGAAAGCCGCGCAAGCGCTTCGGTATACCACCACATTTGCACGTCATGCTTAAGTGCAGTTTGCTGGATATCGGTCAGGAATGCGGGCGTAGCCGTTAAAGGCCCAGGCATACCTTAAATCTTCCCCCGGCAGGAACCCTCTAAACTTAAAACTCTTTTTGATGTTGCGCGAATAAATTAACTGATTTTAGCGCCCTGATCAGAAGCAGCCGAAGCAAGACCACCCTTTTTCGAACCCGCGTTAACTTCCTGGTAACGGCGTTCCTCAAAATTCCAACGCCAGTTGTCGCCAAAGGCCTTGCGATACTCGGTTTCCATGTCCATCCCGATCAGATGACTGATCGGATCTTTTTTTCCGGAAAGACTGACTTCCATATATAGGGTTGTTCCCAGTTTTCACGGATTTTAAACGTCTTCGTAGTCGTCCTCGAACAGCGCATTACGGCGGCGGAAAATGAATCCATTCAGCGGTACTGCGGTGAAGATACTCCGTTTGCACGATCTCGGCCACCAGAATACCGGCCTTTTGCATGCCTGCCATGGCATAATGCAAATCATCGTAATACAACACGTGGTAAGGATGGCTTAACGTATTAAAGTTGATGTACCGCGCTCCATACTGACCACAAAGTGTTCGCAAACGCGCGTCTAACGCCGGATAAAAATAATGCATGACGTCCGTCCAGTAAGCCTTGTGCGATCCCAAAAAGGCCTGCAGAATTTTTTCTTCCATGTCGGTCAAGGGCCTGAATTGACGAGTGTAGGTAGCGCTGGATTGCAATAAAAACAAAAGCGGCACGCCCATGTCCTGGGCCAGCCTAAGGGTGGGTTCCGTTTGCCGGGTGACCCCATCAAGAAATTCCTGTTGATGCGCTGGATCAAGGGGCACGCGCGCGTCAAAACGATCCACTGGCGCGCCCAGTTGAATGGGTGCGCGCGCAACTGCGTGAGCCAGCAACGCCACAGCCATGGAACGCTCCCGCAAACCAAACCAAAACCGGCCTATGTGCCCCAGGCGTCGCTGCGTTCGAGAAAGGTCATTGAGATATTTTTCGCGCTTCATGCTGTAGGCATATAAATCATTCCAGCCCGAGTAAATGATCACCAGATCCCAACCGTAATGCCGCAGGTGATAAAGCTGCATGCGCTCCATGGCCGAATTTCCGCTCCATACGCCGCCATTCACCACCACAAAACGAAAGTCGGGATTGTAATGCGCCAGCATCTGTTCCACCACATCCGGAAAATCGCCGCCCACTTTTTCTTCGGATCCTGCCACCCCGGACCCCCCCAGCACCAGAATGCGGTATTGAGGTTTATCGCCTGGTACCCGCGTAGGCGTCAGGTTGCTCCAACGCGATTTTTTGCATCCCAAAGGGTGAATGATTTGATGTACATCAGGCCGACGATACAAAAAACCCACTTGCCCCGAAAGTTGCCGCTGACGAAGCTCGTAAGCTTGACGATCCCAACCCACCGACTGCCCTACGTAAAACCTGGCCAGGCCCTCGCATGTCCCAAAGACCAGTAGAGGGGTCAGTACTGCCAAAGCAAGATTCACCAACCCTGGCCGGATATCGGCAGAGCGCTTCTCAAGCCTGGGTTTCACTGCCCCACCACCACAATGTCTGCGTCCTGCCGCAGGACAAAATTTTTCCAGTTTTCTACCGAACGCTGCAGGACATATTTTTGCAGATCCTGGGCCAGCTGATTGCCAAAAATCAACATGCCCTTGCCATCAAAATGCACATCGTCGTAAAACAGCACTGGATAAGCCTTGGCAAAGTCGGCGGAATTCACGTAACGCACGTGCGGAAACTGGCTGCACAGGTCTCGGGTGGCCTGCTCAAGCGCCGGTGCGTAAAAGGCCATGACCTTAAGCCAGTAGTCGAGCTGGTCCCCCAGATGATCGCGCATGAGTTGCTGCTCAAGCTCTGAAAGCGGATGCTGCAACACCAAGGCGCTGTAACTGCTCTGGAACATAAAATACACCGGCAGATTTTGCGCTTGCGTCACTTCGAGGGTATGCCGCAGCTGTCGCATGACGAGACCGTTAAGTTCCTGGCGGCTGGCTTCAGAAAAATCAAGCGGCCTGCGCGAAGCTTTGGCCGTGACTCCCAAAGGATATGTTTTTTTTAAAACCGGCATATGCTGTGTGAGCCACTCATAAGCCAGCGAATTTTCTTTTAAATAAAAACCCAGCCGTCCTCTAAACCCCAAACGCTGGTCAAAATACGCCAGGTCTTGCAAGTATTTGGCCCGGTCCATGGCATAACCATAAAGATCGTTGTAACCCGAATAAATCACCACGGCGTCAAAACCGTAATGGCGCAGGTGAAAACTTTGCAAACGTTCAAAACCACTGGTTCCACCCCAAATACCCCCATTCACAAGCACCACGTCGAGGTCGGGATTTTGCACTTGCAGCATGCGCTCGGCCACGGCTACAAAATCCCAGCCCAAAATGTATTCAGAACCAGCCACAGCCGATCCACCCAGCACCAGTGCCCTAAACGATGCCTGGCCTGGAGGCCTTTGGGCGCGGAACTGGCTCCAACGCGACTTTTTAAAACCCAGCGGATGAAACACGTGATGTTGATCCGGCTGTCCAAAGAAATATCCCACCTGGCCAGACTGTTGCCGACGGACGACCTCATAGGCCTCGCGGTCCTGGCCCACTTTCTGCCATAGGCGCCGGCGCAGCAGCCACTCGCTTCCGCCGATCACACTGGCCACAAGCAGTAGCGAAAACGCGGACACAAGCAGGTTTAGCTTCCAGGATTGCGTCTGGTTTTTTGGAGGAGGTTTCATGCGGATAACACTAGTATAAATAAAGCCTGCGACTGCCTTGTACAATACCGGCATGTCCTCCGGCGACCGCTTGTTATGCAGTCAGAGTTGGGATCCACTGTGGACCGAAGCGTTGCACGATTGGTTTAAGGCGGCCGCAGCACAGGGCTGGAAATCAGAAAAACCCTGGGTGGCCGTGTTGCCATCGCGTAGCCACATTTTCTTTTTAAAACGCCACGCCCTTACGGCCCATGTGCCCTTGCTGGGGATGTCCTTATGGACGCCCGGCGAGTTACGTACGTTTTTATTGCGCCACCTGGCTCCTGATATACGTGTACCCAGCCGTGAAAATTTGCAACTTCTGTTGGCCCTGGCGGCCGCTGGACAGCAGACGGAATTGGCCCGGGCTGTGGCGGCTGATCCAGCGCCCCTGCTGCGCGCACTCGACGCCTGGCAAAATGGCGGACAGGCGCTCAACGATTTTCCGGCCTCCGATCCGGCCTTGGCTGCTGTGCTGAAACAATTTTCAAAAATGTTGCCAAACTGCCGCCTGACGCCGGTGCAAGCTGCCGACCGCGCCTTACAGACTGCAGCGGCCAAGACCGAGCCCCTGCTGGAACGTTTGCTCTTGCTGGGCTTTAGCGGCGAACATTGGGCGCTCTGGCCGCTCTTGCAGGCAGCCGTACATTCTGCCCGCCAACGCCTGCTGTGTTTGGGTTGGCCGCGTCTAAAAGCCGAAGGCATCGACCAGCTCTGGCAGGCCTCATGGGAACAAGTGTTGAATTGCGAAGCAGAACTTGTTCCGCCAGATTCTAAAGCGTCGGCTGATTTTGTTGCTTTGGCCGAACACTTAGAAAACCCCGAACACGCGCCCGGAGATTTTTTGTCTGATCGTGTACATTTTTTAATGGGTCGCACTTTTATCCAGGAAGCCCAAGCCTTAGGCTTACGTGTCGCCCAGACGCTCTGTACGCATGGCGATGCACAGGTGGCTGTGTTGCTGCCGGGACCGGGACCCCTGGCCCGCGAACTGGGCTTGTGCCTGGACCAACTGGAACTGCCGCATTTTGACCACCTGGGCTACACCGCACCCGTTTATGACGACCTTGACCGCTGGCTGGCCTGGCTGGCCTTTCAACGTCATCCGCGTTTAATACCCCTGCTGGCGTGGTTAAAAACACATTCCAAACTTTTAGAGCCGCTGGCGTTAACCGAAAGCGAGTTGCACGCCACCCTGCAAAAGGCCTACAACATGACCCTAAGCGATGACTTAAAAGTGCTGGCCGCCTGGCTGGAACATCAAAATAATATTCTGGCCCAGACCGTTGCAGGCTTTTTGCAACAGCTTGCCATCCTGCCCGAAAGCGCCCCCCTGTCAGAGTTCCTTGTGCGGTCAGAACACATTTTGTCGGGCCTTGGCTGGGAACAACGCGCACTCTGGTTGCGTGAGCACAGCATGGATTTATCCGCTGCCGGTCAAATTCTTTGCCAGCGCTCGGTCTTTGTCCACTGGCTGGGCGAAGTTTGCGCACAGAACCAACGCCGGCGTCATCCCAGCGGCCAGCATCCGTATGCACGCGTGCATCTGCTTACGTATGCCCAGGCCGAAGGTCAGCCCTGGACACACGTGATCTTTGCTGGCCTTAACGAAGGCCAGTGTCCTCCGGCGCAAAACGATTTGGATTTTTTAAACGCGGACGCAATTCAGGCCGCCAACGCGCGGCAGTGCCGCAGCGGCAGTCAGGGCGTGGGGCATCAGATTGTGCCTGCCACTGGCGGTTGGATACTCGATGCCGCCAGCCAGCGCGCGGTTTTGCAGCGCAAGTTTTTGAATATCCTTGAATCAGCTTCAGAACATCTAAGCCTAAGCGCTGCCTTGCTTAAAGCCGATGCCATGGACCGGCCCTGGCAAGCCAGCGACTGGTACGCCAAACTTTTTACAGCCGTTGAAAAAAAGCCTTTGGATGCCGCCGCTTTGCAAGGCTTGGCGGCACAAACCCATGCCTGGCTTGAGACACACAAAACCTTGTGGCCCCACCCTGCTTCAACTGATCGTGATCCGGCCAGCATCGCAGCCGCAAGCAGCGCCTATCGTCAAAGACAAGATCCCGACCAAGCCTTTGGGCCTTATGAATTTGCACTTTCAATGCCGCCCGAAACACCCCTTACATTAAGCTGCAAAGAATGGCAGGACGCGTTAAGGCAACCGGCCCTGGTGTTTTTAAAACGCGTGCTACACGTAAGCGCCCAAACAGACTTTGCCGCCGAAGACCGCAGTGCCTTATGTATCGGTACCTGGGTACACCAGTGGTTGCACGCCGCCTGCGTTGAACTTTGGCCAACCTGTACCACACACCCTTTCGAAGCCTGGGAACGATCTGTGCAAACAGCGGCCGCCTTGACGCAGCAAGCGGTGTCCAAAGCTTATACCGCCGCGGGTCAGACCTTACCCGGCTGGTGGCAGGCCTTGTGGGGCGAGGCCCAGCACCAGGCTGCACAGCTGGCTTATCAAATCAGCCAGACGCAACCAGGTTGGGCCTACGGATATTCAGAACTACCGTTACCTGCCCATCTCAATGTCGCCGTAGGCGCAGCCAGTCCCTTGCGTCTGACAGGACGCCTGGACGCCTTGCTGTGTGAGTCTGCCGCAGATCTCAAGCAGGCCCGTCCCTTTAAAGGTCAAAGCCTATGGGTCTTTGATTTTAAAACCGGCCATCCCAAAACATTTACGGCGGGCGAATTTAAAAAAGGCCACCAACTGCAAATTGCCTTGTATGCCCTGGCATTGCAGGCCTTGGGAGCCAGCGCCGTACGTTTAAGTTTGCTGTATGCTGGCGAAGCAGAGCTCAAATCGCTATCCTTGGACGATCTTACGGAGCTTACGCCGGTTTGGCAGGCCCTTAGCCGCATGCAGCAAAGCGCCGTCTTTGGACAAGCCTTTACATCAGAATACGATGCTGCTTTTGAGGCTCCTCTGCCGCTGGCCACCCTGCCGATACCTGCTGAAACTCTGCAGCGCAAATGGCAGCTCCATTATCCCGAAATTGAGCGCAAATGATCAGCCCCGTACAAACCCTGACCGACCAGGCTATACGTGAACGCTTTACCAGCGAACTGGAACGCAATTTTTCGGTCATCGCTCCGGCCGGTGTCGGTAAAACCACCGCCATTGCCCGGCGCATTGCTCATATGGCGCTTGCGCCCAATAATCATGCCAGCATCCTGCCACGTCTGGTGGTGGTGACTTACACCCATCGCGCCGCCGATGAAATGCGGGCACGGGCGCGGACACAATTATTAGAAGCACACGCCGCCTTGCCGGTTTTGAATTTGTTTCAGCAAGCTTTTTTTGGCACCATTCATGGTTTTTGCGTACAACTTTTACAACGTTACGGTTACCACCTGGGCTTGCCTGGTGAATGCGCCGTAATCCAGGCTGAAGATCTGGCAGACGAAGCTCTTTGGCAGACATTTATCCGCGAGAACAGTGCGCTGCTCAATCAACTCTATGCTCAAAAGCACGCCAGTCTTTTGCGCTTTGTCAGTTTGCGTCAGCTACTTGAACTGGCCCGCAAGCAATCGGGCATTGGTGTGCGGGCCGATGCCAGTGCCCTTAGCATGCCCCCCTTGGATTTTACGGACGTCTTGCGTTGTCAAGACAACCCGCGCTCCAAAGGAGGCGTCGCTGCCGGTCAAGCACTTTTAAAACGCTGGTTAACACGCTTGCAATCGCAAACTGGTTTTGTAGGCCTGCCCGCTTACACCAAAGGTGGAAAAGAATTTGTGGCGCTGTGGCAGGCCAGTTTTGCACCCCTGCAAAGCTGCTTGCATGGAGAGGCTTGGAAAGCCGTGCAAGACATTGCCCAAGCCTATCGGCAATTTCGTCTTTCCCAGGGTCTGCTCACCTATGACGATCAAATTTCGTTGGCTGCCGATTTGCTGCAGCACGCCCGCGCCGCAGCGGCCATACGCGCAGCCGGATACCGAGTCATTTTAGACGAAGCCCAAGACACCGACCCACGCCAGTTTACGGTGCTGACTGGAATCAGTCGCCCGGCCGAAGCCCGCGGCAACTGGCTAAGCCATCCGGAACAGGGTCCACGCCCCGGTCATTTTTGTATGGTGGGTGATCCCCAACAATCGATTTACAGTGCCCGTGCCAGCTTGACGCATTATCTGGCCGTTCACGAGGCGCTGGTAAACGGCGGTGGTGAGGCACTGACCTTTGATGTGACCTTTCGCTGCGCCACAGCCATTGTAAACGCGGTCAATGGCCTGGCACCCTGGATGCTCGATGGACAGGACCAGCAGGTCAATTTTGTACCCCTGCACCCCCGGCCAGAAGCACCCCCTGGCAAGGTCAGCCGTCTTTTGGCGCAGACCCACATGGGTGCAGCAACATCTGTTCCAGACAAAGGTTCCGCAAGTTTTGAATGTGAATTTTTGGCCCACTGGCTGTCCGAAAAGGGCTTGTCCGGCTTGCAGCTTGAAAATTGGTCGCAACTTGCGATTCTGGCGCCACGCCGCGATTGGCTTAAAGAACTTGAAACCGCCCTGCAAGATCTAGGTCTTAAAACCCAAATCCATTCCCAAAAAGAACTCCGCAGCGCCCATCCCTTGCCCGCCTGGACCGCCGCCTTGGTTAAAGTGCTGCTCGAACCACACAATGCTTATGAAATCGTGGGTGTCCTGCGTGAAATTTATGGAATTTCAGACGATGCCCTGGCCCATTTTTGCCAGGGCCAGGGGGAGCGTTTTCAAATTGCAGAGCCGCCCGAAACATTGACCCCGGATCCGGTGGCAGAGACACTGACACAGCTGTGCCAGTTACGGCAGACCCTTTTAGCGCTGCCCCTGGGCGATGCGCTGCACACCCTGTGGCAAAAATGTGGCTTGCTTGAGCGCATCCAGGCCTTAGGCCCCTGGAACGGCCTGGCACTGGAACTGGAAAGCCATCGTCTGCGGGCACTGGCGCTTGAAGCCGAGCAGCAGGGCCTGGCCTTGGGTCAGTGGTCGAGTCAACTTTTAAATGACCTCGGTCAGCAACGCGAAAGCGTCTGTTTGATCCACGATGCCATCCAATTAATCTCCTGCCATAAATCCAAGGGGCTTGAGTGGCACACCGTGTTAGTACCCTTTATGTTTCGTCCTAAAAAAACGCGCTCCCCCGACTACCCTTTTGTGCTGCACAAGTCTGCCGAGCAACTGCCGGTGGTTGCTTTTGACCGGACCTGGATAGACGATCACGTCATCGCCCAAATGCATTCTAAAATATTTAAAGAAAATCAGCGTCTCTTGTATGTCACCTTAACCCGTGCCAGGCAGCATCTCATTCTGGTCGATGATGAAAGCCTGTTTGCAGCCCTTAAAAAAGACCAGACCCACATGGCCGCTGATCTTGGCTTGTTGCAGGCGTCCAACCGTTCTTTTTGGAACAATATTCCCTTAACGGATCAAATATCTCCTATGCCGACTCCTCTGGCTGACCTGGCCGATCCCCCCTGGCCCAGCGCACATCACCAAACCTTTGACCTGCAAGCAGCTCAAGCCGCTGCCCAGCGCTTTTTAAAACGAGTCTTGCCCCACCGTTTGATCAAAGCTACGGCGATACCCCAAAACACGAAAGCGGCTTTAGACTTTGACGACCTGGAGCCCCCTAAACAGGACTCTGCACTGCGTTACGGCCTCTGGTGGCACAGCTTGATGCAAGCCTTACCCTGGCCACAGGGCCCCCATGGCTGGCAAAAGATGCTGGATGCCCGGGTGGCAGAAGCACCCGATCCCAGGCGAATCCAGCATGAATGGGAATTATTCTTAAAATCAGAACTTTTTCAATGCTTGCAAGCTTCCAACCTGATATTTCATCCCGAACTGGCCTTTGCCGTACCCTGGGAAACATCTGCATGTTTAGAGGGTTCTATCGACCTGGCCGTGTGGAATCTCAACACCCATAACTGGCTACTCGTGGATTGGAAAACAGAC
>JAHFDA010000116.1 GCA_023249225.1 bacterium
GGTTCCTCCGATAGGTTCGGGTTTTAAACTGGATTCCCGCGGAGGCGGGAATGACGAACCAGCTTATTTCTATCCTATCTACATTTTATCGGAACCGGTCGTGTTTTCGGACAGCCTGCAAACATTCATAGCCCAGGGCATCGCCCTGGGAAACGGTATGGCGGAGATGTTCAAGCCCTGTAAGGGCGAAATAAAAACCCATCGCGAATCCCACAAATATTTTTCGTCGTAAGAGGAGCCCGGCCCTGCTGGTCTACAGTTTTTAACGAAACTCAATGGTTTTGGCGATGTCATGAATACGGTATTTCTCACTGCACCAACCCGGATTTTCCGTCGATATTGATCAACTCTCATTACCGGGGTGTTTACGTGCGGTATAAACGGCTTGCGGCAGACTATGAGGCTTGGACGGTCGAGCTTCGCAAAGAACTTAAGGGCGTAGATCCAGCCCGCCTGACGACGGAATTGGATGGCGACCTCGAAGTGCATCCTTTATATACCGATCTGTCGGTCAACAACATCGACCAATCCTGGGATCCGGGTTTTCCCGGTCTGCCGCCTTATGTACGCGGGCCTTACGCCTCCATGTACACCGTGCGCCCGTGGACCATACGCCAGTATGCCGGGTTTTCCACGGCTGAAGAATCCAACGCGTTTTATAAACGTAACCTCGCGGCAGGACAGCAAGGCCTTTCGGTCGCCTTTGACCTGGCGACGCACCGCGGCTACGACTCCGATCACCCGCGCGTGACGGGCGATGTAGGTATGGCCGGCGTGGCCATCGATTCCGTCGAAGACATGAAAATTCTTTTTGACGGCATTCCACTCGATAAAGTTTCAGTTTCCATGACCATGAACGGTGCGGTGCTTCCGGTGCTGGCGGCATTCATCGTTGCGGCCGAGGAACAAGGCGTACCGCGGGAAAAACTTTCCGGCACCATCCAAAATGACATCCTCAAGGAATTCATGGTGCGCAACACTTTCATTTACCCGCCAGCCCCGTCGATGCGCATTGTGGGTGACATCATCGAATACTGCAGCCTCCATATGCCCAAGTTTAATTCCATCAGTATCAGCGGCTACCACATCCAAGAGGCGGGCGCCAACCCGGTGCTTGAACTGGCGTTTACTATTGCGGATGGCGTTGAGTATGTTCAAACAGCGTTGGCCCGCGGTTTAAAAATTGACGACTTTGCGCCGCGCCTGTCCTTCTTTTTTGGCATCGGCATGGATTTTTTTACGGAGATCTGCAAACTGCGCGCGGCGCGTTTTTTGTGGTGGCGTGAAATGTCCAAGCTCCATCCGCAAAATTCCAATTCCCTAAAGTTGCGCACGCACTGTCAAACTTCGGGTTTAAGTCTTGTGGAACAGGATCCGCTCAACAACATCATGCGTACGGCTTACGAAGCTTTGGCAGCAGCGCTCGGGGGCACACAGTCCTTGCATACCAACGCCTATGACGAGGCGCTGGCCCTGCCGACAGAACTATCGGCACGTGTGGCCCGCAATACGCAACTTGTGTTGCAGAACGAAACCGGCGTCACGCGCGTCGTTGATCCGCTGGGCGGCTCGTATTACGTGGAGGCGCTTACGCGTGAGCTGGTGGGTCGAGCGAGTGAAATACTCGATGAGGCCAATCGTTTGGGCGGCATGACACGCGCCATCGAGCAGGGCTGGCCCCAGCAGCAAATTCAGGAGGCAGCGGCGCGGCGCAAGGCGCGCATCGATAACGGCGATCAA
Organism: bacterium; assembly: GCA_023249225.1. Classification (GTDB taxonomy): domain Bacteria; phylum Margulisbacteria; class Marinamargulisbacteria; order JAHFDA01; family JAHFDA01; genus JAHFDA01. Next base: position 1,741 of record JAHFDA010000116.1, read on the forward strand.
GTGATTGTGGGCGTCAACGAGTTCCGCCTTGAAAAAGAAAAACCAATCAAAGTGCGGCGCATCAACAACCGGGCGGTGCTTAAAAAACAGGTCAGGCGCTTGAAACAAATCCGTTCTACGCGTGATGGCGCCAAAGTTCAGGCGGCGCTGGATGCACTCACGCTGGCGGCGCAAAACGGCACCGATAATCTTCTGACGCTTTCTATTGAAGCCATACGCTTGCGTGCCACGGTGGGCGAGGTTTCAGACGCACTCGAAAAAGTTTATAGCCGCTATGTTCCCAACAAAGCTCCGGTGACGGGCATATATGGCGCCTTGCTGGCCCAGGATGAACATTGGAAGCAAGTGCGCGAACAAGTGCTGCAGTTTGAGCGCGATCACGGACGCCGCCCGCGCATTCTCATCGCCAAACTGGGGCAAGACGGCCACGATCACGGCGCCCAGGTGATTGCCACCAGCTTTGCCGATCTGGGTTTTGTTGTTGATATGGGCGCGCTTTTTAGCACACCTGCAGAAGCAGCGCGACAGGCCGTGCTGGCCGATGTGCATGTGATCGGCGTGTCGTCCCTGGCGGCGGGTCACCGCACGCTGGTGCCAGAAATTATTGCGCAGCTCCAAGCCCAGGGTGCTAACAATATTGCCGTTGTGGTCGGCGGCGTTATTCCGCCCGATGATTATGCATTTCTGCGCGAGGCCGGCGTCAAAGGCATCTTCGGCCCGGGGACGCGGATTTCCGTCGCGGCGGAAGGGGTTTTAAATGCGATCTCTCCTGCAAAATAAACGCACGGCCCTTGTCGAGGAATATGCTGCCGGGTTTTTAAAGCACAACGAACGCGCGCTGGCGAAAACGATCACGCTTATCGAAAGCCTCATTCCGGCAGATCGGGTCTTGGGGCGTGAAATTGTCCGGCAGGTTATCGCCTCCATGGCAACGACGAATGGCGCGTATCGCATTGGCATTACCGGAGTTCCGGGCGTGGGCAAGTCCACCTTCATCGAAGCCTTTGGGATGCACTTGATTGATCAAGGCTTATCCGTGGCGGTACTTGCGGTCGATCCCACCAGTCCGGTCAGCGGAGGCAGTCTGCTTGGCGACCGCACGCGCATGACCAGACTTTCGGCGCATCCGCGCGCTTTTATCCGACCCTCGCCATCGGGCCTGCATTTTGGCGGCGTGACGCGCACGACGCGCCAGACCCTGTTTGCCTGCGAGGCTTTTGGCTTTGACGTGATCATGGTCGAAACCGTGGGCGTGGGCCAGTCAGAATACGCAGTGGCCGGCATGGTGGATGTTTTTATGACGTTGATGTTGCCCAATGCCGGCGATACCTTGCAGGGCCTTAAGAAAGGTATTCTCGAAATATCTGATCTTTTGGTGGTGAACAAAGCCGACGGCCCAACTGAAAAAGCGGCCAAACAGGCGGCGCGGCAATACGAGCAGGCGCTTGGCAAGTCGCTTGTGCCAGGTTGGGAACGAATGGTGCTGCTTGCCAGCGCGCTTGAAAACAAGGGTGTTGGCGAAGTATGGCAGACACTTCAGCAATTCCGTAGCCTGACCCAAACCAATGGTTATTTTGAGCAGCGCCGCAAAAGCCAGCGAATCACCGAACTGCGCGAGCGCATGGATGCTTGGCTTGAGGCTGGTTTTTTGGATCCGGCTTATCAGGCGGTGTGGA
>JAHFDA010000044.1:0-4587 GCA_023249225.1 bacterium
CTCACATCTTTTTCTGTGCTCAAGATATCTTTGAATGAGGGGCATCGCTTCCTGTGAAATCTTCTCTACTTGCTCGTCAAGGCCTAAACCTTGCATCTCGGCGGCGTGCCTAGCGCGAACCTCATGAATCATTTTTAATACCATCGGTTCACCGCTCATTTAATCATCCTCCTCTTCATCTACCCAGCTGGCCGGGGTTAGAATTTCAATTTCGGGATAACCATTAATCTTATTGATGCCGTTCACCCCACGGATGGTTTTAAGCTTCACCATGTGCTGAAAATTCCAACTTACTGCCGCATCAAAAGCCCCTTCGGATAGCAATTTCCAGAATTTGATTGTAACCATCTTCTTTTCTGGAGCATCATCGGCAAACAGGAAAGATGGCACCGAAGTATCGAGATAAAGCCTTGTCTTTTTCACAATTTCTTTATTCCCCTTTAGGCGGACTGCAAAACATGGGCTTGGGCGACTGGGCTAGATTCAAGGCCCATTTGTCCTCTTAGAATTTGAATGACCCTGAATTCGACTCCGTTCCAATATTCAGAGTAACTTTTCCACCAACCCTGTATTTCATCATCTAAGCGCGCCCCTGAAGCATCTCTCCATAAATTTGAAATTTTTAAGTCGGCCTCACCCTGCCCTTTTCGGGTTCTTTTTGTCTTGCCACGACCCGTCGCAACGCTGCTTGCTTCTTGTCCATCCTCATGAATCAGTGCCGATAAATCTTTGAACAGCAAACCGCCTTTGGTTTTATCTTTGACAGGACGATATTGGAAATCACAAGGCACATACCACCAACGCCCAGGCCAATCGGGATCCATAATTGCCCGTAAACCAATATTGGCCGCTGCGTTTAAATCAGCCTGCAAACCTTTGGCAGCCGGAAAGGACGGGTTGGCTGAAACAAAAATTTCACCGCCTTGAATGGGTATTCTAAAAACCTTGGTACTCTTTTCGTTATCCTTCAAACCAGTTAAGTATTCTTTGAGATCAATCAGATAATGTTCACGTGCGGTTCCCTTATTGCTTTTAACCGCAAGTTCAGCCTTAGCAAGCTGCTTTTTCCAAAAAGTGGATTCGGCAAAGACCCTTGCAGGCACATCTTGACAGCGCATGCCCGGCATACCGGTACGTGAATCCTGACGCGATGTGTAAGCGGCCACAACATCTCGCAAATGTAGTCCATTCAATTGACAGGCTTCGGTTAAATATTTTTTTACTTTGGAAGAAGACCAAGTCATCAACTGACGATTCTCACGCCTTGTGCGAATTTCTTCAGGACGATAATGAGTCAGATCTTCAATAACGACCGCATGACAGGTAGCAAAGCGCAAGTCATCCACGCGTTGTTGTGGCCGTTTTCCGTTCTCCCAGTGTTTTTCTTGGTTTTCGCTGCCCACGCCCAGCGCGGCCTCGGCAATGCGGCTGGCCAGTTGTTTGACGCGCTGCTCGCGCATGCGTTCCATGGTTTCAAGAATTTTCTTTCCGAAACCTTCAAGAGAATGATCATTTTTTTTGGGAACATTTTTTTGCAGATCTTCTGGGTCGGGTCTTTGGAAATAAGCTTTTTGGATCTGATAAAGCAGTTTGATGTTAGCAATCCGGTCAAGCGACAGCCCACCCGCACGACGCACGGAGGCCAATTTAACTTTATCCACAACACGTTTTTTAGACTGTTTGTCATATCTGGCCAGGCCCCTTGGCAAAATCCAGTTCCGCAGCCATTTCAGCCTCGGCTGCCATTGGACATCGTCTTCACGCCAGCGGGCATCCCATAAAACATGCAGCTTTTCTGCAAGTGGTTTATTTTGAACAAGATTTTCAGCAACAGGCCTTAATTCAATTTCAAGTTTTTTGCGCCGCTTTTTACGCTCCGCCAACACCATTCCACCATCATCATCCACACCACCTTGAGCAGAATCCATTGGACGCGCGAGCGCATCAGCACCCAGGGACACAAGCTCGCTGTTCCACAGGTTTAGGTCATTATCGTCCTTCCAGTTTCTTGCCGTTGCCAGCTCCCTCCACAAAATCAGCGTATCCAGCAACAGTTCTACTCTGGTTTCCAGAGTCAATGCTTCCGTTCGGTTCCCAGGTTTAATCCGATAATTCGTTGTCAAGTTAAAAGCAATACGCGCCCGATCTCCGTGGCGACGCAATGCGTGTTGCACCGTATGAACGGCGCTGGACATTAGACTGTCTACCCGTTTTTCAGATCCTTTGAGCGGGGCATTCCGAAGATACCCCAAACTTTTTTCCAAAGCCTCAACATCCACAAGTTCAGCATCGGTCGCCCGACGAACACCTTCGGATTCACCTTGCAATTTAATTAGGAACTGCCTGTCGAGCCTCGCCCATGCAGCGGGGTGCAATTTTCCGTCGGGAAGTATATCGGCCCCGATGCGGCGGTAAATGATCTTTCGCTCCTTACCATGATTGCCTTGGGTCACAAGGTGGAGGGACAGATCCGATTCGGCGGGTGGTTTGTGCCCGGATACCTCACAAGCAGCCTTCACTTGGTCGATAGACACTGTCTCCCACACGGCACACGCAGCGGCGTAGCGGTGGCCTAGGTCAACGGACAGAATGCGCAGGCCAGGCAACCTCGATAGTCCCAATTTCACCAACCAGCCACGCTTCTTATTTTCTTCACTATGAGGCCAATATTCGGGGTCAGGTTTTAATCCATTGGTTCTTGAGAAATCTGACCATGGTCCTTCGGTTTGAACTAAGTCAGGGCTAAACGTTAAAAACCATTTCAGCCCCAGCAACCTTTTTCCACTATCCAACCAAACCTGGTTCTGTTCATCCCAATACTTGGATAGTTGTTCCAAAGATTTCCGGTCAGCCTGCAAGCGGGCATTCCAACCCTTGGAATCTTTAGAGAACGGATAAACTGGTTTGCAATCTATATTTGTCGAGCCATTGGCAGCCCTTCCAAGACGGTCATTGCGAGAAAGTTTTTCAATTTTTACATCGGACATCCCGCCCAAGTCTTTCCATAAGCGCTTGGATTCCCATCGAATGGGATAATTTTTTACTCCCTCGTTTTCAATACCCGGCAGCAACAAATACAAGCACCGCTCCTTGTCGCTTTCGCCGCCTGCCTGCTTTCCTTTCCTGGGGGTTGAATCATTCCACGCATAGCCAACTGACGGCTTGGACTTATCACCATACTCACAATAAGTTGGATGAAAAAATGGGTCCGGGTGACAGTAGCACGGAACTTTAAAGCGCCTTTGATCATATTCGCCTTGTCGCCGCTTAACCCAATTCTCAAGAATCTCTCCTGTGACCACGCCATCCTGTTTTTTCCAGACTGCTTCTGCATCAAAATCGGCCAAAGCCAGAAAAAGATGGGCATCCCCAAATTTTTCCGATCCACGCTGAACGTCCGCAATGCACTGCTCGCGTTGTTCCGGATCTGTAAGATATTGCCATTTTTTGATAAGTTCATCGAACGATGATATGGCCGCACGAGTAATCCGAAACTCTTCTTGAGAACCCATGTCCCTTCCACGCCGCTCCTCATAATTTTCAAACCATTTTCTTGCCTTATCGACTGGATCAAACCCATCAAGTTTGTCGTTGGCATCGTTCACCTTTAATATCGCTTTGTGGCGCTGCTGCTCGTTGAGTTTGATCCAAGAATGGGTTTGACTGAACCGGCGGGCGGCCATAGCAAACATTAAACGTCTAAACTCGGTTGCCGATTTATCTTTTGGATCAAAGTTTGTCACACTATCCAATTTCGCGAAAAGAATCGACGCCCAGACCGGCTTGAAAACTCTATTGCCGGTGCCGGCATCGCCTTGCGCGTCACCATTTTCTTCATCAACATTGGCGCTTACCGCATGACAAGCCTCTAACAAGCTTTCAATTAGCTCTTGCTCATCCCCCTGTCCATCTTCTTCTTCCGATACAGGCCAGAGACCCCAAAATGCCAGCAGTTTTCGATACCTTCGCGCCACAGCGGTAGGCTGTCCCGTAGAGGTCACTTCTTTAGGAAGCTTTTCTGGTCGACTTATATCCAATGCGTCCCACCCTTGATCTCTGCGCCAAGAAACCAATTGAGTTGATAACGACTCTGTCTCGATCCGGTTTTTAAAAAAAATAATCAGTCTCGAAGAAACTTCTTGTTTGGTTTTCTGCCGATTAATCTTTCCTTCAGCCTCTCCGCCAAACAAATCCCCGTAAATCCCCCTGGATCTAGTACTTGGATCTGATATTTCAGATTTTACTGCGCCAGAATCCTCAGTTTGTTCAGAATCATTTTCATCAGACTCGCCCCCAGTGGAAACCGCTGGCAGATCCAGTTCAAGAAATTTTTTTCCACAAAGATTAAACAGAATTTTTCTAGCCTCTTCTGGTGTTGGAGATGGTTCCATCGCATCAAACGCAAAAGCTCTGTTGACCCATACCGCATCATCACGCACTCTGGCAGTCAAAGCACCCTCACAATCCTGCCACCACTGCTCGATTTCAACGGAATCATGGACACCCTTGGAATTTAAAATCGTCGCTAGTAATGTCTTGGCCAGTTCTCTGGAAAGTCGATTTCCAGTTGCTAACTCCCCCACACGT
>JAHFDA010000044.1:4597-26196 GCA_023249225.1 bacterium
CGTCCTCGACAGACAACCATCCCAAGGCCAGCAGCCGTCTCCGTCCGCGAACAATATTACGTTTTTTTTCGTCAGAAATACTTTGTGCCAAAGCTTCATCCGTCAGTTTAGGCGATAAACCCCCGCGCAAATTTAAAAACAGCTCGCCAAAAAGTTTTGAGCCTTCACACACTGCCCGATGAATCTGAAACAGTCTTGGCCAAAGCTCCTCTTTGGGCAAGCCACCTTGCGCCGGTGAAAGACGCAGGGTATAAGAGCGCGGAAAAATTCTGAGACTCGCCATAATAAAAGTCTACCTCAAAAGGAAGTGCTCCGTTAAGCTGCCGGAAACGGATCAGCCTCCACCAGTTTTTGTTGCGAATCCACAGTCAGGTTTAAGCCTTCGAGCGAACAAGCGCCCAAAATTTACAAGATACGCTACCCATTTAACCCCGGTGCATCAGCTCACCATAACGCTGTGCACTAAAGTCGTAGACCTCGCCTTCAGGATTGATCAGCGGCGTCGCCGTCTGCATATACTCGTAAACATCGTAGGCCATCTCGGCAATCAGCAGGCGCGATGCGTTAAAAGAACCGTGACTCTTGGTCAGCACGCAAATGAGGTAGTCGCCTTCGGTCATAAACACGATTCCGGCGTCATGGCATAAAAAGCGTTCATAGCCAGTCTTGTGCGCCACCACCACCCCGTGAGGCAGTTTGGCCGGAATGCGGTCGTGGACTTTTTGGTTTTTCAGGTAATCCAGCGCCAGTTCAGAAAGTTCCGGTGTGGGCCAGCGGCGGCTATAGATGTTTTCGAGCAGCTTGGCCATGTCAGCCGCACTGGTGTAATTTTCATGCCCACGGGCGCGGGCAGCAAAATCCATCATCGGGCGTTCAAGACGTGTGTGGGTTAAACCGCTTGCCAGCAAAAACTGATTGATTTTTTCCATGCCCAGGCGTTTGATCAGCATATTGCTGGCGGTATTATCGCTTTGACCGATCATGAGGCGCATGAGCTCGCTAATCGTATAAGCCTGACCCGCCGGTTGCAGCCAGATCACGCCCGAACCCATGGTTTGGTCGGCGGGCTGCACCACCAGACATTCATCCAGCGACAGCGTGCCCGCTTGCACCGCCTGCAGACAGGCCGACATGATGCCAATCTTGATCACACTGGCCGCCGGCAACATATGGTCACCCCCATGCGAAATTTCCCAGCCGGTGGCCATGTCTTTAATCAGCAGGCTGACTTCACCGGGATAACTTGCTACCCTTTGGCGAACTTCCTGTTCAAGCAACTGCCAGTCGACCAGGCGTTTTTCACGTGCCTGGCGCTCGACCGCTTGCATGGCATAGATATACCGTTGTGTTTTATACACCGACCACAGGCCGTAGACGCATAAGAAAATGATTGCAAGCAGGCTTAACTGCTTAATACGCCGGGTGGAGGTCACTGACTTTATTATAAACGCAGAAGGCAGAACGCAGAACGCAGAAGTAAATTCAATTCACTTCTACCTTCTCACTTCTGCGTTCTGCCTTTAAGCCTGTCTGGCAAAGGCTTCATCAATGTCAAAAACATGGCTTAACAGGCCGGGCGTCAGAACTTCAGCAGGTGGGCCAAATCCGGCCAACTGTCCCTGGGCAGTCAGCAACAAGACGCGATCGCAAAAGACCCGCGCCTGCCAGGGCTGATGCAGGGTAAGCACCACTGTTAAACCGTGCGTATGCGCAAAACGGGCCAGGTAGTCGAGGATGCGCCGCTGCTGCGTCAGATCAAGATGCGAAGCAGGCTCGTCCAGGACCAAACCGGGTGTCTCCTGTACCAAGGCGCGGCACAAGCGCACGCGTTGCAACTCTCCGGAACTTAACGCGCCCAACGTCTGCTGCGCAAAATCGGCGCACTGCAGATCCTGCAAGCGTTCGGCCAGCACCGCAAGATCATGCGGACTCGGATAACCCCAGTAATTCATGTGCGGCGTGCGTCCCAGCGCGGCATAATCGCGCACCCGCATGGCGGCTGGCAGCGCTTCTTCGGCTGGCACATAAGCCCACACATGGGCCCGTTCGGCCAGAGAAAGTCCCGCCGGAATCTTTCTGTCTACAGTCACCTGTCCAGAACCCGGCTTAAGATCCCCCAAGAGCAGCTTAAGCAACGTGGTCTTTCCGCTGCCGTTTGGACCCATGATGCCCAATACCTGACCCGCGGAAACGTCGAAACTGATATCCGCAAGAATCGTCCGTTGCGGGTCATATGAAAAATTCAAGTGTTCAGCGTGAATCATGCGTGCTCTCTTTAAAGATAACTCTGCCCCTGCCGCCTCCATAGCAACCACAAAAAAAACGGCGCTCCTAAAAGGGCCATCAATACGCCAATCGGAAATTCTTCGCCGCCGCCCAGTACCCGGCCCAGGATATCGGCCAGCAATACCAGTTCTGCGCCCGCCAGCACCGACAGCGGCAAGAGCCAGCGATAATCAGACCCGGTCGCCAGGCGCACCAGATGCGGCACCACCAGGCCCACAAAGCCAATGATCCCGCTTTTAGAAACCAGTAATCCGATCAAAAGCGACGAGAGCACAAACACTTGCCAGCGCAAACGCTCGGTGGCCAGTCCCAGCGAGCGCGCCACTTCTTCGCCCAGGAGCAGTACGTTAAGTCGCGGAGCATAACAGCCCAAAGCCAGGCATAGCGCTCCCCAACCGATACCCAGGCGTCCTAATTCAGCGTAAGACAAAGGGCGAATGGCACCCGTCAGCCAAAACATGACGTCCGTCATGGACTCCCCCAGCAGCAGCATGCCAAAGGTGACCGCTGCTGAAAAAAGTGCGTTAATAATAACGCCCGCCAATATTAATGTAGCCACTGATGTATCTCCGCGTCCGCTGCCTGCCAGCGCCATCACGCACAACATGGTGAGCAGCGCTCCGGCAAAGGCAAAGGGCGACAGCCAGGCGGGCATCCACAACGCCGCAATCACGGCTCCCAGCGAAGCCCCCGAACTAATGCCCAGCACATAGGGATCCGCCAGCGGATTACGCAACAAGCCCTGATAACATGCTCCCGCCAGCGCCAGTCCGCCACCCACCATCAACGCCAGAATACAACGCGGCACACGCAAGGCATACACGATGGTAGATGACACCCCTGGCACCGCCCCAAACACTTCGTGCCAGTGGATAGACACCGTGCCTACCGAAATGGACAGCAAGATACAAAACGGAAGCAGCCCGAGCAAAATGAACAGCGCCCAAATGCCGCGCTGTGTTTTCATTTAACCGCATTGTTCGTGGCAGACCGGTTAGCCGTGGCCACCGCATTGGGAGACGGCAGAACCGTTGCAGTGGGTATGGCCGCAGCATCTTTAAGCGCTTGTTCTGCTGCGACCTCGGCCTCAATGCGGGCCAATTCTTCGGGCCCCTGAAAGATTAAAACCCGCAGCTCGCGGATGCCTTCGCTGATGCGCGGACCTGGCCGCAGGAGCAAATCAGAATGCGGCAAATGGTAAACCTTATGGTTTTTGACGGCCGAAATACGCTCCCAACCCGGCCGCAGCGCCAAATCTTCATGTGTCTGATAAGCCAAAATGACCACTTCAGGGTCAGAGCCGATCACCATTTCGGGGTTGATCCGTGGATAGGCCTGCGAAATGGTCTGGGCAATGTTGTAACCGCCTGCCAGGTTGATTAACTCGTTGATGTAACTGGCATAACCCACCGTCATGGGGGGCTGGCCCCACAGTTCAAAATAAACTTTAGGAATGCGTTTGGGCTTGGAGCCTTCGAGTAATTTGAGCTTGGCTTGCAAGGTGCGCATACGCCGTTCGGCAGCGGTACGCTGACCGGTTAAATCGCCGAGCAGCTTGTAGGTGTCTAGCACGTCACTGACCTTGCGGCTGGCCAGTGAAAGCACCGGCAAACCCATGCGCTGGTAGGTGGCCAGCACTGGATGCGACCCGAACGGTGCCAGAATATGGGTGGGCCGCAGGGCTGTAATCGTTTCTAAATTGGGATGCCCAAAACTGCCCACCACTGGCAGCTTGCGAGCGGCCGGCGGATAATCACATTCTTCAGTCACGCCCACCAGCAGGTTTTCAGCGCCAATATCAAAAAGGATCTCGGTGATATTGGGACCCAAAGAAATAAAACGGTATTCGTCTGGATGATCCATTTTTCGGTCGGACGTTACGCCGCGCATGCGTGCCGACTTAAAATCAGAGCTCACTGGCATATTGACCGAACTGACCACACTGGCTGTGGGGCCAATGCTGGCTGTGGGTGTGGCGTTACCCGTGGGTGTCACAGGGTTGGGCGTGCTGGTCTCGTTTAAAGCCTGCAAGAGTTGCTGTGATTTTTGAACATCCGGGGTGCCCGTCTGCGGATTGGGCGCACCCATGCCCTGCAAGAGCATCCAGGCGCACATGCCCACCACCGTCAAAAAAACTGTCCGTTTCATGAAACCAAAGACCTCTGCGTCAGAGGTCAATTTTGCCCGTGCAAGACCAAAAGCACAATAGGCTTGCGGCGCAGGGCCGATGCCAGATAAGCATAAAGCTCGTCTTGCATACGCTTGCGCAGCTGGTTGACCGGCAGGTTGCCCTGTTTCTTGATCCGGCGGCAACTTTCGTGCAAAACAGCCACCACGGCCTTGACTTGAGCATCCATTTCGGATTCATAAAAACATCCGCGCGTTAAGACCACCGGCTCGCCTACCAGGGTGAGCGTTTCTAAATTCATCAAGGCCGAAATGCTGACCAAACCCTGTTCGGCCATGTTCTTACGGTCGACAAACACACGGTCACCCGGCTGGGCCAGACTGTTGCCGTCCACAAATAAGGGATCGGCGGGAATACGCTTGACCACTTTTAGCCGATTTTTTTGCAACTCCACCACGTCGCCGTTGCTGGCGATCATAATGTTTTCGGCCGCCATCCCCAGCGACACGGCCGATGCCTTGTGCGCCGCCAACATGCGATACTCGCCGTGAATGGGAATAAAATGCTGCGGCTTAATGAGCGCAAGCAGCATTTTTTGTTCCTCACGACAACCATGTCCGCTGACGTGTACATTTTCAAGCTCGTTGATCACCCGGGCCCCACGCCGCAAGCAGGCATTCACCACCCGGTTTACAAACAATTCGTTTCCGGGTATCGGATCGGCGCTTAAAAGCACGGTGTCGTCTTGCTCAATTTGCAAACCCTGGTAATCAGATTGCGCCAGGCGCGACAGCGCCGATTGCGGCTCGCCCTGCGAACCGGTGCAGATCAGCAACAAACGGTGGCGTTCATGGCGACCCACATCTGACGGTTTAACCAGCATCTGTGGATCAAGTTCCACATACCCCATGCGCTGCGCCAGTTGCAAGGTATCGGCCATGCTGGTGCCCAACACCACCACCTTGCGATCATGCGCCTTGGCGGCCCACAGCATCTGCTGAATACGGTGAATATTGCTGGCAAAGGTGGCCATTACAATGCGGCTGGGCGCATTGGACATCACCTGGTTAAGCGTTTCTCCCACCACGCGTTCCGACACGGTCATGCCCTCTTCGGTGGCGTTGGTGCTGTCGGCCAGTAATACATCCACGCCCTCGCTGCCAATCTCGGCCAGTCGACGCAGATCGGTCGGACGCTTGTCTACCGGTGAATGATCAATTTTAAAGTCACTGCTGTGCAAAATATTACCCTTGGGCGTGCGGACAAACACCGCCATGTTGTCAGGCACCGAATGCGCCACCTGCACCAGTTCAATGCTGACTTTACCCACAGAGGTGCGCTTGCCGGGCCGCAGTTCCTGAAAATGGTGTTTGGCGCTGACACCGTTCTTTTTAAGTTTTTGTTTAAGCATGGCCAGGGTAAAGGGCGAACCGTAGATGGTGGTCGGGTGCAGGCGGCGCAGCAAAAAAGGCGCGGCGCCAATGTGATCTTCGTGCGCATGCGTAAAAACAATGCCCTTAAGCTGTGATTCGTTTTGATAAATATAGTCAAAATTGGGAATCAGCCGCTCGACGCCATACATGTCGGCTTCTGGAAACTGAAGTCCGGCGTCAATCAGCAATAAGTCGTTTTCATAATGGATGGCGGTGCTGTTACGTCCAATGGCCTGTAAGCCGCCTAAAAAAATAAGTTGTGGATACCGGGGCGTCTGCGCCATGCTAACGCGACACCCGCACAAGCAAACCCAGCGCATCCATGGCTTGATGCACACAGGCACGTTCTGTCGCTGTACAACCCACCAAGGGCAAACGCACGGTAGGCGCACACAAGCCCAGCATGTCCAGCGCCGCCTTTACCGGCACCGGATTGGTGGTACAAAACAAATTTTGAAACAAGGTTTGCAGGCTTTGATTCAGACGGGTGGCCTCGTCGCCTTGCCCCGCGACAATATGATCAATGAGCGTACGCATCAGGCGACCGGCCACATGACTGGCCACCGAAATCACGCCATGTCCGCCCAGGCGCATGATTTCAAGCGTCAGGGCATCGTCGCCACTATATATAAGAAAGTCCTCACGCGTCATGGCCCGAATGGCCCGCACCTGCTCCAGGTTTCCGCTGGCTTCTTTGACGGCCACAATCGTAGGCAGCTTGGATAGTTCGGCCACCGTTTCAGGCAGCATATTCACGCCCGTGCGACCGGGAATGTTATACAAGATCATGGGTATCGGACATTCGCGCGCCAGGGTTCTAAAGTGCGCCAGTAATCCGGCCTGGCTGGGCTTGTTGTAATACGGTACCACCAGCATCACCGCATCCACGCCAATACGAATGGCTTCCTGGGTAGCCGTCACAGCCGTGCGGGTACAGTTACTGCCGGTTCCGGCAATCACGGGCACACGACCGGCCACCCGTGTTTTGACACGCCGGTAAAGCGCATAATCTTCTTCGTGCGAAAGTGTGGGTGATTCTCCGGTGGTACCACGTACCACCAAACCCTGGGTACCCGTGTCGATCAGATGATCCACCAAACGATCAACCGCTTCAAAATCTATGGGTTCGCCTTCAATCGGTTTAAAGGGCGTGACCATGGCGGTAAGCAAGCGCCCCAACGACACAGCAGTCATGACACGATTTAGTTTACCACCTTTTCATCTGGCTCCGGCAGCTTGTGCCCGAACCTTGCCATCAGGTCGTCGCAGGCACTGTATAAACAGGGGATAAAAAGCAGCGTAAACACAGTGGCAACCAAAAGCCCCCAAGCCAATGCCAGGGCCACCGGCCTTAGGAAGGGGTCGTTTCCGCCCATGCCATACGCAGTGGGAAGCAGACCAAACAAGGTCGTCACCGTGGTGAGAAAAATCGGACGCAAGCGCAGCTTGGCACCCTCTACAATGGACTCGGCTTCGGACATGCCCTGAAGACGCAGGCGCTGGATAAATTCCACCATCACAATGGCATTATGCACCACGACTCCGGTTAAACCCACCGCACCCATCAAGGCCATAAAACCCAATGCTTCACCGTGCAGAAAAAATGCAAACACCACCCCCATCAAGCCCAGGGGAATCGTGGTCATGAGCAGCAGTGGCATGGTCAGCGACTGAAAACGGGTCGCCAAAATAATATAGTTCAGCAGCAAGGCATAGACAAAAGCCATGGTCAGGCTGCGCATGGACTGCTCGGTATCCTTGTGTTCACCTGCCAGCCGAATCTGATAGTCTGGATAACGCGCCAAAAGGTCGGGAATACGTTTTTCAAATAACAAGTTGACCTTGCGGCTGGTGGTTTTTTCTTTATCCACGTTGGCCACCACAGCCACCACGCGATTGTTATTAAGATGCTGGATCACATCCACTCCCGGACGTGTCTCGATACGCGCCACCGACCATAAAGGGATCAGGTTTCCGGAACGATTGCTGATCGCCAGGTTCATGAGGGTTTCTTTGTTTTGACGCAACTCGAGCGGCAGCACCACACGCACATCCACTTCTTCTTCGCCTTTAAGCACCGTGGTGGCCACTTGCCCCTCAAAGGCCGTGCGCACCCCACTGGCAATATCGGCCACGGTCAGGCTGGCTTCGGCGGCTTTCTGCTCATCGACATGCAAAACCACCTCGTCCTTTCCGCGTTCATAGGTATCTTCAATATCCACCACGCCGGCCATGCCCCGAAAATCGGTCTTTATTTCGGCGGCTATCTCAAGCAAAGTCTCGAACGAATCGCCCATGATCTCCACGCGCACTGCCTTGCCCACAGGCGGACCCGTGCGTATGGGGCTGATGGTCAGCTTTTTAAAGGCATGCGTGTTGCCCATGCGTTCGCGCAACTGGTCAATGATTTGGTTGGCCTGTCTCAAGCGTTTTTTTCCGGGCGTCAAAAAAACCTTGATCTGCGCAAAATGACTGCCATAACGCGTCATGGGATCGCCGGGACGCTCACGCACAATGCCCACCTCGGCCGTATAATTTTCAAGTTCATTGGCCGGAAGTTCCATCACGGCCTTTTCAATATCGGCCAACCAGTCGCTGGTTTGCTGCAAAGTGGCCTCACGGGGAGCTTCGACGCGAATGACAAAAAGTTCAACATCACGTGCGTCAAACAAAATGAATTTCATCTGGGACGTGGCTAAAAAGAGGGCCACGGCAAACAAAAACAGCACCCCGGCCATCACACCATAACGCAGGCGCAGGGCCACGCGCAGCACATCGCCGTACTGCGCACGCAGGGCCTCTATCCAACGATGCCCCATTTTGGTTTCAACGCCCGTGCCCCGCAAAAAGGTCGCCAGGTGTGCCGGCAAAATAAAAAAGGCCACCGCAAGCGATGCCAACAGGGCCGTGATCACCACCCACGGAATCGACCAGACAAACTTTCCCATGATGCCCGTCATACCCAGGAGTGGCGCAAAGGCCAGCACCGTGGTCAGTGCCGAAGCTGCCACGGGCATCATGACTTCGTGCGTTCCGGCCAATGCTGCCTCGCGTGGCGACATTCCGGCTTCAAGGTAACGGAAAAAATTTTCGGCCACCACAATGGCATCATCTACCAGCATGCCCAACACAATCACAAAGCCCAGCATCGAAATAAGATTGACGCTGACGTGAAGCCACTGCATCAGTATCAGCGTCACCGACAAGGCCAGCGGAATGCTTAGTGCCGTCATGAGGGCGGCACGAAAATTAAGAAACATCAGCAAGGTGGTCAAGACCAGGATCACACCCAGAATGCCGTTATTGACCAGCACATCGAGACGGCGCTGGATAAAGAGCGATGCATCGTCATAGGGCGTCAGGCTGATGTTGGGAGGCAAAAGTTTTTTAAACTGATCCAGAACCCGATAGGCTTCAAGCGCAACCTTGACGCTGTCGCCCGATTCTTTTTTAATCACCACCAGGTTGATGGACTGCTCGCCCTGCGTGCGTGCCAAATAGTCCGTCTCTTGAAAATCGTCATAAACATTGGCCACATCACGTACGCGCACGTGATATCCGCGGTCGTTGCCACGCACAATCACGTTACGCACGTCCTCCGGACTTTCAACTTCACCCACCGTACGCACCAGGGCTTCTTCGCCCGCCTTGCGCAGTTTGCCGCCCGGCATGTTGACACTCTTTTGGCGAATGGCACCCACCATTTCATTGAGGCCCAGGTGATACTGTTTTAGTTTTTCAAGCAAGGCCTCAACACGCCATTCTTCTTTGCGATAACCCTCTTTAACCACCCGCGCCACCCCCGGAACCTGCTCCAGGCGGTCTGTCAGCATGCGCGCATAGTCGCGCAACATATCCTCGGGCACGTTGCCGTGCAGCGCCAGCGAAAGCGTGGGGGTTTGCTTGGAATTGATTTCGTTCACCACTGGTTTTTCGGCATCCTCGGGCAAATCCTTCACCCGTCCTGCCGCCCGTTCGATGTCGGCCACAACCTTGTTCTTATGGGCGACATCGGGATCGATGTTTAAGTAAATAAGCGAGCGGTGTTCGGCCGACACCGAGCCAAGTTCGGCGATGCCGTCGACTTCTTTAAGTTCTTTTTCAAGGGGTATGGTGATCAGCTTTTCAACTTCTTTGGGCGAGGCGCTGGGATAAAGCGTGGTCAGGGTCACCACATCAAAACTGACTGGCGGAAAGGCTTCACGCGGCAAACGCCAGGCTGCCATGAGTCCGCCTATTAACAGAACAACCGTCAGAAGCTTGCCGAATAAGGGTTGTTGGATAAAAAAGCGCAGCACCGACTTCATGACGCGCTTGCTTCCGACTGAAGTTCAATAAACGATTCGTAAAGACTATGCTGTAAAAATAAAACTTGCAGGCGGCTAAGCTCCCGATCTACCTGGGCCTGCACAAGCTGCATCTGGGCATTGACATAGTCATTTTGAAAATCGACCACGGTTTGTATGGAACTGCGTCCAATGGAAAGCTCTTCGATTTCGTTATTAAGCTTGGCGCGCTGTACGCCGGCAAGTTTTTGCGCCGTGTCGGCGCGCTCGCCCAAAGTGTATACCGAATTGATTTGCCGCCGGATGGCATAAGCCAGATCCAAGTCAAAGGCCCGCAAGGTCTCATCGATGCGGTCGCGTTCCGCAATGGATTGCTCAAGTTTAAGTTGCTCCACACGCCTGGATAAGGCCGGCACGTAAGTAAGTCCCACGGTATAGACCGGGTTGTTAAGCGTCAACAGGTTGGCCAGCGAGGCGCTGTAATCTCCCTTAAGCCCGGTGCTTTCTACGCCGCCAGACAAGTTCAATTCTGGCCGTAGTTGCTCTTGATAGAGCCTGATCTGCATGTCTGCCACCCTTTGTTTTTTAAGCAGTTGCTCGCGATCTTGCCGATGTGATTTGGCGCGCTCGAGCAGCACCGAAAATTCGGAAAAACTCAAAACCGGCTGGTAGGTAAAATCAGGTATAAAGCGGCTGTCCGGATTTTCATACAGGGCCTGCTGCAGCTGTTCCCAGGCACGTTCAACCTCTTGCTGGGCCGTCAGCGCTTCTTGTTTACGCAAAAGCTCCAAGGCCTGGGTCTGCAGCACATCACGTCGTTCGGATAAGCCGCGCTGCGATTTGCCCGCCACAATATCCTGGAGCTGCCGCGCCAGTTTATAACTCTCGTCCTTAAGGCGTTTGATTTCGGTCGCACGCACCCAGTTCCAGTAGCCCAAGCCTACCTGATAAAGCACTGATTCACGTTGCGCGCGCAAATCGTATTCTGCCACCCGCACACCTGCCAGGCTAATTTCGAGCGCATCCCGCTCTTCACGACCATCAAGGCCCCGCCACAGAGGCTTGTTGATCGAAATAGATAGCGCCGAATCGACGTAGGGGTTAAGGGGAATAAAAGCACTCGGCGAGGGCTTGACCCAGTTGCTCGAAAGCGTGGCATC
This sequence comes from bacterium, assembly GCA_023249225.1. GTDB lineage: Bacteria > Margulisbacteria > Marinamargulisbacteria > JAHFDA01 > JAHFDA01 > JAHFDA01. The sequence continues at coordinate 15,891 of JAHFDA010000044.1, forward strand.
AAACTGCCAACCACCTTCAAAAAGCTGGGCATACGATGCCGACAAGTTGTTGGCCACTGTTTCACTGGAAAAGATACTTAAATAGGAAGCAGACTTATCATAACTGTATTCGGCCACCAGGCTAAGACTGGGATCATAGGCGGCCCTGGGTTCATCGGCCGCAATGGCCAGTTGATCGTATTGTTTGCGCAGTTCGGCAAAGTGGGGGTTGTTATGCAAGGCGCGCAGCATGGCCTCTTTTAATGTAAGCCGGTCGACGCTATCGGCCTGCGCCCAGCTGGCCAGCAAAAAGCAGACAAGCAGGCCTCGCCCAATATACAATGCTCCCCCCCTAGCCTTTATATGAGGCACCTCTTTATGTTATCAAAGAGTTTATGGGGCAAGCTACCCGAATTAATCACTTTAGCCCGCACGATTCACACTCTCTTGTAAGCGTCGAAAACCCCGTCGAAAAACTCTAGTAGATCACCTGCCAATCCAAACGATATAAAAACATTCATGTTGATCGGTGGAATATCGCAATGTACCCGCTAGGCCTTTTGCTCTGTTCAGGAAACATCAGAACCCACCGCTTTGCCCCCGTTGATACCGCTCCAACCCGTTCCAAGGCCGTATGGAACATTGAAGAAGTCGTTCTGACCATCAACGACCTGAATACTTACAGCGTCCCCACCAAGCCGGACATCCGCCCGCGCACACGTGCCATCGCCGAGGCCGCCAAAGACGCCGACATTGTCACCTTTCAGGAAGTAGTCACACCTTACTCACGCCATCATCTACAGAAACTTTTGGACTATCCCTACATGTACATGCCGCGAACACATGCCCGGCTGGTTCCGAGCGGCCTGGCAACGTTCAGCCGTTATCCCATCGTTGATCGTCAGTCACATTCCTTTGGCAGCATCACCGCGCGCTGGGAAGTGCTCATGGACAAAAGCATCGATCTGACCCGCGTTGAACATCCCCAGCTCGGCATTCTGGACATCTACGACCTGCACCTGCATGCGGGATACAAAACATGGGAAAGTTATTCGGACATCCGCCAGGATCAGATGCGCGCGGTGATTGATTTTGTCCGCGCGCACAGCATGGATGAATCCGGCCGTTTGCTTCCGGGCCACACGATTATTCTGAACGGCGACTTCAACATGCTGCCTGATTCACCGGAGTACAAAATGCTCATGGAAGCCGGACTTGGCGTAACGGACGTCTACCGGCAACTCCACCCGGACGCCCCCTTGTATACCTACGAGCGCGAAAACCCCTACGTCTGTCCGAGCCAGTGCCCTGCAAGCAGCGCGCGTATCGACTATATTTTCATTCGTCCGGCAGAGGGCTTGTCCATCAACTGGAAACGCTCACGCGGCCGCATTGACACGCTCGTTAACGGACAGGCGCTATCAGATCATGATTTTTTGCAATTGCAGTTGGTCCTTGAAAAAACCAGTACCTAAAAAACGCCTGACTCGTCGGCTACTTCTTCTCATCCTTCCGTACATGGCGCTGCGTTGCAATCTCGTCCAGAAAGTCTGATTCGTCCTTGTCCATCACTTTTTTCCAGGCGTCCTTTTTGTGATCCTTGTCTTTTTCAAAAACCTTGCGCTCCTTCATGGCGCGCTCAAGTTCCTTGCGCTGTTGTTCCATCTGGGTCTCGGCTTCTTTTTTAACCTTGACCTGTTTAACCACTTCTTTTTTAACCTTGTCGAGGTGACTGCGGCGTAACAGGATTTCGCCAAAGTTGCTGATGGTCTGGCCCGATTCGAACTTGGCGCGCAGTTCGTCTAACTTTTCATTTTCAAAACGGCGCATGGCTTCTTCTTTGCGCTTTTCCTCGTCGGCCTTGCGCTGGGCGGCGGCAAATTTTTCCTGTTCCTGTTTTTCAAAAATTTTTTTAACCTTGAGTACGGTCTCTAGGTTGTACTTGAATCGGCCTTTTTTGGGTGCCTGGGCCATCAGCGAAAGATCGCAATCAATTGGGCGATGGAATCATCGAAGTCAATATCTTCCAAGGTGCCTTGGCGCAAAAAAGCATTGACGCGATCGATTTTGTCTACGGCACGGTCGATTTTGGGATTCGATCCCTTGACGTAAGCGCCAATGTTGATCAAATCTTCTGCCTCGGCATAACGCGCCAGAACCTCGCGCAACTGTCCGGCGGCCTCGCGGTGTTTTTCACCGGCAATGTTCGAAAATAAACGGCTGACGCTGTGCCCGATGTTGATACAGGGATAGTGGTTGCGGGCCGCAAGGTCACGGCTTAGCATGATGTGCCCGTCTAAAATCGAACGCGCAGTATCGGCAATGGGTTCATTGGTATCGTCGCCTTCGACCAACACCGTATACAGCGCCGTCACCGTACCTTTTTCGCTGGTTCCGCAACGCTCCATCAGTCGCGGCATCAGGGCAAAGACCGAAGGCGTGTATCCCTTGGTGGTCGGCGGCTCTCCAGTGGCCAGACCCACCTCACGCTGGGCCATCGAAAAGCGCGTCACCGAATCCATCATGAAGAGCACTTTTTTGCCTTGATCGCGAAAATACTCGGCAATGGCTGTGCCCACCAAGGCACCCTTTAAGCGTATCAACGGTGGCTGATCACTGGTGGCCACCACCACCACCGAACGTTTAAGGCCTTCCTCGCCCAGCGATTCTTCGATGAAATCGCGCACTTCTCGGCCGCGCTCGCCAATGAGACTAATGACGTTAAGCTCGGCTGCCGTGTTACGCGCCAGCATGCCCATCAGCGTCGATTTGCCCACGCCCGATCCGGCAAAGATGCCCACGCGCTGCCCGTTGCCAATGGTCAGCAAGCCATCAATGGCCTTGACGCCCGTTTTAAGCACTTGCGTAATGCGCGGCCGTTTGATGGGATCAGGCGGATTGCAGTCGAGCGGATACCACAGGTCAGTTTCAATGTCGGGTCCGCCATCCATGGGCCGACCGAGACCGTCGAGCACCCGCCCCAAAAGTTGCGAACCCACTTTAACGGACAACATGCGCCCGGTTGGAAAAATCTTTGTACCTGGACTTATGCCTTCGGTATTACCCAGCGGCATCAAGAGCACTTTGCCATCTTTAAAACCCACCACCTCGCCCTCGATGGATTTTTCGGACGTGAGTTCAAGGCGGCACACTTCACCCACACGCACGCCCTGTACCTGCGCTTCGATAATAAGGCCCACCGCCTGAATGACTTTCCCGACCACCACCACCGGATCAATGCGGTGCACCAACTGGCGGTAACCCGAAAGGTCTATTTTTGGAAGGTTACTTGTCGTCGTCATCGGCAAACAAATCGTCGTCATCCCATAGGTCATCAAGGTCGGCGTCATCAAAGAGATCCTCGATGTCGTCATCGTCAAGTTCATCGGCCTTGGCTGACGCTTTGGCAGGAACAACGGCTTTGGCTGGCGCGGGCTGCACAGGGGTCTTTACCACTGCCGGCGGTGCAAGCGGCACCGGGACTTCTGGCTCGGGCCTGCGCGCCCCCCCAGGTGCAGGAGCCTGGACCGCATCTGTGTCCACATACCGGGTCAACGCCTCTTTTTCATCACCTTTAAATTTGCCTTCAAAAGCGTTGTGTATGGCCTCAAGTTTTAAGTTGATGCGCGAATCGACATAGCCCAGATTGGTTTCAATCACGCAACCCCCCGATGGAATATTGCCGTCTTCTTCAATGGTCAGCTGCCGAATACCGTCCACCATAGACATGAGCCGGTCACGGTTTTGACGCAGGTACTCGACGTCCTGTTTACCTACCCGTACCACCACTCGGTCACGATCACTTAACTTATTAATGGCTTCGATGACAATATTCATGCATACATCTGGACGCAAGGTCAGTTCTGAACGTATTAAATGTTCAGCAATTTCTGTGGAGAGCGCCAATACATCGTGTTTGGCCTGCAACAGCACCGCTTGTTTAAAAGCCACCGTATCGGCCACGGCCCGTCCAAGTTCACGCATTTTTTCAGCATAATCCCGCTTTCCGGCTTCAATGCCCTCGCTGCGCCCATCTTTGACCGCCTGTTCACGAATGGCTTGCACTTCTTTAAGCATGCCTTGTTTTTCGCGCTCAAGTTCCTTACGAAAGGCTTCCCGGTCTTGTTTCATTTTATCGGCGGTCTTGCGCTCAAGATCCTGCAAATAGGCGATATTTTTGTCGATGTCCTGATCGCTGGGCTGAAAAACAGATCCCCCTCCGGACGCAACCGGAACGTCGCCCCACTGCAGCTCCTGCGCTGGGATAACCTTGGCTTGCTTGCCCGATTTAATAACCGAAGATTTGATCAGGCCCATGCTGCACTATCTTATGTTAAGAAGCAAAAAGCGGGGTCGGGGTTTTATCGGGGTTAAGCTTATCTTTCCAAAAACGAATCACATAGTCCGATAATTCAGTGAATACAGTCTTGGTAAGGTCATGATCGAATACGGGGCTTTGTTTAACGTGGGCAGCCTTGTCCTGCGGCATGGTCGCCAGCAAAGCATCCCGGGTCTCTTCAAGCAGGTGCCGCGAAAAAAACGCCACCGTCTGCGGTCTTTCTTCGGCCAAGGCCTCCCACAACATGGCGGGCGTCAGGTCTGACAAAGAGCGGATGTCTTCGGGTTTTAAACGTAACTCGGGTTTGGCAGCTTGGGCAGCATCAACATGATCTTGCATATCGGCCTCCTTGGAGTCTGTGGTCAACACGGTTTTGGATTGTGCCTGCACCAGATAACGTGAAATTTCATCTAAAAATACCGGCAGTGTGGCTGGATCAGGCGACGGCAAATTGCTCACGGTGGATGCCAACTTCTTGGCATAGTCTTGTGGCAAACGCCGCAAGACTGCCGATGACTGTTGCGGACCCAACATCGCCAACAAAAGCGCCGCTTTTTCTCTTCCGCGCATTAGGCAGGCACTCCCTCTAATTTTTCTTCGTCAAGCCAGGACTGAATCAGCTGCGAAAAGGCATCTGGGTTTTCTCCAGCCGCGTTTTGGATGCGCCCGATATCATTCTGATGCGTTTGCAGTACGTCCTGAAGTGTCATGGCCTGCGGTGCAGCCTGCGGAGCGGGAGTTTCTTCGGGCACTTGAAGCGCTTCCTCATCTTGCAGCAACTCATCTGCTCGTGCCCGGCTACGGCGCCAACGCCGAATCAACACCATCAACATAAAACACAGAAACAAAAATCCCAATGCCGCCCAGCGCACATAGGGGGCTCCCAGCAATAGATCATATAGAGACAGTGCCCTGCGGTTGGTCGTCACGCCTTCTTTAGGCTGTTCTGCCTTAGGCAGCTCTCTAAAATTCACGCGCCGCAAGAAGATCTGGTCACGTTCTTTTTTATAGCCGATGGCATCTGACACGGCTGAAAAAATCTTGTTTTTTTCAATATCATCAAGGTAAATTCGCGAATCATTGCTGTCGAGCACCACGCTGCAATCAATTTTTTCAATCACCGGCACATTATCCGCAATGGCTTTAAAATGAGCATTGACCTCGACCCGAAAACTTTCGGGCGGCAAAAAAAGCCCCAAGCGTTCACGCACTTTTTGTTTAAGATGGTTTTCGAAAGACTCATTGGCTTTAAGCCAGTTTAATCCCGAATCGCCTGGTGTCATCATTTTTTTAGGTTCGGCATCCTGGGGCTGCCTGGTTTCTGGCAGTTCGACCCGTGAGCCTTCTGCCGTATTTCCGTCTGAAAATTCCTCCCCGTTTTGCATGGCCAACTGTTCCCGATAGGCCTGCTCTACAATACCCTGCGACAGCAAATTGCCATGGATATCTACCACTGAAACATCTTTGGGATTCAATCCTTCAACACTGTGCGCTGTTAATTGAATAATGCCGTAAATTTGTTCGGCCGCAAGAGTCTGTCCACGCAAAAGGTCAATCAGCACACTGGCCTTGACCGGTTCCTGATTGATCGAAAACAACTTGCGTTCTGGCACGACAATTTGAACCTTGGCTGTTTTAACCGGAGACAGACGCGCAATACTGCGTTCAATTTCTCCGGACACCGCGCGTATGTATTTGATGCGCTTGTCAAATTCGGTAGCCCCCAAGCCATCGGCCACATCAAAAAGCTCAAAGCCCGGCGTGCCCCCAAAGGGCATGCCTTTTTGTGCCAGGCGCTGGGTGGCAAAATCAATTTTATTCGACGGCACGGTAATCTTGCTGAGCTTGCCTTCTTTGACGACCGTAAATTTAATATTGAGATAACTTAATTCCTGAATGACACGCGTGGTTTGCACGTCGGTCAGGTTCTCGTACAAAATCTGCAGAGGGTATTCTTTTTCTTTGTCTTGCCTAGGCTGACTACGCAACAGCAGACCTACCAGCAAGAGCAGCACCAGCACTGCGCCCCCTAACCCCATCAGAATCCGGCGATTGCGAAAAAGACGCCCTAATCCCTGTGGGGCTGCGGCTTCGTCGATATTATCAAGGGGACTTTCTGCCATTTTTTCTGTTTAGTATTCCTAGACCTGCATCTGTTCAATTTCACGGAAAGTCGTCACTGCGGTTGTTAGCACCTGATTGGCAAGCTGTATCATGGAGGTGGTTTCATTAAGCGCAAATACCGCATCTTCTAAACTACCCTGTCCTTGCAGATAGTTTTGAACCGCCAAATTTGAGCCGACTTCCTGACTTGAGGCTTGATTCAAAGCTTCAACCGCCATGTCCAAAAAATGTTGAAACGGAATCATGTCCGAGGGTGCCTCCGACAGAATACTGGGCTCTCCAAGGTCGGGTATCGGGTTGGTTTTAAGTAACGGTTGAATGTCAGTGATTGCTTCCATGTTGTCCCCCTTTTTTAATATAGCATCTATCACGCATCAGTTTAGAAACTAGCGTGTCAGTTCCAAAATAGAATCACGCATTTGCTTGGTGCGCATCATCACGGCCGCATTCGCTTCTAACCAATTGCCATAAAAGTTCATTCGTACCAATTCTGACGGCAGGTCAATGTTAGGCTTTTGAACAAACCCATATTGATCGGCATGCGGATGCGCCGGGTCGTAAACGCGAATCGGATCCTTGGGATCGATAGCCACCGTCTCAACCTCAACACCCTGGCCATTTTCGACAAACACCGGAAACTTGCGCTGATAAGCGCCGCCCTGTGAACTTATGCGTGTGGTTTCCATATTGGCAATATTTTCAGCCGCAAGCTGCATGGCCAAGCGCGCCGCCCGAGTGCCTGACTCGGCCGCTTTCCGTGCCGCCTGCAGTGGATCCTCACCCGCCCAAACCCGAGCCAAAAGACATAATCCAATCAGCACAAGGCCTAGCAAGCCTGTTTCCAGCGCCGAAACTCTGTGAACACCCCGCCGCCGACTGCGATACACCGTCACTCCCACCGGCCAGCGCCCTGTTCCGCCCACCCGCTCCGCCGCCATCAATTGATCTGCCCTCATACCCTTACTCCTTACTTCTACCTTCCCTGCCTTAATATCTGCGTCAATATTCCACGTTTCATGGAAATCAATCGCAAATAGCTGTCCCTTTTTCCATGATTTTCGACCGTCTTGGCCAACTCGGCTTCAACTTCAACTTTGTCTTCCTGTCCCAAGGCTTGCTTTTTTGCCACCATGTCCTTTTCTTCAGGCAAACGCAGGGGTTTATAGCCTGGTGTCATGGCATTGGCGATATTGTGGGCATAGACATGGTGCCGTGCGGCCGCATCCTGTACCGCTTCAACCAACTTGCGTGTAGTTTCGTCAACCACCACCGCGCTTAAATCGGCCCGGGCCGGTAACGTCCACGCCAAACTACATGCGGCGAGACAAACGGCGGCGAAGCTTTTCGAGAATCTTAACGTGCAAACGGCTGACCTTGCTTTTACTAAGGCTAAGCCGCTCGGCAATTTCCTTTTGGTTATAATCTTCAATATAAAAAAGATGGATAAGCTGTTTTTCAAGTTTGTTAAGATTTTGAATTTCTTCCCAAAGCAAGGTGCGTTCGCGGGCAAATTCAATTTCATCCACAATTTCATCACCGGGATCTTTAACACCCGATACATCCACTCCTGATTCCAGGCTGTCGAGCGACAAGAGGTAGACCACCGCAGAATTTGCGATAAGATCGCCCACACGGCTGCTCGAAGACTTATAAGCAGTTTCAGAGTCTGGCTTTGGAGCCGCCGTTCCATCATCCGGAACCGGCGCAGCCGCTGGATCTTCAGAAGATTCGAGCGCATCCCGAGCCACTTCGGAGATACGACGTTGAATTTTTTCCTGCTGTTCGGAATAGCTGGTGGGATTACGGTAGCGCCATTCGTTGCGGATGCGGTCCAGAATTTCTCCGCGTACGCGATAAGACGCATAGGTTCGAAACAAGACTCCTTTGCTTTTATCAAAACTGGTCCAAGCCTTAACGAGACCTTCGAGCCCCCAACTGATAAGGTCTGCAAAGGTAATGCTGGGGGGTAATTTTCCGCCTGCAGCCACGCTGGCAGCAATGGACTCGACCATAGACATGTGTTCCCGAACAGTCTTTTCGGTAATAGGCGCTTTTTTAGCGCTGGCGCGGCGCTCTTTGTGCTGCAATGCTTCGACGTTAATCGGTTCTTTGTTAGCCACCCTGCAGCGTTGTTTTTTAGCGCTTGCTTCATTATATTATATGACCTCGATTTCTGCTGCCAAAGCTCCTGCCGCACGCAAGGCCTGCAAGATTGAGATGAGATCCCGTGGGGTAGTGCCCAACTTATTTAAAGCCCTGACCAGGTCAGCCAGGGAGGCCGCCGGTTCAATTTCGACCAACTGCGCATCGTTTTCGACAATTTTAACGCTGCCTTGTTCAAGCGCCCCACCATGGTAGGCTTCAGCCGGCACTCCTTCGATGCGGATCGACACATTGCCATGCGCAATCGCAGCCGAGGCCAAACGCACATGTTCACCCACCACAATGGTTCCGGTACGGCTATTGACCACCACCTTGGCAACCTGATCCGGCACAAAATACAAATGTTCCAGGCGCGCCACAAAAGAGACCAAGCCCCCCTCGGGATACTCGGGCACGGGCACCAGAACTGTGCCCGCATCCAAGGCTCTGGCACCGGTAAACTCGGGCTCTTTATTAAGCCGCTCCGCAAGGCGTGAGGCCGCCGTAAAATCGGGGTTTCGCAACACTAAATTTAAGCGGCTGCGGTCAGCCAAAGTTACAGGCACTTCAGCCTCTACCAAGACTCCATCGGGCAAGCGCCCCACCGTGGTTTGATTCTTGAGCAGCGTCATGCCGCCCACACTGCCCTCGATTCCACCCACCACCAAAGACCCCTGCGCAGCGGCATATACTTTTCCATCGGCACCATACAACGGTGATTGCAAAAGAGTGCCTCCATTTAAACTACGCGCATCGCCCACCGAAGAAACCACCGCAGACAAACGCTGTCCCGCACGCACAAAAGGGGGCAATTCAGCTGTAATCATGACTGCGGCCACATTTTTAGCCTTCAGTGAATCACTTTCGATCCCCAGCCCCATGCGGTTTAAGAGATTGGCTAAAGCCTTGTTCGTAAAGTAAGTATGCCCACTATCGCCGGTACCACTTAAACCTACCACCAGGCCAAAGCCCATCACTTGATTGGAACGTACTTCAAGAATGCTGGCCACATCTTTAATGCGCACAGCCAACAACTGCTCCCCCCACCCGGGAACTACGCTCGCCAGCCCTATGAGCAAGACCATTGTGATCCCTACCGACACCTGTATGCGTTTCAGTTTTAAGCCCGCACTATTCATACTTTCTTGTAGCGGGCTCCCGTGTGTAGGTGTCCGCTTCATATGCGTGAATAATCCGGGTAAGATTTTCATCAAAATAACCAGTTCAGCATGCGCGTCATGACTCCCGGGGATTGCTTTTGAGAAACCACCCCGGCCCCCTTAATGGCAATTTCAGCATCCGCCACCTGGTAGCTATAGATGGAGTTTTCAGCCGATATGTCTTGTGGCCGCACTTCGCCGCGAATCTGGATGGTTTCCATTTCGTCGTTTACCTTGACCTGATGTTGGCCGTACAAGGTGAGATTGCCATTGGGCTTAATGCCAGTGACCAATGCCGCCACTATCCCCTTGATTTCGCTGCGCCGCGATGTTTTTCCTTCGCCCTTATAATCATCGCCCCCGCCGACCGTAAATTCACGATCACGCCTGATCTGCTCATCCCCCGCCAGATTGGTCGCAAATTGTTGAAACCAATCCACCAGACTACCGTTGACTTCGGACTGCTTGCTGGCTGATGTCTTGCCTTCTTGTGCAGCCTGGAGTGTTTCCTTGATGTAAATGGTGACCGGGTCTCCGTTCTGAAAACGACGAACGGGCTGAC
>JAHFDA010000045.1 GCA_023249225.1 bacterium
ATCCGATTTTTAAAAGTTCCATAAAAAAGCCGCACAAAGACGCGTTTGACGTTGCCGTCCACAAGCGCCAAAGGCAGTCCAAAGGCAATGCTGCCAAGGGCGCCCAGCATGTAAGGGCCTACGCCAGGCAACTCACTGATGCGATCCGGCGTTTGCGGAAACTGGCCTTTGAATTCTAAAACAATCTTTTTAGCCCCGGCATGCAAATAACGTGCGCGTCGGTAGTAGCCCAGGCCCTCCCACTGCTTGAGCACACTTTCTTCTGTGGCTCTGGCCAGGTCATATACCGTGGGAAACTGCTTTAAGAACTTGTGATAGTAAGGGATGACCGTCTTGACCTGGGTTTGTTGCAGCATCATTTCGCTGACCCAAATGCGATAAGGATCTGCGGTGCTGCGCCAGGGCAAGGGCCGTTTGTGGCGGTCGTACCAACGCAACAGCGCACGGGCCAAGACAGGTTTTCTCGGCACCCAGCGATTGTATCAGCCAGAGCGGCCCATGTTTGAAACCAAGTGGGTTCGGGCATGGATGATAGGCATGGAAGTTGAGGTCAATCCGTTCGAAGAAGTCAACGCCCAGGTGCGTAAGGCCGGTGAATGGCTGGGTATCGACGAGGATTATATCCGTGTCATCCAAGAATGTTATCGCGAGCTTAAGGTACAGATTACGCTGCGCCGCGAAAACGGCAAACGTCTGAATTTATACGGTTTTCGCATTCACCATAACGGGGCGCGGGGTCCGTATAAGGGCGGTATCCGTTTTCATCCGGCCGTAAACCTGGAGGAGGTCAAAGCCCTGGCCTCGCTGATGACCTGGAAATGTGCGTTGGTCAACATTCCGTTTGGTGGGGCCAAGGGGGGCGTCAACTGTGACCCCATGCAACTGACCAAAAACGAGCTGCACGAAATCATGCGCATCTATACCCGGCGTATTGATTCTATTTTAGGTCCGCAGCGCGATATTCCGGCGCCAGACATGGGCACCAACCCCAAGCTGATGGCCATCATGATGGATGAGTACGGACGCAAACACGGGCATACGCCCATGATCGTAACTGGGAAGCCGGTGGATCTGGGGGGCTCTAAGGGCCGTGAATATGCCACTGGCCGGGGTATTGTGGATGTGCTTGAAGCGGCGGCGGCAGACCTGCAAATAAGTCTTAAAGACAAAACGGTCAGCATTCAAGGTTTTGGCAACGTGGGGGGCTCGGTCTTTCATTTTTTAAATGAGATGGGCGTTAAAGTAGTCGGCATCAGCAACGTCAGTGGAGCCATCTACAATCCGCAGGGCATCGACTATGTTAAGGCTTACCAATACAACCGCAACGGGCATAAGTTATCCGAGTATCCCGACGCCGAGGCCATGAGTAACGAGCTGCTGCTTGAGCAGCCCTGCGATATCCTGATTCCTTCGGCCTTAGGCGATGTGATTCACGCCGGAAATGTGGGGCGTATCAAAGCGCCTTTGATCGTTGAGGGCGCCAATCATCCCTTGACCAACGAGGCCTCGCAAATTCTTGCAGATCGCAATGTCGAGGTGCTTCCCGATATTCTGGCCAATGCGGGGGGTGTGCTTAGTTCTTATTTTGAATGGGTGCAAAATGCCACCCAATTTTACTGGAGCGAAGAAGACGTCTATTCCAAACTTAAGCAGGGAATGCAGGCCGCTTACCGTGAAACCCGCTTTCGGCAGCAGAAAATACGCGGCACCTTGCGTGAGGCGGCGTTTACCATTGCAGTACAGCGGGTATACGATGCGGTTAAGTTAAGGGGTATCTAACTCCTCACGAGGAACGGGATGGCCCCGTAAAATCCTTGGCAGGACGGCAGGCATGGTCTTTAATGGGAGAAGGAATCATTCTTAAGTAAGGGGGAAGCCATGGCCTTTAGTGTCGTTTCTAAAAAATCAGGTAAAACATATTTTTTGCATAGCAAGCAGGTTAAGCTGCGTGGTGACCGCGATCAGACCATTTATTATTTTGCCGGTGAAGCCAAAGCAGGTGCGCTGGATGCGTTGCCGGCAGGTTATATGGTGACCGAAAACGAGCGTACCGGTTTACCAATGCTCAAAAAATCATAAAGTCTTAACCCGCACTATTTATACTTTAGTCGTAGCGGGTTTCCGTGTGTAATAGTCCGCTTCATATGCGTGAATAATCCGGGTTAACAAAAACTGGGTTTGCTTTGGGGGCATTTTTTTCGGTATAAAGCAGGGGTGTGGGCATCTGATCCGGAGCCAGGCCCAGAATAGACACACAGGCGCGGGCGACTTCGGCAAACACCGGCGCTGCACCCGAGGAACCCCACTTTTCCTTTTGAGGATCGTCCAGGATGGTCAGGATCAAAAGTTCTGGATCAGAGGCCGGCAAAAATCCGATAAATGAGATCACGTACTGTCCTGGCAGGTAGCCCAAGCCTCCCACACGGGCTTTTTGAGCTGTGCCGGTTTTTCCGCCGACACTAAAACCAGGTACTTGGGCGGGCTTTCCGGTTCCTTGAGCTACGACGTCAATTAACATGGCCTTAACGGCATCGGCGGTCTCGGGTGTCATCACCGGAATCTCTTCTTTAACCAGACCTTTGATAAATGAACCGTCCCAATTTTCGATGCGTTTAATCAGCCGTGGCCTGATCATTTTTCCGTGGTTGATAAAAGCGCTGTAGGCGGTGACCAGTTGAATAGGCGTGACGGCAATGCCCTGGCCGAAAGCAATGATTCCCTTGTCTGACTCGGCCCAACGGCGGGCCGGGCGCACAATGCCTTTTGATTCGCCGGACAGGCCAATCTGGGTACGTTGACCAAAACCAAAAGCGTAAATGTATTTTTCAAAAACCGTGCTGCCAATGGTAAGTCCAATTTTTGCGGCGCCAACGTTATACGATTCACGAATAATATCGCTTACGGTTTTATTCAGGTTTTCGCTGGGTTCATGCGGATGGGCTTCGCCAATGGTGCGGCTGCCTACCACCAGGTTGTTGGGGCAATAAAAACTGGATGCGGGCGTGATCAGGCCTTCGTTTAAGCCAGCGGCCACCGGAATGACTTTAAAGGTAGAACCGGGTTCGTATACATCCGACACCAGTGGGTTCTTTCGCTGGGTATCGCTGGCTTTCCAAAATTCGTTGGGATTAAAAACCGGTATGGCGGCCATGCCCAGGATCTCACCTGTTTTGCAGTGCATCACAATGCCCATGGCGCGTTGGGCTTCGGTGCGCTGCAAGCCAGCCTGCAGGGCTTCTTCAAGGGCCTGTTGCACACGCAGATCCAGTGTCAGGATGACGTGTTTACCGTGTTTCGGGCGTTGCGCAATGTGCATGCCGCTGGCGATCTGGTTGCCGTAAGGATCTGATTCCATGATCAGCTTGCCCGGCTCACCGGCCAGTTCTCCATTTAAAGAAAACTCTATGCCCCCGAGGCCCGAAAGGTCGGTGCCCACAAAGCCGATCACATGACAGGCGGTGCTCTGATACAGGTACAGACGGCGGTTTTCACGGATAAATCCGTAACCCTTTAGTTTAAGCGCGTCGATGGCTTGCTTGTTTTCACTGTTCATCTGGCGCTTGATCCATACAAACGGCGCACCACGGTGCAGAAGGGATCCAATTTGTGCGGGAGCCATGTCAAGTTGCTCGGCCATGGCGGGGGAGATCAGAGTGACTTGCTTGGGGTGGGCATAGAGTGAGTAGGCATCGATGTCGGTAACCAGCACGGTGCGATTGCGGTCAAAAACGCGACCACGTTGCGCAGGCAGTGTGATCACCCGCGTTAATTGCGCAGCTACCCGTTCGGTATAAAAGTCATGTTTAATGATCTGCAAAAAGGCCAGACGTCCAATGATAAACAACATGAAAATTAATAGTGCAGCCAGTACGGCCTGCGTGCGGTTAGGGGTTGATAACATATAAGGTTTTATCCGGAGCCTGATATCCCAAAGTCAGTGCTGTGTCGCGTAGCCTGTCACGTTGGGTAAGTTCGGCCTGTTGCCGTAACAGGCGGTTTGATTCGGTTTCAAACGTTTGCAGTTGATCCTGAAGATGTTCAATTTGGCGCTGAAAAGTCATCGATTGGGTCGAGAGCCAAATTTTGATTGTGGCCAACCAGGCAAAGATAAAGAGGGCCGAAAACCGCACGAGAAATTTTTGGGATTTCATGCCGGACTTATGGTTATTGTAACGCGTTCCACTCCGGTTCATCAGAGTGTCTTTTTTGGCAGCAGACGCAAGCGCGCACTGCGGCTACGCGGATTGTCACGTTGTTCCTGGCGGCTGGCTTTGACCGAGAGATGTTTTTGTAACCCGATACTGCGTGCAAAGTTTTTGACTTGTTTGTCTTCGGCGCTTTGAAAGCTGACCACGGCCAGGGTTCCTCCGGGCTTAAGATGCAGCCAGGCCAGGGGTAAGGCCTGCGCAAGTTGTTCAAGTTCGCGGTTGACGCGCATGCGCAGCGCTAAAAAAACCTGGCTTAAAATTTGCTGGCGTTTATAAAAATCCATTTTGGGCAGGGCCGATAGCACTGCGCGTTTAAGTTCGCCACTGCTTTTCATCGGCCGACGTTCACAGATGCGAGCGGCAATGCGGCCAGCCATGGGAAGCTGCACCAGCGTGCGTAACCACGTTTCAAGTTCGGCAGCAGACGTGGCGGCCAGCAGGCTGGCGGCGTTTTGAGGATCAGCGGGGTTCATGCGCATGTCTAAGGGGCTGTCGAGCTGAAACGAAAAGCCGCGCCTGGGATCATCAAGCTGTGTGCTCGATATACCCAGATCCATGATCACTGCATCAGGGTGCTGGCCAGACGGAAGCTGGATGGGCCAGGCGGTAAAATCGGCTTGTGCCAGGCATAGGCCTGGGTACGTGTCAGTCCACAAAAGGCCGTTACTTACGGCCTGGGGGTCGCGGTCAAATCCGAAATACCGGCAATCGGGATAACGTTTTAAAAACGCCTGGGCGTAGCCTCCCTGCCCAAAGGTCAGATCCACAATCAGGGCGTCAGGTGCCAACACCAGCATTTGCATTAAAGTGTCGAGTAATACCGGCACATGGGGGATGCCTCTTGAGGCAGAATCAAGGGCAGAAGGTTTATGTTCGGCGGCGCACATCGCTATGATGACCATGGTAACTTACCCGGATTATTCACGTATATGAAGCGGACACCTACACACGGGAGCCCGCTACGAGTAAAGTATGAATAGTGCGGGCTTAAATATGCAAAAGAGTGGCTTGATCGGGGCAGTTCTAATGGGCCTGTGCTTGATCACAGGCATGGCGGAGGCAGAAAAAAGTTTTCTCCAGCTTTCGCACGCCAGGTTGTACCCGGGCATGGTGCAGGTACTTACCCTGCGGCTGCCAACCGATACCGAGATCACCGGCCTTTGGTCGCTTGAGCGCAGCGTGCCGTATTATGCCGAACAAGGCTCCGAAGACAAAAACAGGTATGTGGCTTACGTGCCGATAGGTTTAGGACAGAAACCGGGGCAGTATGCGGTACTGCTCAAGTACCGTGGTAATCAGGGAGAGCAAAACGAAAAAAGTTTTTTTGAGGTTTTGCCTAAAAAGTTTCCATCGCAGCGGGTGAGCCTGCCTACTTCTGAAAAAAAAGAACTGACGCGTTCACCCAGTCTCGAAACCGAAGCAGATGTCCTGGGGGCTATTTTTTCGCAGCACGAAGTCTTGCGCTGTTTTGATGGTAATTTTGTCAGGCCCCTGCCAGGAGCCATCAGTTCTGAATATGGTGCCAGCCGGGTTTACGATGACGGACGCATTGGCTGGCAACATCGGGGTGTAGATCTTGTGGCCGAAGAGGGCGCGCCGGTGCAGGCCACCAACGCCGGAATCGTGCGACTTGCCAAGGCGCTCAAAGTGCATGGCAACACAGTGGTGTTGGATCACGGGCAGGGAATATTCTCGATCTACAACCACTTATCAAAAATAAATGTGACCCAGGGAGAGCGCATCGAAAAGAAATTTATCCTGGGTCAGGTGGGTATGACCGGTTTGGCGACCGGTCCGCATTTGCATTTTGGTTTATCTGTAAATAATGTGCGCGTAGATCCATTGCAGTGGACTGAAACAGGCCCTTTGTAAAATTTACTTGACTTTACCTAAAGATCATTTTATAAACAAGCACACTCTCAATGGAAAAAGAATCTGCTAAAAAGTTCGTATTGCTTTCGGGCCAGCATAATCCAGAGGCCAAGGAAGTGGCCTATATTCGTTCGCACATGTTGTCTGTGATCACCCTGTGTTACAACAATTGCGCGTACTGTGCTTTTCACGGGGAGTCCAAGCCTACGGTTCCGTATGTCACGATCAAGAAACATAAAGAGGCCCGTCAGCGGAACGTACGCGATGTGATATTTGTCAGTGGTGAGCGGCCCAATAAGTTTAACGATATCCGCGCGATTCTCGATTTGTGGGGTTTTGAGTCTTATGCCGATTATCTATATACCTTGTGCGAACTGGGGTTTCTCGAAGGGGTTCTGCCCACACTCGAAGTTGGTTTTTTAAGCCCTTATGAGATGAAGCGTATTCGTGACATCGTGCTTAGCTTAAAGATCATGATTGATTCGGCTGATCCAAAATTAGCACAGACGCACCACAAACATTCGCCCGGAAAACGTTTTGAACTACGTTTAAAGACCCTTGAATTTGCCGGTAAACTTCGCATTCCTGTAAGCACAGGCATCATGGTAGGCATAGACGAGCGCCGTGAATCACGGGTGGATGCCATGAAGGCTGTGCTGGCTTTGCATCGTCAGTACGATCATATCCAGGAATTTATCATTCAACCCTTTGTGCCTGGTAAAGGCACGACGCTCGAGAAAAAAGCGCCACCCAGTTTACAAGACATTCAGTGGACCTTGCGCAAGGCGCTCGAAATTTTTCCGGCCGATGTGCCGATTGTGATTCCGTATTTTGGTTCTGATCAAAAGTTAGCCCAGTTGGTCAAGGATGGCTTGCGTGATATCGGACGCGTTTGCGACGATCTCAACACAGGTCTTGCGTCTCCTAAAATCACCGAATTGGACAAGACGCTTAAAAAAGGCGCTTACCAGCTGGTCGAGGTCTTGCCGATTCGTCAGAAATATTTAAGAAAAGGCTGGTATTCCGGCAAATTAAGCCAGTTGCTCGATACTTTTAGAATCAGGCTTAAAAAAGACGATACTGAAAGATCCGAGGGTCGCCGTCGTGGGCCGCGGGCAAAACGGGAATTAGAGCCGGTACTGGCATAGTTTCTTTTTTCGGTTTAAAAAGCTTGCTTTGCGGGTATCATCTTATTCAAGATGGAGTTAAATCCATGCTAGTAGCTTCGTTTGCTCCGCCGCCTGCTGTGTCTAGCACGGCTCAATCGGCTGCCCCAGAAACGCAAGATCCGTCTTTTCAATCCTTTCTAGATGGCTTACTGACCCAGGGTCAAGCAGATGCTGCCATACAGAATCCGGTTTTGGAACAATTAGATTCACAGCAGTTGTATTCACAGGCCGAAGCTCCCAATGCAAAAGACCACAAGGCGCATTTAACCCAACATAATCAACATGATAAGCAGGTTTCAGATTCTGCAGTTCAAAGCGGGGGAGCGCAGGATGCCGCCAAGCAGGATGCGGTCAAGGCCTTGGCAGAAAAATTGCGCCAGTCGCAAGATCAAATCGATGTGCTGCTCAATCCAGCGCAGGGGCTTCCGGCGTATATGTTTATCCGGCAGGCCTTGGTTGACTTTGTTAAAGCTTATTTGCAAACGCAGCAACCCAATGCCTTTATAGAACGCGTTGAAACTTTTAAGACAGCACAGGGTCAGCAAGGGGTGCGTCTGGTGCTGTGGCCAGAGGACTTGGGACGGGTAGAAGTGCTGCTTCGGCTTTCTGGAAAAGATGTGTACCTTACGTTTTTGGGGGGAGCCCAATTTAAGCAGTTTGCCCAAGATCAAATGGGTGACCTGAACCAGGCCCTGCAGTCACAGGGCTATGCGCTGGCGTCGCACGATTTTGGACAGGGAGGGGGGTCGCAGTCGCGCGATCCTAACCGTGAAGCCTGGGCCCAAACCGCAGTCTCTGACAGCCAGGGCCAGGATGAGTCGCCCATAGCTTTATCGACCGATTTTTGGGCTGTGCCGGAATTAAACTTGAAAAATACCCCTTACATTCTTCAGACTATTTAATAGAAGCTTATGAGCAGTGCTATTGATCCCGTGATGCTGTCTGGTGTTTTTGCCGGCAGTCCCATGCAAGCCGGTGCCAACCAGGCCTTGCAGGCCGTGAACCAAATGGCTGGGTCAACCAATCTTAGCCAGGGTGAATTTGTGCAGATTTATCAAAACATGCTTATGACCCAGTCTTTTGCCAATCTTTTCAAGGATCCAGACGACGATTCCGATGACAGCGGGGGTGGGTTTGGGGTGCCCAATATGCAGGATTTATTTGCTACCATGCCGGGATTGCTGCCACACAAGAATCTCGAAATTTCCCATGTTGAGATTGACGGAAATACGGGAAAAGTAGTCTATAAAGATGGCAGTACGGCGACCGTACCCATTCAAGCTGCAAAGACCGAATAGAGGAAACGACCATGTTAGACCTATTAGAAGCATCAAAAACGTCGATAAAAACTTATACCGATGCCTTGTCTGCCCATGTAAGCAACTTAAATAACGAGTCCACCGAGGGTTATAAGGCAGTGCAATACACGTTTAAGAGCGTTTTTGAAAACGTACTCAACCGTGGTTTAGCCGCTACTTCTGACCGTTCTGCCACCAACCCGATGCAGTTTGGCGGACGGGGCATGTTGGCCGAGGTGCGTACTGATTTTTCGCAAGGCAAGCTTATCGATGCGGGTGATCTTGACCTGGCCATTTCTGGAAACGGCTTGTTTCCGCTGTATTCACCCCGCCATCGTGAAACAGTTTATTCGCGTAACGGACGGTTCAGGGTAAGCGCTGATTCCAGCCAGCTGGTGGATAGCAGTAACCGGCCACTGCTTGGTTGGAAAATCAACGCCGATGGCAGCATCGATTCCAGCGACCTGGTCGAGATGGATATTGCCGGTTTCGACGATTTGGGATGGACGGATGATGGCATGCTGGTTTCGGGTTTTTCGGCCCAGGAGGATGCGGTTGATTTTAACAAGAATAACCCCGATAGCCCGGTGGACGTACCCGAAGCTACCGAGCTTTACCAGGTGGCCTTGGTGAATTTTCCAAATACCAGCGGGCTGGAACGCATCGATGGCACAGCCTTTCGCGAATCAGACGCTTCGGGTTTTGCCAGTTCGGCCACCCTGCCAGGTGAAAACGGTCTGGGGGTCTTGTCTGCCCAGCAGTACGAAGACAGCAACGTATTTGAAAGTGGTGAAACCATTGACGCTTTAGAAGTGCAACGCGCCATGAGTGCCTCACTAACGGCCCTGCAGCTGATCAACCGGCAAATGCAAGAAGTCGTTCAGGCCATTGCGTCATAATTCCTGATAAAATAATCTCAATACACATTGGCACAGCAAAAGGCATTTCAACGCAGCATCCGTTTGCCGGCCGGACTGGGCGACTGGACCCAGTTGCAGCCGCAACGCAGGGATGAAAATTCTGTAGTGGTGAGCCCCCTCAAGGGGGTTTATTTTGATCGCTTGCCCGAACAAAAAATCAAGGATGCGCTCGAAATCCATTACCGTTTTTCTGAAAAGTTCCTAACGCAATTTTCTGCCAAGCTTAAAATCAAGATCGAACTCCACAATGTGCAATGCATGCAGGCATCGTACGTTGATTTTTTGCGTGAGTGTTCACACCGGGTTTACCAGGCCAACTTTCCGGCACGAGCGTCTGGCATTCATTTTTACATTGACGATGTGCTGGCTTCGGCCATGGTCAACCGGGCCTTGGGTGGCAAGGGCGAGGCGGCGCCGGATGCCAAACTTTCGGGTGCCGAAAGATCTGTCATCCTTCAGATTGCCCAGCAAATGGGTGAACTGCTCTGCCAAGCCTGGATGGGGGTCTTGCCCGCCCTCAAAACCGGGCCCGAACAAAGTTATGGCAGCCTGCAGGTTGACAGCACCCTTTCGAAAGAAGATACCTATGTAGTCTTTTCAATGGATATTGCGCTCGGAGAAGAAACGCCCCGCAGTATGCGGTGGGGCTACAGTCAGCATTTGCTGGGAGCATTGCTCGAAGAATTTGAACGCCAGCGGCCAGCCAGGCCACGGGTGCTGCGTTTATCTGAAAAAGTCATGCACAGCACCCAGGTACTGGTGCGTCTCGAGCTTGGCAGCACACTTTTGACCGCTCATGAACTTAAAAAACTTCAAGCCGGGGACGTGATTTCGCTGGATGCGTCCTTGGCAGAGCCAGTCAAAATTAAAATTTCAGACCACCTGACGCTTTACGGTCAGGCAGGTGTTCAGGACGGAAAACTGGGCGTACAGCTTTTGTCAGCCACCGCTATTCCGTTTGTGTACCGTGAGCAAATGGGATTGTCCGCCAAACAAGCCCTGGTGGTCAGCGATGAATCGATTGTGCTGGAAGCCCAAAAAATGCAGCACGAATCGCTTGACGCGATCGGGGACGATGACGAAGAAGATCAGGTGCTTCCACAAGCGGCGCTTCAGCCGACGGCTTCCGCTGAACCCACGTCAGAGCCTGTCGAACCCGCGGCGGCAGACGATCAGGATGAGTCGGCCGAAGAAACACCGCAGGCACCCAGGTCATCGGCGTCTAAAGCCGAAGCAGACGAGGATGATCTTGATGATCTATTTGCAGACGAAGATTTTAAGTGGGATGAAGATGCTGATGATGACAAGGAAATTTGATTGTCATGGTTAATTTGAACAGGTTATACTTTTAACATGCCCGGTCAGTTTTCCGAGGAAGGATCCGTTGAGGTGAGCGGTATTCAGTTTCCAACCTTGGAAAAGGGATTGTCCGCTAAAAAATTCAATAGTGAAATTTTTTCAAATATCCCGGTAGAAGTCACGGTAGAGCTGGGCCGCACTAAAATTTCGCTTAAAGATCTTTATGAACTTTCAGAAGGCTCCATTATCGAGCTTGAGCGTTTAGCGGGTGAACCGCTGGATCTGGTCGTGAACGGGCAAATTGTCGCACAAGGAGAAGTGGTGGCCATTGATGAAAATTACGGTTTGCGTATTACTCGTATTGTGGCTCGTTAACGCAGCTGCTCACGCCGAAAACTTTCAAACCAACCCTATAAACTCCTTCGATTATCTCAAAATGATCCTGGTGCTGGCGGGCTTTTTAGCCGTGATGTACGGTTTATATAAATTGCTGCATCGCGCGATGGGTGCTCGTGGAGGCGGACGTTACTTTAAATTAATTGACCGCGCTCCGATTAGCCCGCACGCTGCCGTACTGCTGCTACAGGTTGGGGAGCGCTATTATGTCCTGGCCAGCAGCCCCAAAGATACGGTGCTGCTGGATACATTAACCGAAGCCCCGGCACCCTTGTTTCCAGAGCCAACACTGCAATTTAAGGCCGTTCTTGATCAGGTCAGGGGTAAGATCCGTGAATCCTGAAACAATTTCATTTTCGCTTGAACGCCTGACGGCTCCGATCCAGTTCAGCAACAGCATTAACCTGATGCTGACGTTGTCGGTCATCTCGCTGGTGCCGTTTTTTTTGATTTCGGTCACGTCGTTCCTGCGCTGTTCCATTGTCTTGTCCATGATCCGCACTGCCATGGGCACCCAGCAGGCCCCGCCCAATTCGGTGGTGGTCAGCCTGGCCATGTTTCTAACGATTTTTATCATGTCGCCGGTGTGGCATAAGATCAACGAGGACGCCATTAAGCCCTACAATGCCGGCAAACTGACCCAGCAGCAGATGTTTGACACAGCGCTGGAGCCCTTGCGGCAGTTTATGTTTAGGCAGACGCGCGAAAACGACCTGGCCTTGTTTGTTGATTTTGCCAATATCAAAAACATGAAGGATTACCACGAGCTGCCCACCTGGGTGTTGATTCCGTCTTACATGATTTCTGAACTGCGTACCTCGTTTGAAATTTCTTTTTTAATTTTTTTACCTTTTTTGGTGGTCGATCTGGTCATTGCCAACCTGTTGCTTTCACTGGGCATGTTCATGCTGTCGCCGGTGATCGTTTCGCTGCCTTTTAAGATCATGTTGTTTGTGCTGGTCGATGGTTGGAACCTGATTGCGCGCGGCCTGATGGCAAGTTTTTACCAATGACCCAGGGCACCATGACCGCCATCATCCAAAGCGCGGTGTTTACCGTGCTGCAAATTAGTTTGCCGATTGTCGGTCTGGCACTGATCATTGGTTTTATGATCTCGCTGTTTCAAGCCGTGACGCAGATTCAGGAGCAAACCCTGACCTTTGTTCCCAAGATGGTGACCGTGCTTTTGATGCTGGCTTTGTTGTCGCCGTTTATCTTTGGCAAGCTGATCGAATTTACAAACAGTTTGTGGGGACAAATTCCCGCCATGGGGCCTTAGCCCCATGTTGCTGACTGTTCGCCAAGTTGCGGTTTTTGCCCTGATGCTGGCAAGGCTGGCGGGTCTGTTTGTGGCTGCCCCCATTCTCAATGCGCGTACTTTTCCGACGGTTGCCAAAATGGCCATGGCAACCTGGATTGCCGTGTTGTTTTGGTTTGTGGTACCGGTCAGTGGCCAGCTGCCACAAAGCGCAGTGCCCTTTGTCATGGCTGTGGTGGTGGAATTTATGATTGGATTGTTGCTGGGTTTTGCCAGCGATCTGATTGTGACCGCAGTGGAATTTGGCGGCAGCCTGATGGACTCGCAAATGGGCATGTCCGTGGGACAGACCCTGGATCCCATGAGCGGTACGCAGACCACCATCATTGCCCGTCTGTTACGCTGGATGACCACCCTGATGTTCTTGGCGGTGGGTGGGCATCACATGCTGATGTCTGCCATCTACCAATCCTTTAAATTGTTGCCTGTGGGACAGCCAGTCTATTTTGCCGGTGCGGCCGAAGACCTGGTCACCCTGGCAGCCAGCATGTTTGCGGTAGGCACACAACTGGCCATGCCCATTATTCTGGTGATCTTTTTTTTAGACTTTTCGCTGGGCATGATCTCACGCGTGGCGCCACAGGTGAACGTCTTTCAACTGGGTTTTGAAATTAAACCCACCCTGGGAGGCCTCATTTTTGTCATGATGACGCCGTTTATGCTGGCTTACGTGTCGCCCCTTATTGAACGTACGGTCGATAACCTGCTTATGGTCATGCGGCATATGCAGGTGGGAGGTTAGTGCGCCATGCGCTGCCCGTACTGTAGCAACGAAGAGGACAAAGTCATTGAAAGCCGCGCCATCGAGGGTGGGGCTTCGATCCGCCGTCGCCGCGAATGCCTTAAGTGCGCCCACCGCTTTACCAGTTATGAACGCCTTGAAATGCAGCCGGTGATGGTCATTAAAAAAGACAAACGCCGCGAGGCGTTCGATCGCGACAAAATTCTTTCAGGAATCCTTAAGGCTTGTGAAAAAAGACCCGTGTCGATTGATACCGTGCAGACGCTGGTCAGCGACATTGAACGCGTGATCCAGGATGAGATGAAAACCGAAATCACCAGCCTGGACGTGGGCGAGATGGTCATGAACCGCCTTAAAGACCTGGATCAGATTGCTTATATCCGTTTTGCGTCAGTGTACCGGCAATTTAAGGATGTGACCGAGTTCCTTAAAGAAATTCAAGACCACTTCGAGAGTCGCGGATAAATGTTCCTGGTGGATCAACGGCATGACCTATGACTGGCTTTTTGCGGGCCTTGGAAATCCGGGCAGCGGACATAGCCAGAGCCGACACAATGCGGGGTTTATGGTCGTGGATGCCCTGGCTGAAAAACACCGCGCCCGCATTGAAAAATTTGAACTGGCCGCCTGTACCGCTGTGCTGACCCTGCACGGACAGACCGTGCTACTGGCCAAGCCACAAACTTTTATGAATGAAAGTGGACAGGCCCTGGCGGCCTTGCAACGGTACTACAAAATTCCGCTTGAAAAATTGCTGGTGGTTTACGATGACCTTGATTTTGAGCTGGGACAGGCCAAGCTGCGTGAAAGCGGCGGATCGGGGACGCATAATGGCATGAAGTCCATTATGGCAGCGCTGGGCAGCGAAAACTTTCCGCGCCTGCGCCTGGGAATCGGGCCGCGGCCAGCGCCTGTGGAGGGTAAGGATTTTGTGCTGTCAAAATTTAGCAAGGATCAGCGCGCCGTTTTTGTGGAAGTGATCGATAAAAGTGTGCTCGCCCTGGAGTCTGTGGTGCAGCTTGGCCTGCCAAAGGCCATGAACCAGGTCAACCGTTGATTACCAGGAAACGTCCAGTTTAATCATCTGGTGGCTGTGCGGATTTTGGTACAGCACGTGGCCGTGACGTTTGCCAAATTCATACAGTTCTTTTGTAAGGCGCACGTCTTGTTCGCAGTATTTCAGAATCAGGTCCATTTTACCTTCTTTAAACCACTGAATCGATTGCAAACCATCGCCAGACTTTTGGGCACCGAGCGTGCTTTGACCCAGCGCATTAAGACCGATCCGTGTGCCATGCCTGCGGAAGATATCGTCCATAAGATCCAGCGTGGGCAGTTTTGAAAGCGGATGGATGCCTGCGTAAGGTTGCAGAACGCCATAATCGAAGCCCAAAAGGTTAAAACCAATGACGAGGTCGGCCTTTTGCAATTCGGCAATCAGCTGAAGTACTGTGGTTTCGGTGTAGTGGCGGTAACTTTGATCAAGGTTGTGGTAACACACCGCTGCAGCCACGCGCAGCTTGTGCAGGTTTTGGCGGCCACCCACTTCCTGAAAAGACTTTTGGGTTTCTACGTCAAATATGAGCACATGTTTTGTGGCCGTATCTGTCGGCACAGAGGGGGGCTTTTGGGGTGAGGTCAGATTGTCAAACAGCGACAAGGTCTCCATGGCAGGAGTTTAACGCATGCGTTTAAAATAGCCAAAAATGCTTGCTGGCCGTGCCGCTTAAATGGGGCTTTAAAAACACATAAATCTCATGAGCCATTTGAATATGGCCCGGATGGTTTGGGTGCAGGCCGTCTTCCATCAACTGGGTCTCAAAATCGACGCCATGCAGTAAATTGGGGTACAGCGGCAGACGGTACTTAAGCGCCAGCTTGTGAAACATGGCTTGAAAGGCCAAGCGTTCGTTTTTTGCCACGGATTCGGGTAAGAAAACGCCTGCCAGCGCCACGCCAATCTTCTTTTCTTTGAGCGTTGTCACCATTTCTTTTAGATTGCTTTGTATTTCAGCCAGTGGCACTTGCCGGGCAACGTCGTTATAGCCCAGGGCGATCATCACAAAGTCTGGTTTTTGCTCAAGAATTTTCGGCAGACGTTTAAGCCCGCCCGCAGTGGTATCGCCCGACAGGCCGGCGTTGATCACGCGCCATTGCAAAGCATCCTTGCTTATCAGTTTTTGGATTTCGGCCGGGTAGGCCTGGTATCTTGGCAACATGTAGCCATCGGTCAGGCTGTCGCCTAAAAAAATCAGGATTTTATCGGCCTGTGCGTTGCCAAGCAACATCAGCCCGGCCAGAAGCCCAGCGGTTAGCAGACGGGTAAGCCGCATGATTTAAAAGTATACTCTAGGAGAAAATAGGAATCGCCGTATAAGGCAGCAAAGGAGCATTTATGACAAACCCTATCAGCAGTCAACATCACCAAACCTTTGAATCGATAAAGCGTTACGATGAGTCGGGTAACGAATACTGGCTTGCTCGCCAATTGTCAAAAATACTCGAATATTCAGAATACCGTCATTTTCAGCCGGTAATTGAACGTGCCAAAGAAGCATGTAAAAACAGTGGTCAGTTGGTCGAAGACCATCTCGAGGATACGCTCGAGATGGTTGATATTGGCTCGGGAGCACGCCGTGAAATGCCGGATGTAAAACTTTCTCGTTACGCTTGTTATTTGATTGTGCAGAATGGTGATCCCGCCAAGCCTGTGATTGCGACAGGTCAGACCTATTTTGCAATGCAAACCAGACGACAGGAACTATCTGACGAATACAATCAACTGGGTACGGAGGAACAAAAAAGAATTTATTTGCGCGACCAGATGAAGGAGCACAATAAACACCTGGCCTCTGCTGCCAAAGAAGCCGGTGTCATTGAGCCCAGGGACTATGCCATCTTTCAGGATCATGGTTACAGAGGGCTTTATGGCGGCCTGGGACAAACCGATATTCACAAACGCAAAGGTTTAAAGAAAACTCAAAAGATTTTGGATCACATGGGTAGCACCGAGTTGGCAGCCAACTTGTTTCGTGCCACGCAAACCGAAGAAAAGCTGCGCCGGGAGAATATTAATGGCAAGCAGCAGGCCAATGTCACGCACTTTGAGGTCGGCAAAAAGGTGCGTAAGACGATTGAGGAGCTGGGTGGCACGATGCCCGAAAAACTACCGACGGCAGAAAATATTAAGTCGGTGGCAAGCAAAACACGTAAACGGATTGGAAATACTTAAATGTGGGCTACAAAAATTTATTTCTCTAGTTGGGCAATTGTCGTATTGCCGATACGACAATTGAACTTGATTCACTTTGATGAAATACAGGTCACGTTCAATTTTCAAGCCGGCAGGGCCTTCAATACTTTCAAGTTCACATGTAACTATTCAGGGCCGTATCAGTGCTTGCGTTGATAAGTTCATCAAGCTGGGGGCGACTGAACCAAAAATTCAATTTCAATTTATGCGAAAACGTTGGGGTAGTTGTTCCGGAGGGGGACGCATTCTATTCAACACCGAGCTGATCAAGGCGCCGCTGCAGGCACCCGATGCAGGTTCCTCTGCGATTTGTCTGACTTTACTCATATAATGACCCTATGTCCCCACCCTGGCTGCTGACGCGCAGCGTGACCTACGACCAGCTCATTGAACAACTGGTGCTGATGCAGTATCGCCAGGTGCCGATGGTTTTTTCGCGTGGTGAATTTGCGCGCCGGGGGGGCATCATTGACGTCTTTGCGGTCAACCACACCCATGCGGTGCGGGCCGAATTCGAAGATCAGCAATTACTGCGCCTGCAAAGCTTTGAAGTGGGTACCCAGTGCAGCCTGCGCCGCGACTTGACCGATATCCTCATTTTGCCTTGCGACCCGGATGCTTACGAATTTTTCGGTGGCGTGGCGTCCAACGGCGAAGCGGCGTCTTTTGAATTACTATCCGAACTCAAAGAGGGCAAGCCGGTGGTGCATGTTCATCATGGCATTGGCATTTTTGAAGGGCTTAAATACCTGCGTTTGGGACCGCTCGAGGGTGAATTCTTATATTTGCGTTATCAGGGCGCTGACCGTATCTATGTGCCGCTTGATCAGATTTTTAATGTACATGCCTATCAGGGCACAGACAATCCGCCCTTGCATGCGCTTTCGGATCCGGCCTGGGAACGCGCTAAAGATCGTGTACGCGCCAGCACAGACAATATTGCGCAAGAGTTGCTCGAGGTTTACCGGCAGCGCCTCTTGCAGACGGGTTACCGTTACGAAGAAGACACCGCCTGGCAGATAGAGCTTGAAGCCTCGTTTGCCCACCAGGACACGCCCGATCAGCGCAAGGTGACCGAAGCGGTCAAGCGCGACATGGAGTCGCCCTTTCCGATGGATCGGCTGGTGTGTGGCGACGTGGGTTATGGCAAGACCGAAATTGCTGTGCGCGCCGCGTTT
Source organism: bacterium (assembly GCA_023249225.1). Lineage (GTDB taxonomy): Bacteria > Margulisbacteria > Marinamargulisbacteria > JAHFDA01 > JAHFDA01 > JAHFDA01. The sequence continues at coordinate 17,654 of JAHFDA010000045.1, forward strand.
AAAGCGGCCGAAAGCGGAAAGCAGGTGGCTTTGCTGGTGCCCACCACGGTGCTGGCGCAGCAGCACTTTCACAACTTTAAGCAGCGCTTGGAGCCTTTTGGCGTGACGGTAGAAGTGCTTTCGCGTTTTGTCGCTGCCCGTCCGCAAAAAGAAATTCTGGCCCGCCTGCGCGAGGGCAAGGTGGATGTGGTGATCGGCACGCACCGCTTGCTGCAGCCGGACGTGACGTTTAAAAGCCTGGGTCTGTTGATTGTCGATGAGGAACAACGCTTTGGCGTGCGGCACAAGGAACGTCTTAAACAATTGCACCAAAACGTGGATGTACTGACCATGACGGCCACGCCCATTCCGCGCACGCTCTACCTTTCACTTGCGGGCACACGTGACCTTTCGGTGCTCGAAACCGCCCCCCAAAAACGCCAACCGGTGCGTACAGTGCTTTCAGAATTTAAACCCAAGCTGGTGGCGCAGGGCATTCGTGACGAACTGGCGCGTGGTGGACAGGTATTTTTTTTGCATAACCGCGTTGCGGATATCGAAACCGTTCGGGATCAAATACAACAAGGGGTTCCCGAGGCGGCCCTGGCGGTGGCCCACGGTGGCATGCGGCCGCGTGTGCTCGAGCAAACCATGCTCAAATTTTTGCGTGGCGAAATTCAGGTCCTGGTTTGCACGACCATTGTCGAAAACGGCATTGATGTGCCCAATGCCAACACAATCTTTATTGACGATGCCGATGGTTTTGGACTGGCGCAAATTCACCAGTTGCGCGGCCGGGTGGGGCGTTCGGATCGCCAGGCCGTGGCTTATCTGCTGTACCGCAAAGGCCGGGAATTAAGCACCGATGCGCGTGCGCGCCTCACGGCGATCCGTGAATACACGGCACTGGGATCAGGCTATCAACTGGCGCTCAAAGACCTCGAATTCCGTGGGGCGGGCAACCTGTTAGGGACAAATCAGTCCGGCAAGTGGCAGGACGTGGGGCTCCATCTTTATCTTGATATCCTCAACGAGTCTGTGGCATCGGCACGTGGCGAAACCCGTGCGCAGCCGGGCACGCGTGTGCGCATTGATCCCAACGTTAAATATTTTATTCCAGATACCTACATCGCAAACACGCGTGAGCGTTTGGCGGTGTATTATCGTCTTATGGCTTGCCAGAGCGAATCCGAGGTTCAGGCCATTGTGGATGACTTGCAGGATCGCTACGGTAAACTTCCGCAGGTGGTGGAGCGCCTTTTGCAGTCAGTGGCTTATCAAATGAAGTCTTATGCCGAGCAGTATGGCCCAAACTAGCTGGAAGGCGCTGGTACAGAGGCAACCGCTGGAACGTTCGCAGAGCGCTGCCTTATGGAAACAGGCAGGTATCCGCGATGCGCGGCGGGCCGAACTTATTTTACGTTCACTGTGTAACGACACAGGTGCGCGAGACACTTTTGAAGTCATTATCGATACCGTCTTTGCGACGCTTACACTTGCCCCTGATTCTGATGATACGCTCAATCAATTCGAGCGCATCACGGCGGCGGTGCCTTCTAAGACCACCCTGTACCGCAACCTGGCTTACTTTCCGCCGGCCATCGATTTGCTCTTGCGTATTGCCAGCCACAGCCAGTATCTGACCGATATTGTTGTGCGCGACGTAGGCGTGCTGGAACTGTTGTTTGATCTTGATGCACTCAAACGGATCAAGACCCGTGATGCTTTTGAGCTAGCCTTGCAGGCGCAACTTAAGTTGCATGACACGCTAGAGGGAAAACTCAATGCCCTGCGCTATGGAAAGCGGCGTGAACTCTTTCGTATTGCCCTCGCTGATATTGCCGAGATGACAGATTTTTGGGATTGCGTGGCACAGTTATCAGACTTGGCCGAAGCAACCATTGCCATGGCGCTTGCACTGGCTTGGGAACAACTGCTGCCGCTTTATGGACGGCCAGGGGCATCATACTGCGTGCTGGGCATGGGAAAACTAGGTGGAAGCGAGCTTAATTACAGCAGCGACGTTGACTTGGTAGTGATCTACGAAAAAGAAGGTGAGACTTTGGGCGGGCGCGAAAGTCTTTCGCATGGTCAGTTTTTTTCAAAGCTGGTCGAAAAAATGATCCAGGCCCTGACCTTGCCCACCGAACAGGGCCGGGTACTGCGCGTCGACATGGATTTGCGTCCATGGGGCAACAAGAGCGATCTGGCGCTTAGCCTGGAGAGTTTTTATGTCTATTGGGATCGCTATATTGAACCTTGGGAACGGCAGGCTTATCTCAAGGCCCGTCCCATTGCAGGGGATCTGACATTTGGCGCTGCGCTGCTTTTGCAACTTAAACCGCGTATTTACCTTGACCCCATGCCGGCACCCATGATTGCAGCGTTGCAAGCAGTCAAGCTTCAGGTCGAGTCGCATAGCCGCGATACGGGTGGGGGGCGTATCAACGTTAAAACCGATCCAGGCGGCATCCGCGATATCGAGTTTCCGGTACAGCTTTTGCAACTGGTGTTTGGCGCAGCCTATCCGGCCCTGCAAGTGTGCGGTATGCGTGCCGCGGTGACACAACTTGCGCAGGTTGGCTTGATCAGTGCCGAAGAACAGCAGGCCTTGCTTGAGCTATACGTGTTTTTGCGCCGGGTCGAACATATTCTGCAAATCATGACCAACCAGCAGCTTTATCATCTTCCGGTTCAGCGAACCGCCCGCGATCAGGTAGGCATGCGCCTGGGTTTTTCGCGCGGCAGCTTTGATGCTATTTACCACCAAAAAAGCGTTCAAGCCCGCAAACTGTTTCAAGAGCTTTTTTTTCGACGGGTGCGCGATCGCCACAGTCAGGGAGAAAGCCTGTCAGAATGGTTTGCCGCAGATTCTGTGCCTGCCAGTAACCTGCGCCATTGGTTAAAGCCTTACGGCTTTCATGATGTGCTCACCGCTTTTAAAAACCTTAAAGGTATTCGAGGCACAGAAGCGCGCAGCCAACAAGCTTTTGGTGCTATTTCTGTATCGTTGTTGCTGGCGTGTAAAGACGCTGTCGATCCGGATCAGGCGCTTTGCGCGCTCGAGTCGCTGGTCAACGCCTACGGCCAGCGCACCGCCTTTTTGCAGATGCTAGGGGCCTCGCCACAGGCGCTCACCTTCCTAATGCATTTTTTGGGACTCGGACCCTTTTTCTCGCGATGGCTGATTGGTTCGCCCGAGTGGCTTGATTTATTTTCGAAACCAGAATGGGTAGAGGTTCCGGTGACTTCAGAATCATTGCAGGCAGAACTTGCGGCTGTCTTAGATGAAACGCAGTTCATGACCCGTTTGCGCCGCATCAAGCAACGCGAGATGCTCAAAATCGGAATCCGCCAATATTCCAGGCGTATCGACTGGCAAAACCTTTTTATGGAACTGGCCGAACTTGCAGATGGATTGCTGCTTGCCGCCGCACAGTTTGCCTGCCGCAAGCTGGGCATGCCTGACTACGGCGAGCAACTTGGCATGGTGGCCATGGGCAAGTGGGGCTGCCGCGAGCCCGGTTTTTTTTCGGATCTGGATCTGTTTGTTTTGTATCGTGCAGGTTCACAGGATGCTGCCGAGCAACAGACCCAGGTAGATCGCTGGGTGGCCTATGTATATAAGCTGGTGGGCGAAACCACCGACGAAGGCCGGGTTTATGAGCTCGACAGCCAGATACGGCCCGAAGGCAGCAAGGGTCTGTTGGGCACAGAAGTGCATCGTTTTGAGCAGTACTTAAGTGACCGGGCTGAAGTCTGGGAATGGCAGAGCCTCTTGCGAGCCAGAGTGATCGGACATTGTCGCTGGGCGACAGCCGTTTTAACCCAGGCCCGCCGGTCTTTTACGTATCATCCCGCCCAGCGACAACGTTTGTGGGCCGAAATCAAGCTCATGAAACAGCGCATCCAGACCGAACGTGTACCTGCAGCAGAAAAAAACACACACTTTAAGCTGGGCAAAGGCGGTCTGGTGACAATTGAATTCCTGATTCAAGCGCGGCAGCTTTTAGAGTCGGATGCCGGACGCATGGGGCGGACTCTGGCACAAACTGTCGATGATCTGGTGCTCGACGGATTACTTGAGCCACGCACGGCCAGCGACATTAAAAATAACTATCTGTGGCTGCGCCGCGCCATTCAAAACCTGCGTTTTTTAGCTCCGCAGCAGCCCAGCAGCCTGCCAAAAGACAAGGCTCTGCGGCTCAAATTAGCACGGGTGATGGGATATCCATCGGTTGCCCTGTTCGAAAAAGATTATAAAAAACTACAAAAACAAAACGAGCAACTGTTTGCAGATTATTTTCCTAAAGGTTAAATGCCTATCGAAATGCCAGCCTTCCAGGTCATCCCGGCGTAGTTTCTATTTTGGATGCTGGCACCAGAGAGTTGCGCATCCGATGCACCCAAGGTTTTTAGGCCTTCGGCAACGTTTAAAATCAAGTTGGCATAACCCACTTCGGCATAAGCGCCAATAAACGGCAAAAGTGGCATCGAATAAATGGCCACGACATCGTAATAAACTCCGCCTGGTAAAACAAAGCTGGAAACATTGGAAACAGGCCCTGACGTTGGCATGAATAAACTATATCCCCCACGGGCTTTTAAGCTTACCGGCACAAAAGGAATGCCAAAGTTAAAGTAAACATAGGCAGGTGCCAGATAACCTTTGTAGGTACCGGCAGTAAAAGAGGTTCCACTGATCGTAAAATTGATTGCCACTGAATCCTCGACCACCATGGCACCTATGCCTACGGGCAAAATCGGCAGGGACATCTCAACGCCATATCCTGATTTAGTTCCGGATGTGCCGGTATAACTACCATAGAGGGCTTTCATGTCGAGTAATGCATGAGCCGGACTTGTGGTTAATATCAGTGCACACAGTGTTGCAAAAGTACCAATAATTTTTTTATTCATAGAGATAAACTCCTTTTAAAATATACTAAAATAAGTCTAACACAGACTTTTTTAAGTCTCATCAAGGTCAATGTCATAGCGTTTTGCCTTGTTATATAAGGTGGTTCTCGATATTCCCAGGGCTTTGGACACGTGCGAAACGTTACCCTGCATTTTTTCAAGCGCCGCCACAATGGCTTCTTTTTCAAGCTCCTCAAGTGGTTTGACGGTATACACGCCAGCGCTTTGGGTGGCCGATGGACTCTGGTCAAGCAGCAAGGGATTGGCGGTGGTCGGAAGCAGTTTAATGCTGGCGGGTCGGCCGCTGATGTTTAAAAGGTCTGATGTAATTTTATCGCTGCCTGCAAGCAACACGGCGCGATGTATCACGTTTTGAAGTTCGCGCACATTTCCGGGCCAGGGGTAACCTTGCAGCCGTTCCAGGGCATCGTCGGTAAAATACAACATCTTTTTGCCATATTCCTTGCAGGCCTGCTCCAAGACGTGCAGGGCCAGGGGAATAATGTCTTCGGCGCGTTTGCGTAGCGGCGGGATCGATATCGGAAACACATTAAGGCGGTAAAACAAATCCAAACGAAAGCGACCGGCATCCACCTCTTTTTTTAAATTTTTATTGGTGGCCGCAATAATCCGCGCGTTGACCGAAAGGGTCTGCTGGCTGCCGATGCGCTGAATTTCTTTTTGCTGCAAGGCCCGCAACAGCTTGACCTGCATGGGCAAAGCAAGTTCTCCAATTTCGTCTAAAAACAAGGTGCCTTCGTGTGCCAGCTCAAATTTTCCAATGACACGCTCTCCTGCGCCAGTAAAACTGCCTTTTTCGTGTCCAAAAAGCTCACTTTCAATCAGCGTGTCCGGAATGGCGCCGCAGTTGACCACCACCAAAGGTTTATTCTGGCGCGTGCCCTGGTAGTGGATCAGTCGCGCAAAGACCTCTTTTCCGCTGCCGCTTTCACCTTCGAGCAGCACCGTCACCGGGCTGTCGAGCACCTGCTGTACCATGTGCAGCGCTTCGAGCATGCTTTCGGAACGAGCGATGATCTTGTCGAACTGGTTCTGGTGCTTAAGTTCATTCCGCAGGCGTTCAAGCTCCTCCTGCTGTCTTTGAATCAGGGTTTGTTTTTCTTCGTTAAGCGCCTCCAGCGTGATCAATCCCAGGACATCAATCAGATTTACAAATTGCTGCGACTGCGGGTTATAGTCAAAGGGTTTGTCTTGATAGTGTTCCTTAAGCGTTTCGAGAAAACTTTTCTTAAGCGACAGCAGAAAGACCGCCAGGTCACGCTGGCCAAAACCAAGATCCTTGCGCGAACGCAGCAACTGTTTTAACAAGTCTACCAGCGGGCGACAACTGCTCACGTCTAAAGCAGGCAGTTCGTTGCCTTTAACGGTATTGACCAGCGCATCAAACAACGATTTGCTTTCTTCTTTGAGGAGCTGTGGATCAGGATCTTTTTGAAGCGTAGCCTGGGCCAGATTGTCGAGCCAACTTTGCAGCAATTGGCCTTCGTTTTGGGTAAAAAAGGATATCGGCGAGAGAGCTTGGCTGTTTTCCTCTGACATCAGCCCCTATTATTGAAGGTTTTCATGAGAGTGTCCAGAAATGAAACAGTTGAGCAACGAAGAAGGCAGAAGGTAGAACGCAGAAGTCATGAGACGATATAGAGGTTTTGGTTGGTGACGATGCGATTAACGTGCTGGTCTAATTCTGTAACGGGAAGCTGCTCGGCAATCAGGCTTTCATCACATAGGCCCACGCGCAGCACCCAGTCTGGACGCGTGGCCAGGAAGCGGTCGTAGTAACCTTGGCCATAACCCAAACGGTGTCCCGATTTATCAAAAGCGATTCCGGGTACGATTATCAGATCTACCTGCAGGGTTTTGTCGGTTAAAAGTTCTCCGGGCTCGGGTTGCAAAATGCCAAAGGGCCCGCTGCGGAGATTCTCCAAACTGTGCAGGCGGCTATGCCGCATTTTTCCGTTAGAAGTGATCAGGGGCACAAAAACAGCGATATGTTTTTTTAAGCAGTGTTGCACAAGGCCAGTGGTATCAATTTCGTTGTCGCTGGTTTTGGCAAGATAAATGTGCACCGATCCCAGCCGTTGAAATTCCGGCAAAGACAAGAGACGCGCTGTGATCAGTGCACTTTTTAAGCGTACATCATCGGGCACCAGTGCGCGGCGTTTTTGCAGATACTCCGCACGCAGGCTGGCCTTGCGTTCGCGGACATCAATCATTTCGAGAACTAGGCGCTGACGGTGACGCCAACGGCTTTTTTAAGCGCGGCGACTTTGTTGAGTTGTTCCCAAGGTAGCTTAAGATCGTCGCGGCCAAAGTGCCCGTAAGCGGCGGTCTGTTTATAGATGGGTTGGCGCAGGTTTAAGCTTTCGATAATACCTTGCGGACGCAAATCAAAGTTTTCTTCGATGAGCTTAACGATTTGCTCGTCGGGTAAACGTCCGGTGCCAAAGGTATTAACATGCACCGACAGCGGACGCGCCACGCCGATGGCGTAAGCCAACTGGATCTCGCAAGCCTCGGCCAGTTCAGCCGCCACAATATTTTTAGCCACCCAACGCGCGGCATAAGCAGCACTGCGGTCGACCTTGGTGCAATCCTTGCCCGAAAATGCGCCGCCACCGTGACGGGCCCAGCCCCCATAGGTGTCTACAATAATCTTGCGTCCGGTCAGGCCGCAATCACCCTGGGGGCCACCAATCACAAAGCGGCCAGTGGGATTTACGTAGTAAGTGGTTTGCGCGTTTAACAATTCTTCCGGAATCACGGCCGAGATCACATGTTTTTTAATGTCGGTGACAATCTGTGCATGGCTTACTTTTTCATCATGCTGCGAACTGACCACCACCGATGTGACTGACTTGGGTTTGTTGTTTTCGTAGGACACGGTCACTTGCGATTTGCCATCGGGACGCAGGTAGGGCAGAGTGCCGTTTTTGCGCACTTCCGAAAGGCGCCGCGTCAGACGATGCGCCAGCGCAATGGGCAGGGGCATCAGTTCCGGAGTCTGGTTGCAGGCATAACCAAACATCATGCCCTGGTCACCCGCGCCTTGTTCCTTATGTAGGCCGGTGCCCGAAACGCCCTGGCTGATATCGGGGCTCTGTTTGTCGAGTGTCACCAGCACACCGCAGGTTTTGCTGTCAAAGCCTTTGTCGCTGTGGTCGTAACCAATCTCTCTAATGGTATTGCGCACCAGACTTTGATAATCAAGCGTGGCAGTGGTGGTAATTTCTCCAGCAACCACCACCAGGCCGGTGGTGATCAGGGTTTCACAGGCAATGCGTCCCATCGGATCCTGGGCCATGATGGCGTCTACCACCGAGTCCGAAATTTGGTCGGCAATTTTGTCGGGGTGTCCCTCGGTGACAGATTCGGATGTAAATAAAAAGCGGTCGGTCATAAAAGTGCTCTCCTTAGAGGTATTTTCAGCTTAAAAAGCACTCTAAGCATAACCTGAAAAGCTTAAATCGTGAACAGAAAGCCTTGTCCAATACAAGATGAGCCTGAAGCGAAGGTCGTGAGCCCCAAAGGTTGCTAGTGGGATCGAACAGCGTATTTCTAACACAAGATGAGCCTGAAGGCTTTGGGGGTCAGTACAT
>JAHFDA010000046.1:0-1897 GCA_023249225.1 bacterium
TCGCTGACCGGTACTGTGTGGTGGCCTTCGATGTAACCATGACCAATTTGGCCGTATTTCCGTTCGAAATCAAAACCACAGATCTGGCAGGAAAGGCCACCCTTCTTGGTCGCAAGCAGTTTTGCCAACCGGACAACCGCCGGATTCCTCTCCCGGGCCTTGTGTAAGCGTTCGAGCATCTCGCCTTCAGGGAAAGCCTGACGCGGGTTCGGCTCGTCCGCATCAAGATCATGCGCCCGTTGGCGATTATCGACCAGATCAAATATATCCTCAATAAAACGTGAACTAACTTCACCAAGCCCCGGTACCGACAGGCACATCATCAGGTCACCGACATGCGTTTGAAAGTATTGTTTTCGTTCCGGGTTTCGGCCGTCCCGGATCGTCGGACTGTATCGCCAGGTAAGGCCTAGTACCGACCCATGCTTCTCTTCGCGCCATATTTCCACGAGTGGGGCGTGGGTAGCTGGCGAACACACGACAAGATACCATTCATTGGGATTCTTCGATTTGATATCGAAAGCCTTCGACTTAATCAGCAGACACACGACACTCGATCCGTCACTCCTTTCAACCTGATCCGCAGCAATAAGTGGCAAGCCGTCTGCGAACTCATGGAATCCATCTAACGGCTTCGTCCCCCGAAGGCGTTGAATTGCAAACTCTGAGTCCGCAGCTTTGGCTTGGCCTTGGAAATACTGTGCTATCTGGATAGCAGTATTCTTATTCATGAGCCTGGATACCGATTTTTTTCATGTTTTTGTCCCATCACCTTTTTATCAACCAAAGCCCCGCCCACCTCATCAAAAAACCCGCTTCACCCAAAACCCCGCAATTTTCCATAACAGCGATGTCTGCCTTGACGCCTTTGCGCTCTTCACTTTTTCAAACAGCGCAATCACTAACTGGCGAAGTGACCAATCATCTGGAACAATTTCAGAGCTTGAACGCCCCGCAGAATTTTTTACCTTGCCCTCTGTAGTGGCATGGGAAGCATTATTACCCATAGCTGCTGTACTTGCCGTGGAATCTTGGGGTCGTGGGGCAGGTTTTTGATCTCCCTTTACTTTTTCAAACAGCTGCCCGGTGACTGACCGGTGAAATAACCATTCATCTGAACCTGTGGTGTCGCCCGTCAATTTTTTAATAACCCAGATGATCGGGTACACGATGACCGCCCCCGTCAATAGAATCAAATCCAATCCCAGCGATAAGGTGAACAGCGCGGCCACAAACGGGGCGGCCAGCATAAATATGGCACCCAAAAAACCTATGCCAAATATTCCGAATAACATGCCAAACACATGCGCTCCTTGTAAGTGCAAAAACCGCCGTTTTCAAAAATGATCCGGTAGACTGTCCGCTTAATACTTCCCAGAATGGGAGCTTTTTAAACGTGCACGTCGGTAAACTGACGCGTGGTGGCATGTTGAAGCGCCAAAAGTTTTGTAATTAAACCGTGATGGAAATTAGTCGTTAATTAAAAGTACCCGTTTTAATCACAGTTTCTACATTTATTCCCGTGTTGACCTGATCAGCCGATTCGTAATGGAGCAGTTCGAAGCCGATGACCTTGCCCTGGTTGTTTTTCATTAAAACCACTTCGTCAGAGGTCTCTTCGCAAACCGATTCGTTGTTGGGATCATCAAACCATACAGTAAGCGTCTTACCAAGCATATCGTGGATCACTTTTATTTTTTCCATACGGTTACTCCTGCTTTTATGTTATCGGTGGGATAAGCGGTAATCAAATAAGCCACTCCATCTTCCGGTTTGACTACCGCACATATCCATCGTTTGCCCTCTGGCCGATAAAACAGATAAACCCTTTCATCCTTGCGGCTCTGACGGATTTCAACCGGGTCTTGCAATGCCGCAATAACTTTAAGATGGCAAT
>JAHFDA010000046.1:1997-26090 GCA_023249225.1 bacterium
TTTAGTCCGGGGTCACTTGAATCCGCTGAATCACTGCCTTAAACAAGTCCTTAGACCATCCGTCCAGTTGTCTCTTGTCTTTAAGAAAAATTCTAACGTCTGACATGGCACGTTCCAGATCTAAACCCTCTAGCTTTTGGTTGAGACTCTCCTTGAGTTCCTTCTGTCCAAAGATAAAGTCATTTTTGATAAACTGACTTTGCAAAAGCCTCTGTCTAAGATGACCCATGTGCACTGGAATATGACTGGCCACAAACCAGATCAGGTCAAACCAATCCCGGCCCTTGACGCGGTGCTGCCACGTGCGGCACAGCACGGCGCTAAGCTTGCCCGCGAACAGATCGGGCAACGTATAGGTGCGAACCGTAAATGGAGCCGGGCGAAAAATTTGGATGCCTTCGGTGCTAAAACCGGGTGGCGGATCAATATCGATCTCAAATTTCACTTTAATGTTGGCCTGATGGTGCACCCTGCGCACCAGGTCTCGCGGTGCCGACACAATCAGAAAATGCTTGGCAGTGTTCAATTTAACAAACGACGAATCGATGTTGTGTGCGTCATCTTTCGAAATGCTTTCAATGTCCGCTTCAAACCCCAGACTTACCAGTTCTGCGCTTACGGCCTGGTGATACTTTCGTAACTGAAACCCACTGTTGGGCTTAAGCAATGAAAAATCCAAATCTTCGGAGTAGCGATTAAGCTGATGTAAAATCCGCAACGCCGTACCACCGTAAAACGCCGCATGTTCAAAAAACCTGGCCCGCCACAGGCCCAACAACACAATTTCCTGCACAATTTCCTTAAGTGCGTTTTCGTAGTTTTCGGTCGAGTCCAGGGGATAATTCTTAAGCATGGCCTGCAAAACTTCGTTCATCGCAGTTCCTCCCGCAGCCAGCTGGCCCACGTCAGCATTCTTACCCGACCATACAATTTGGCACAGGCCATCAACACCCTGGGTCGCACGGTACGCAAAACGTTTTCATCAAAGCGTTGATCCTGGTATAAAAAATCCTTAAAATCTTTTGCGTTGCGGATACCGCTGCGCCGCGTAATCCAAAACTTGTCCAGGATAGCCTTTTCCAATGAGGCCATAAGCACCGGATGAGTGGCATCCCAATAAATCTGGCGGATTCCGACCGGATAAGCTGCGGCAGGTATCGTGCGGTATGCAAAGGTACCGATGGGTGTTTGAAACTCCTTGTTGCGCTTGGTGGTGATGCACGTGATGCTTTCTACCCGCTCCGGGATAAGACCATAGAACCCCAGCGCATATTCCAACGAAATATAGGAAGGGCCGTAAACCAAGCTGGCCAGGGATTCCCTAACCATCAGCTTGCGTCGATACCTGGGGCTAAAGACGAAAAGACCCTTCTTTACTCTTATTAAAACCTTAGACCTTAAAAGTCGACCAATCACATTTCTGCGGTTCTTATAGTTGGATAAACATGACATTAGTAATTGGTAGTCCAGCTCCTCATTTACAGCCTTGTTTCGGATATCTTGAGCGATTTCCAGCATGTTTAAATTTAACCAGTATGTACCGTTTTTGTCCACTTACTGGTTATTTAGGTGATCACCCTTGGAGGGGGTTCCCACACCTGTCGCCTAAAGTCCTGTTACAAACGTATCTCCCAAGCCATGCTGCAAATACACCAGCGTCAAATAAGCAATCTCGCGGTCAATCTGCGCGCTTACCAGCATAAGCTGCGCGTTGACATAGTCATTACGCGCGTCGATGACAAACTGAATGGCGCTGCGGCCCAGGTTGTAGCTTAAAAGTTCGTTGTCCATCTTGGCTTTTTGACTGGCCACCAGCGCGCGGGCGTTTTCGGTCTTTTTTCCGTTGGTCAGCACCAGGTCGTACTGGCGCTGAATGGCGTAGGCCAGTTCTAAATCAAAACTGCGCAACTGTTCATTGAGCCGCGTCTGATCCACCCGGGCGTTTTGCAGGGCAATGCGATCACTGCGCCGCGACCAGGCGGGAGAATAGTTGAGTCCCAGTTCGACATGTGGGTTGCCCATCTTAAACAGGTTGGTCAGCATGGATGCGCTGTCAGAAGTAAGCGAACTCGATTTAACGGTGGCAGCCACGGCCAAATCATCTTGAAGACTGCCCTGGTTGTATTCGATCTGCAGATCGTTGGCAGCCAGGCGCTGCAAAATTTCGCGGCGGTCAGCACGCTGGCTTTGGGCCTGCTGAAAAACCGTATTGGCATCAGGCAAGTTCAAATTCACCTGAAACTGGTACTGTGGTTCCGCGTTGCGCGTGGGAGGCCAGTAGCAGGATTTTTGCAGCAGTTCCCATGTAGCCGAGGCATCTTGCTGGGCACCCAAAAGTTCCTGGCGGCGCAAAATGACCAGCGACTGAATTTGTAGCACGTCGCGTTGTTCCGAAAGACCTTGAGCTGCCTTGCGGTTGACCGCTTCCGAAAGCGACAAGGCCAGTTGGAGGCTCTGGTCTTTGAGGCGTTGAATCTCTACCGTGCGTGTCCAGTTCCAATAACCCGCGGCGGCCTGAAACAAGGTGCCTTCGAGCAGCGTCCGGTAAGCGGGATCCAAAAAATCAGCTTGCGCTGCGGCAATTTTAAGCAACTTTTGAAAACCCAGGCCATCCCGGCCTTTGGCCAAGGGTTTTGAAAGCGTCACCGCAGCCACGGCGTTGTAATAAGGATTGATCGGAATATAAATACTGCCCGGAGAAATCGCAGCCCAATTGCTGGCCAAACTGGCCGAAAGTTGCCAACCTTGTTCAAAATACTGTTGGTAAGCGCCCGAAAGACCCAGACCGCTGCTTTCACCAGAAAACAAGGCAATGTAGTTCGTAGATTTGTCATAGGTGTAGCCGCCGCTCAAGCTTAAGGTGGGATCCAGGGCAGCGCGCGGCGCATCGGCGCTGTTGCGGGCGGCTTCCATCTGCTTTTTAAAGACGGTCAGGCCGGGATGATGCGCGGCGACCTGCTGGAGAACGGCTTCTAATGTAATGGGCTGGGCATGCAGGCCAGACAAGAGCAACTCCATGACAAATAGTCCCGCGCAAATACGCCGCAAACGAACATCTAATTTTATAAGCATCTAGAGTTCTCTATGGTAGCATGAGCAAATATGAATTTGGCCGCCTTGTCGATCAAACGCCCCGTGTTTATCACCTGTCTGGTAATGATGATGCTGGCGCTGGGATGGCTCTCGCTTAAAAAGCTGCCGGTCGACATGTTTCCAGACGTCAACTTTCCGTTTGTCATGGTGATCACGCCCTATCCCGGAGCTGGTCCAGCCGAAGTGGAGACGCTGATCTCCAAGGTGTTCGAAAATGAGTTGAGCAGTTTGCCCGGCCTTAAAAGCGTCAGTTCCGTCAGCAAAGAAGGCCTGTCCAACGTGTTTGCCGAGTTCACGCTTGAGACCGACGTCAAATACGCCGAACAACAAATCCGTGACCGCGTCTCCGCAGCCAAGTACAAACTTCCCAAAGACGCCAAAGAACCGATCATCCGCCGTATGGATCCGGCTGACCAGCCCATTTTGGTGCTGACCCTGGCGGCCGATTTGTCCGAGACGCAGCTTTACGAGCTGGCCAACGAAACCATCAAACCGCGCATTGAACAAGTGGCCCAGGTGGGCCTGGTGAGCATCGTGGGCGGGCGCAAGCGCGAGATTCAGGTGCAGCTTGACCGCAGTCGGCTTAAAAACTACCAGCTTTCAGCCACGCGCGTCACCCAGGCGCTGGCTTCGGCCGGCCAGAACATCCCGGCCGGCAATGTCAATCGCGGTCAGACTGAAACCATCATCCGCACCCTGGGCGAGTTTAAAAGCATGGACGAGGTTGGATCCACCATCGTCAGTTTTTTTGGCAATGATAATCCCGTACGGCTGACCGATGTGGGTAAGATCGTGGATACCCTGGAAGACGAAAAAACCCGCGGGTATATTAACGGACACAAAACACTCTTTTTATATGTATACCGGCAGTCGGGTGCCAACACCATTGCGGTCGTTAAAGCCGTCAAAAAACGCGTGGCCAAACTTAACGTAGAACTGGAGGGCTTGCCTGGCAAGCCGCAACTGGCCTCGGTGCGTGATGGATCGCAAAAAATCAAGGCCAACGTCATCGACGTGCAGGAATCTATTCTCATTGGTATTTTGCTGACCATCCTGGTGGTCTACCTCTTTTTAGGCAACGGCCGGTCGACGCTGATCACCAGCATGGCCCTGCCCAACTCGCTGATCGGCGCTTTTTTTCTAATGAGCGTGGCTGGTTTTTCAATCAACGTCATGACTCTGCTGGGGTTAAGTCTTTCGGTGGGCCTTTTAATCGACGATGCCATTGTGGTGCGCGAAAATATTTTTCGGCATATCGAAATGGGCAAGACGGCTATTGTCGCGGCGGTGGAAGGCACGCAGGAAGTGTTGCTGGCAGTCGTTGCCACCACGCTAACCGTCATTGCGGTGTTTGGACCCATCGCCTTTTTGCAAGGCATCGTGGGCCAGTTTTTTAAACAGTTCGGGCTGACCATTTGCTTTATTATGCTCATCAGCCTCTTTGACGCACTGACAGTGGCACCCATGTTGTCGGCCTATCTGGCAGGGCGGGACAAACGACGCAAAAACTTTACCTATTATATTGTGGGCTGGGCCGCCGAAGCCTTTGGTCACTTTCAAGATTTTTTAGAAGCACGTTACGCCCGCCTGCTGGGTTTCACATTACGGCATCCGCTTGTGATTATTTTACTCGCCATCGGCGTTTTTATGGGCAGCATGGTGGCCGTTAAGCATGTGCCCAAAACCTTTTTGCCTGTCCAGGACTTTGGCGAATTTATCGTTTCGCTGGAATTGCCACCGGGCGCCAGTCTGGATGCCATGCAGGGCGTGGCAACGCAAGTCGACGAACTGCTGCGCAAGCATCCCGAAGTGGCCATGTCGGTCATGACCATTGGCAATGCAGACGGCGAGGCCAACACAACTGAACTTTATGTAGAGCTTGTACCCGCCAAGCAGCGCAGTGTAGACACCAGTATGTTTAAGCAAAGCATCCGCAATGAACTTAAAGCTTTCAGCCACGCCAAGCCCATCGTCAAGGACGTGGATATCGTGGGCGGCGGCCAGCGGCCCTTTAATTTGAACATTGTGGGACAAGACATGGATGAGCTTCAAAAAGTTGCGCAGCAGGTGTTTGAACGCCTTAAAAACCATCCCGCGCTACTCGATATGGAAATCAGTTATAAGGGTGGCAAACCCGAATTCCAGATCGCGCCGGACACACAAAAGGCCATGGCTTTGGGTATCTCCAACGTGGCCCTGGGCTACGAACTGCGCACATTGGTGGAAGGCCAGGTGCCGGCTGTGTTCCGCGAAAACGGTTTGGAGTATGACATCCGTGTGCGCTTGCAGGACAACCAACGCGACCTCAAGAGCGGCTTTAACGAAACCTACGTGCCCAACATCAACCAGTCACTCATCCGCCTGCCGCAGGTAGCCCAGGCAGTGGAGACCGTCGGCCCGGCCCAGATCAGCCGCCAGGATCGCGGGCGCTATATTCAACTTTCGGCCGACATCGCCCCCCAAGGTCCCGGCATCGGCGGCGCCATGCAGGACATCCGCAAAATGTTCGAAACTGACATCAAGCTACCCAAAGGCATGCGCTATCAATTTGTGGGCCAGGCTGAAAGTTTTCAAGAGCTGCTTGAAAACATTGTGATTGCGGCGGGCCTGGGCATTTTGTTCATCTACCTCGTACTGTCGAGCCTGTATGAATCTTTTATTACACCCTTTACCATTATGCTGGTACTGCCACTGGCCATCTGTGGCGCTTTTTTTGCCCTGTTCATCACACAGCATTCGCTGGACATCTTTTCGATGATCGGTTGCATCATGCTGCTGGGGGTCGCCACCAAAAACTCCATCTTGCTGGTAGATTTTACCCACCAGCAAATGGAAAAAGGCATCGCAGAAAACGAGGCCCTGATTCAGGCCGGCCGCGCCCGTTTACGTCCGATTTTGATGACCACCGCCGCACTGATCTCGGGCATGCTGCCCATTGCCATCGGCCTCAACGAAGCCTCCAAGCAACGCACCAGCATGGGCATTGCCATCATCGGCGGCCTGATCAGCTCTACGCTGCTGACACTGGTGGTGATACCAGCGGCCTTCCGTTATATCGAAAGCTTCCGGCGTTTTTCGTCGCGGGTAATGAAAAAAGTTTTTATAACGGGTGCTTAAGGGTGGGGTCGACCCTAAGAATCCAGAAATCTGCCAGCCAAAAATTGCTTTCATACAAATGATTTTTGGCGGGCGGGTTTGGGGGTAAAAGCGGGGGCTGAAAGTTGGAAAAACAACCCTCTAATTTTATTTCGGATAGATTGTGAACCCCCATCGAACCGACTATACTAAGCCCTGTTTTCTTGTCATTTTGGTATTTAGAAAAAAGGTGACTTAGTGAGCAAAAACCATAAACCCGATAAATCACTCGAAGCCTGGATCTGGGACGCCGCCTGTTCTATTCGCGGCGCCAAAGATGCCCCCAAATACAAAGATTTTATTTTGCCACTGGTTTTTACCAAACGGCTATGTGATGTATTTGGTGACGAGATTGATCGCATTGCTAAGGAAGTGGGTTCACGCAAATTGGCCTTTCAGTTGGCCAAGGCGGATCACAAGCTCGTGCGTTTTTATTTGCCCATCGTTCCAGAAGATACCAATCAACCCGTTTGGTCGGTCATACGCAAACTCTCGGATAAAATCGGTGAGCAACTTACCAGCCATTTGAGGGCCATTGCCCGTGAAAATCCGCTATTGCAAGGCATTATCGACCGTGTTGATTTTAATGCCACGACCCATGGTCAACGTGACTTGGATGATGACCGTCTTTCGAATTTAATCGAAGCCATCAGCACCAAGCGCCTGGGGCTAGAAGACGTTGAGGCCGATATCATTGGCAAGAGTTATGAATACCTGATCCGCAAGTTTGCCGAAGGTGGTGGACAAAGCGCTGGGGAGTTTTACACCCCGGGCGAAGTTGGCACCATTATGGCCAAGGTGCTTGAGCCAGAGCCAGGCATGGAAATTTATGATCCCACCTGTGGCTCAGGCGGGCTTTTGATTAAGTGCGAGCTGGCTATGGAAGAACAAATGAAGGCCGCTAAAAAAACCAAGCGCGCCCCGCTAAAACTCTACGGCCAAGAAAATACGCCAGAGACATGGGCCATGGCCAACATGAACATGATTATTCATGACATGGAGGGCGAGATCGAAATTGGCAACACTTTTACCAATCCCAAATTTCGCAAAAACGGCAAGTTACGGACTTTTGACCGTGTGGTTGCCAATCCGATGTGGAACCAAGACTGGTTTACCGAAGCTGACTACGACAATGACGAACTAGATCGCTTTCCGTCTGGGGCTGGTTTTCCGGGTAAATCATCGGCGGACTGGGGTTGGGTGCAACACATGCATGCTAGCTTAAACGCGACTGGTCGTGCGGCTGTGGTGCTGGATACGGGGGCTGCGTCGCGGGGTTCTGGTAATGCGGGCAACAACAAAGAAAAAACCGTCCGCCAATGGTTTGTAGATCACGACCTGATTGAAAGTGTGCTCTACTTACCCGAAAATCTTTTTTACAATACCACTGCGCCAGGCGTGGTGATCTTTTTAAACAAGGCCAAACCCAAAAAACACCAAAACAAAATATTTTTGCTAAACGCCAGCCAACTTTTTGAAAAAGGCGACCCAAAAAACTTTATTACGCCGGATGGTATCGAGCGGATTGCTGACACGCTTATCCATTGGAAAGAAGTCGAAAAACTTAGCCGCATTGTGGATCACGCCGAGCTCAAAAAAAATGACTACAATATTTCGCCCAGTCGCTACATCCATACCAGTGATGCCGAAACTTACCGACCGATTGCGGAGATTGTTGAGGAGCTAAGGGGGCTTGAGGCGGAGGCACGAGAGACGGATGCGGTGTTGAAGGGGATTTTGGAGAAGGTTGCGTGATTAATGAGTTGGAGCAAATTGCCATCGGCGACCTGCCAGAAAATTGGCGGTTTATCCCTCTAGGTGAATTCTGCGACTTTAAGGGAGGAACACAACCACCCAAAAGCACTTTTCTTTATGAACCACGATCCGGGTACGTCAGATTGCTTCAAATTAGAGATTTTGAGTCAGACGATTATGCTACTTATGTTCAAGAAAGTCCTCGTCTTAGCAGGGTAGATACAGATGATGTTTCAATTGCTCGATATGGCGCGTCTGTTGGCCGTGTTCTGACTGGAAAAAAAGGTGTTCTGAACGTTGCGATTATGACGACTCTACCGGATGAATCAATTGTTACAAAGAAGTTTCTATATTACGCCCTCCAACACCAACAGTTTTATCGCTATCTTTCGGGATTAGGTGGTCGTGCGGCACAGGCTGGATTCAATAAAGGAGAGATTTCCCGATTTAGATTTCCAGTTCCGCCACTCCCCGAACAACAAAAAATCGCCCACATACTTTCTACCGTGCAGCGGGCCATTGAAACGCAGGAGCGCATTATTGCCACGACCACCGAGCTGAAAAAGACCCTGATGCAAAAGCTGTTTACCGAAGGGCTACGGGGGGAGCGGCAGAAGGAGACGGAGATTGGGAGTGTGCCAGAGAGTTGGGGGGTTGTGCCCCTTGGCTCGTTGGCAAAAATTGGAAATGGCTCGACACCAAAGCGAGATAATGACGATTATTGGAGAGGTGGAAAAACTCCGTGGCTCAACAGCGCGAAAATTCACGATTTGTTTATTACGGAGGCTAACCAGTTCATAACCGATCTTGCCATCAAAGAGTGTCATCTTCCACGGGTAAGTGCAGGTAGTCTTCTCATCGCGATTACAGGACAGGGCAAAACATTGGGAAACACTGCGTTGGTAAATTTTGAAACCTGTATTAATCAACACCTCGCCTATGCCCAGTTTTCCTCGGCCAGAGTCACTCCTGATTTCATTTTATGGTTCATGCAGACTCGTTACGAACATCTAAGATCAATTGGCGCTGCGGGCGGAAGCACTAAAGGTGCATTGACATGCGGATATTTGAAAACTTACGCCATACCGGTGCCGTCAATAGAAGAGCAACAGGAAATTGCCAATGTATTTGCAACTCTAGATCGAAAGATGAAAAACCACAAATCTAAACGATTGATGTTGACTTCTGTCTTCCGAACGCTGCTTCATGAATTGATGACAGGGAAAACTAGCGTTTGCGAATTGGAGCTTGTAACGTTAGGGATCACGATCCATGCCTAAACCCACCGAACACAAAACCGTCCAAGCCCGCAGCATGATATCCCTAGATACCACAAAGGATAATTACGCCAACTGGCTCGGCGATCTAAAGTCGCGCATTCAATCAGCACGGGTTTCGGCAGCTCGGGCGGTGAATCGGGAACTCCTGCTGCTCTACTGGGATATCGGGCACGGGATTGTTGAAAAACAAGAAATGCTCGGCTGGGGTGAGTCCGTCATTGATCGCCTTTCGAGGGATCTGATCAAGGCCTTTCCCGAAACAAATGGGTTCTCCGCTCGTAATTTACGGGATATGCGGCGTTTGTTTGTGTCGTATTCGAATACAGAGATTTGGCGACAAGTTGTCGCCAAATTGCCCGCCGTGTCCAACAGCAAAAAACGGCGACAGTCTGTCGCCAAAATAGTGGACTCGGAAATCACAGAAACTTTACGTCACCTTGTGGCAAAAATTCCTTGGGGCCATAATCTGTTGATTCTGAATAAGGTTGAGGATGCCGCCGAGCGGCTCTATTACCTGCACGCCACAGCCCAATTTGGCTGGACGCGCAAGGTACTGCTCAACCAAATAAAGGCTGGAGCCTATGAACGCAGTTTGGCCGCAGGCAAAGCTCACAATTTTCCGGCGGCGCTACCCGAAGATCTTGCCGAGCAGGCAGAGGAGGCCCTAAAAAGTTCCTACAACCTAGAATTTTTAGGCATCGGTCGGGCCGTGAAGGAGCGGGAGCTGGAAAATCGGCTAATTGGGCAGATCAAGGATTTTATTTTAGAGCTAGGCTATGGCTTTTGTTTTATCGGACGCCAACACCGGTTGGCGCTAGGTGGTAAAGAGTATTTTATCGACCTGCTTTTTTATCACCGCTTTTTAAAGTGCCTGGTTGCCATTGAGCTGAAGATAGGCGAGTTCGAACCAGAGTTTGCAGGCAAAATGGATTTCTACCTGAATCTCCTCAATGAAAAAGAACGCGGGCCAGAGGATAATCCGTCGATTGGCATTATTCTCTGCGCTGAAAAGGACGATGTGGAAGTTGAGTTTGCCCTAAAGACGAAGAACAACCCAATTGGCGTGGCGGAATACCAACTAAAACCGACTCTGCCAAAAGAACTGCGGGGCAAGATTCCAAGTCCCAAGGAACTAAGTCAGGCACTCGGGTTGCCCGAGAAAAAACGCTAAAAGATGCCTGCCCCCACCGAACATAAAACCGTCCAAGCCCGTATCCTTACATATGCCCAGTCCATCGGTTGGATCGTTGTATCGCGCAAGACCGCCGAACAACGTCGTGGCTTTGATCCGGCCGACAAGTCCAAAGATGCTGCCAAAGGTCTTTCCCTGTTTTTCGACGACCTACTTGACGCCAAGCTGCGCCAATTTAACCCGCGCTACGCCGAAGACTCGGGAACCTTGCTCGGGAAGTTTCGTCAACTACATGCCGACATCTACGGCAATCGTGAGTTTTTGGAACACCTGCGTAATCAAGGCAAGTACATTGATCACGAGGAAAAACGCGAGCTCGATTTAGTAATGATCGATTACGCAAGCCCAACCAATAACGTATTTGAAGTTACCGAAGAATTTACGTTTCACAGCGGTCACTACGGCACGCGCGAGGATGTGGTGTTTTTTATCAATGGTATTCCGGTACTGGTGATCGAATGTAAAAATGCCAGCAAGGACGAAGGGATTGCCTTGGGTATAGACCAGATTCGCCGCTACCACCACGAAACCCCTGAGCTTTTTGTGCCCCAGCAAATTTTTACCGCCACCGATGCCATCGGTTTTTCGTATGGCGTTACTTGGAATACCGTGCGCAGAAACATTTTAAATTGGAAACATGAGGAACTGGGTCAGTTGGAGGCCAAAATTAAAACATTTTGTGCCATTCCTCAGGTTCTGGCCCTGCTTAAGGACTACATCATCTTTGCCGAAAAAGAAGAAGAACTGAATAAATTTATTTTGCGTCAACACCAAACGGGTGCGGTGGAAAAGGTTGTGGGTCGAGCCATCAGTTCCACGCGCAGGCGCGGCCTGATTTGGCACACCCAGGGTAGCGGTAAAACCTTTACCATGATCAAGGCGGCAGAGCTGCTTTTTCGCGCACCCGAGGCCGATAAGCCTAGCATTTTATTGATGATCGACCGTAACGAGCTTGAGGATCAGATGCTTAAAAATCTGGCAGCGCTAGGCTTAAAAAATTTAGAACATGCCACCAGCATCGCCAGCCTTAATAAGTTATTAAAGGACGACTACCGGGGCATCATCGTTACCATGATTCACAAGTTCCGTGACATGCCAGCCGACATCAATACACGTTCAAATATCTATGTATTCATCGACGAAGCCCACCGCACCACGGGCAGCGATCTGGGAAATTTTTTGATGGCGGGTCTCCCTAACGCCACATATATCGGCTTTACTGGTACCCCCGTCGATAAAAC
This sequence comes from bacterium, assembly GCA_023249225.1. Classification (GTDB taxonomy): domain Bacteria; phylum Margulisbacteria; class Marinamargulisbacteria; order JAHFDA01; family JAHFDA01; genus JAHFDA01. The sequence continues at coordinate 13,694 of JAHFDA010000046.1, forward strand.
GGTCTACGGCAAGGGCACTTTTAAAACCTTTGGTTGTGAGGATGATAAGGGCTATCTACATAAGTACTCCATCGCCGAAAGCATTGCCGATGGCACGACCTTGCCACTTTATTACAACTTGGCACCTAACGAAATGCTGGTGCCACACGAAATACTTGATAAAGAATTTCTTTCCCTGGCCGAGGCCGAAGGTGTAGCCGATATCGATGAGCTTAATAAGATTTTAGAACGAGCCGTGAACCTGAAAAACTTTCTTAAAGGCAAGGACCGCATTCGCGCAGTAGCGCAACATGTTGCCGAGCACTATCGCCAGAATGTGGAGCCACTTGGTTACAAGGCTTTTCTGGTGGGGGTTGATCGGGAAGCGTGCGCGCATTACAAACATGCATTGGATGAATTTCTGCCACCAGAATATTCTGAGGTGGTTTACACGGGTAATAATAACGACTCTCCGGTACTCAAAGAATTCCATCTTGACCCTAAAAAAGAACGCCAAATCCGCAAAAGTTTCGTCAAGCTGGAGCAGTTCCCTAAAATTTTAATTGTTACTGAAAAACTCTTAACCGGTTTTGATGCCCCCATCCTTTATGCCATGTATCTAGATAAGCCGATGCGAGATCACACTCTGTTGCAAGCAATCGCTCGTGTGAATCGTCCCTACGAGAATGAAGCGGCCAATATGGTAAAACCGCATGGCTTTGTACTCGACTATGTGGGCATCTTCGATAAACTAGAAAAAGCCTTAGCCTTTGATAGTGATGAAATAAACGCCATCGTCAAAGATCTTAAACTGCTTAAGGTTTTGTTTAAGGAAAAGATGACTGCCAAAGTGCCGGGATATTTGGCACTGATCGAGCGTAATTTTAATGATAAGGATGTGGATGCCTTAATCGAACATTTTCGCGACCCTGAGCGGCGCAAAGAATTTTTTAAAGAATATAAAGAAATTGAAATGCTCTATGAAATTATTTCGCCGGATGCCTTTTTGCGACCATTCATAAACGATTACAGCACCCTTTCAGCAATCTACCATATTGTATGTAAGGCTTACGCCAAACAGGTTGAAGTTGATCGGGCTTTTCAAAAAAAGACCAACGAGCTTGTGCAGACGCACGTTGGATCGAGCTATATTCAATCAGTTGACGAACTCCTCAAAATTGACGAGCACACTGTAAAATATATTGTATCCAAGCACGATGGAGACGCTAAAAAGGTTATCAATTTAGTAAAGAGCATCGAGAAAATAGCTGCTGATCAAAGCAACGACCCGTATCTCATTGCCATGGCTGATCGCGCCAGGGATGTTCAGGAGTCCTTTGAAAATCGCCAAACCGAAACGGCTAAGGCATTAGCAGAATTACTAAAAGAAGTGGAGACCAACGAGCAACGCAAAAAAGAGCAGGCCGAAAAAGGCTTTGATGGATTAACGTTTTTTGTTTATCGCACCTTACTTGACGCAAAGATCAACCATGCCGAAGATGTTAGCCGCAAAATTAAAGCAGCCTTTGTCGAATTTGCTAATTGGAAACAAAGTGAAAATGCTCTGCGTGAACTACGCAAGCGAGTGACCTATGCAATTCTTGCCGAAGCGCAGGACCTTGAGCAGGTTGCGGCGCTTGTTGATGAGTTGTTTACGTTGCTCGAAAAAGCGGATCGGATTTAAGGCCATGCATCAAGTTCAAGATCGCAGCACATTCAAAACACGGGTACGCAGTTGGGCAGTCAAACTGGATGTCGACATAAAATGGCTGGCACTGCGCCCAATGCGCAATAAATGGGCTTCGTGTTCTACCAACGGGCATTTGCATTTTAATAATGAGCTACTCGATTTTGAGGAGAGTATTTGGGATTACGTCATCGTGCACGAACTATTGCATTTTTCAGTACCCAACCACGGAAAACTGTGGAAAAGTTTGATGCGGGTGCATTTGGGAGATTATGAGAAAAGAGAATTGGTGCTGAAAAAAATGACTGAAATTTATAGGATAAGTTTATGAAGCTAAGAGCCGTGTTAGAAAGCGTCAAACAAGGTGAAAGTCTCACCCTCGAATTTAAACGCTCCACCGGTGAACTGCGTGAGGGTATGCAAACGCTGTGCGCACTTTTAAATGGTGATGGCGGCTTGCTGCTCTTTGGCATCCGTCCAGACGGTTCAATCGATTATGCCCGGCAACGTAAGCCGGCCACAAATGAACTACTAAAATCAATTAAAGATGAATTTAGTAAAAATAATCCTTTAGTTGATTAACGGAAATCTAAGCCCGTGATCCATCCGCAATGCTTTACGATCAAGTGGTTAAAACAACATGCCACAGAGCTTGGCAGCGCGAACCGAGGGCCGGGGTCGAAAGGCGCTACGCTAGGTTCGACCAAAGCAGGTATTTGTCGTTGGTGCCTAGGGCCGGGGTCGAACCGGCATGGGGGTGACCCCACCGGTTTTTGAGACCGGCGCGTCTACCAGTTCCGCCACCCAGGCCAGAAAACAAGTACGGAACAAAAAAACCAGATACATAGTATAAGAGTCCTTGAAAATTTGGAATCTGCTTTTAGGGTGGCCAATCTGGGATGGCCTGGGTCATAAAATTGGTGCTTCACAAAACGAACACTTCAAGGATAAAATTTATAAAATTTTTTTAGAAGGAGAAAACATATGAAGTCAAAAATTCTTACAGCATTAATGATCGCGGGATTGGCGCTTAGCTCAACCGCACATGCCAAGCTATGGTTGCTGACCAGTCTCTCTGGCGCCACCGGTGTAGGTCTGCGCGGCGAAGTCGGCAAATACACCTGGGATGTCAGCACGTCTTATATCAACCGCTCTGGTTTTACCAGCAACGCGGCTGTGGTACCTTTCTATGCCGACATCTATAACGGCAGCTGGGGTCTGGCGATGAATTCGGCCGACATCGGCGCGGGCATTAACAGCTTCTTTGTGCAGTACGCCGTGGAACACATGGTGCTCAAACAAGTGGGCTTGGGTGCCGGTCTAAACGTGATTGAATTCCAGAACCAACCCGGGGGTGGCATGGTAACCTCATCGGGCGCTGGCACCATTGCGGTTGGTCAAGGTTCATTGGGTTTCTTCACAGGCTTAAATGCTTATGTGATTTTTGAAATCGGCGACAAGATCGAACTCCCCTCACTGTAAAGCGTTTTTTTAACATCGCACTCAAAGGGCAGCCCCAGTGGCTGCCCTTTTTTTTCGGTTATAATAAGCAGCCCATGGCCTTTGACGGAATCCGAATCCGCGGCGCACGCGTCCACAATTTAAAAAACATCAACCTCGACCTGCCACGCAACAAATTAATTGTCATTACCGGCCTTTCGGGCAGCGGCAAATCGTCGCTGGCTTTTGACACCATTTATGCCGAAGGACAGCGCCGCTATCTAGAAAGTCTGTCGAGCTACGCGCGTCAGTTTCTGGGGCAGATGGAAAAACCCGATGTAGACAGCATCGAAGGCTTGTCGCCGGCCATCAGTATCGATCAAAAATCAACCTCGCATAATCCGCGTTCAACCGTAGGCACCGTCACTGAAATTTATGATTACCTGCGCCTGCTGTATGCCCACCTTGGCAAACCGCACTGCCCGCAATGTGGTCGCCCGGTCGAAAGGCAGAGCCCGACTCAAATTGTGGATCGCCTTTATCAGCTTCCGTCCGGCACCGCACTGGCCCTGATGGCCCCGGTGGCGCGCGGCAAAAAAGGCGAGTTTGCCGATAGCTTGGCTGACCTTAAAAAGCAGGGATTCCTGCGGGTACGCATTGATGGGCAATGGCATGAACTCGAAGAAGCACCCAAACTGGCCAAAACCAAAAAGCATGATATCGACGTGGTGGTTGACCGCTTAAATGTGGCCCCCGAAAACAGCCGCCGTCTGGCGGACAGCATCGAGACAGCCTTGCGTGCCGGACGTGGCACACTGACCGTGGCCTTTCCAAAAGATCCTAAACGGGCCGACCTGATATTTTCGGAGCTGATGAGTTGTCCGCACTGCCAGGTGGATCTGGTGGAGATCACGCCGCAACTTTTTTCGTTTAATGCGCCTTATGGTGCCTGCTCAAGCTGCAACGGCCTTGGACAAACGCTCGACTTTGACCCCGACCTGGTCTTTCCGGACCATGAAAAAAGCGTGCGTGAGGGCTGTGCCGCTGTCAATTTAAACGACACCTATTACGGCCAAATGGCCGAGGCAGTGGCCCAGCATTTTAAGTTTAGTCTGGATGTGCCTTTTCACAAGTTAAACCCGAAGCACCAACGCGTGTTGCTCTACGGAGATGCCGACGAAAAGATTTCGTTTACATGGCAGTTTGGCAGCAAAAACAGCGATGCCAACATGAAAGGCGAACTGGAGTTTAACAAACACTACGAAGGCGTCATCGGCAACCTCAAGCGCCGTTACCTGCAGACCGACTCTGATTCAATGCGCGCCTATTTTGAATCATTTATGGGTTCAAACCTGTGCGCCGCCTGCCAGGGCAAGCGCCTAAAACCCCAGGCTCTGGCCACCACACTGCAGGGGCAAAATATTTATGAAGTCTGCACGCTGACCGTGGAGCGCTGCATAGAATTTTTTAACGCGCTAAAACTGACTGAACGGCAGCAGGCCATTGCCACTGGCTTGCTGAAAGAGATCCATGCCCGTTTGCGTTTTTTACAAAATGTCGGTTTGTCGTATTTGTCACTGTCGCGTCAGGCCGGCAGCCTCTCGGGCGGCGAGTCGCAGCGCATCCGCCTCGCGACCCAAATTGGCAGTGGTCTGACCGGCGTCCTATACATATTGGATGAACCCAGCATTGGCCTGCATCCGCGCGACAACCATCGCCTCTTATCCACCCTGCGCCAGCTCAAAGATCTGGGCAATACCCTTATTGTGGTGGAGCACGATGCCGAAACCATGCAGGCCGCTGAATATGTGGTCGACATCGGTCCCGAAGCGGGACTTAAGGGTGGTCACGTCATTGTGGCTGGCACGTTGGAGCAGGTTAAAAAATCAACCCGGTCCTTAACCGGAGGCTACCTGTCGGGCCGCCTGTATATTGAAACGCCCCAACGCCGGCGGCCCATCGACCCTCAACGTGTGCTGCATGTTAAAGGCGCGCGCGAACACAATTTAAAAGACCTCGATGTGGCCATTCCGCTAGGCACCTTGACCTGTGTCACCGGCGTCAGTGGCAGCGGAAAATCAACCTTGGTGCACGATATTTTGTACCGCGCTCTGGCACAAAAACTTTATCACGCCAGTGCCAAACCAGGCGTACATCGCCAGTTGCTTGGCACTGAACAAATCGACAAGGTGATCATCATTGACCAGTCTCCGATTGGCCGCACGCCACGTTCGAACCCGGCCACTTACACCGGCCTGTTTACCCCCATCCGTGATGTCTTTGCCGCTATCCCCGAGGCTAAACTGCGTGGCTACGGTCCAGGACGCTTTAGTTTTAACGTCAAAGGCGGACGCTGCGAAGCCTGTCAGGGCGATGGCGTGGTCAAAATCGAGATGCACTTTTTAGCCGATGTGTATGTACCTTGCGACATCTGCCACGCCAAGCGATATAATCGCGAAACGCTGGAAATCACATACAAAAATAACAACATTGCGCAGGTGCTTGAGATGACCGTCGCCGAGGGCGCAGAACTTTTTCGGCATGTTCCGGCTATCTATCAAAAGCTCAAAACACTCATCGAGGTGGGCCTGGGTTACATACATCTCGGACAATCGGCCACCACCTTGTCAGGCGGCGAAGCCCAGCGGGTCAAGTTGGCCACCGAGCTCTCACGGCGTGCCACTGGCAAAACCATGTACATTCTTGACGAACCTACCACCGGGTTGCATTTTCATGATGTGCGCTATTTGCTGCTTGTGCTCCAGCAACTGGTGGACGGCGGCAATAGCGTGCTTGTGATTGAGCATAACCTGGATGTCATCAAGCATGCTGACCATGTGATTGATTTGGGACCCGAAGGCGGCGAAAAGGGCGGTCAGCTGGTGGCACAGGGCACCCCCGAAGCGGTCTCCCAAATGCCCCATAGCTTTACCGGTCAACACCTGCGCAAGGTATTGAACCGGGCCAAACACACGGAACTCGCCTATGTCTGAAAAAATTCCGCCCCAGAATTTAAGCGCCGAACAAGCCGTGCTGGGCTCGGTCTTGATCGACCCGGAGGCCCTTGCCAAGGTCATTGAAATCCTGCACGCCGAAAGCTTTTACCGCGAAGCACACCGCCATATTTACACCGCCATCTGTGAGCTCTTTCAAAGCAGCGAGCCCATTGACCTTGTGACTGTGTCCGATTGGCTGCGCAAGCATAACCTGCTCGAAGCCGTGGGTGGCGCAACCTACCTGTCGGACCTGGTTGAAGCCACGCCCACATCAGCCCACGTGCACCACCACGCCATCCTGGTTGAAGAAAAAGCTACCTTGCGCCAACTGATCCACGCTGGATCGGAAATTGTCGAAACCGCCTTTGACGAGGAAAACAATGTCTCTGATATCTTGGATGACGCCGAAAAACGCATCCTCGACATTGCCCAAAACCGCCTCAAGCAAGCCTTTACGCCCGTTAAAGACATTTTGATGCCGGTGATGAAAAGCATCGAATCCATCTACGAAAACAAAGGCCAATTGCTGGGCGTCTCTTCAGGCTTCAGCGACCTCGACAGCCTGACCTCTGGTTTTCAAAAAGCGGATCTGATCATTTTGGCAGCACGCCCCAGCATGGGCAAAACCGCCCTGGCACTGAACTTTACCCAGCACGCCGCGCTCAAGCACAACACAGCCGTGGCTATTTTTAGCATGGAAATGAGCAAGGAACAGCTGGTACAACGTATGTTGTGCAGCGAGGCCAAGATTGACAACAGCCGTCTGCGCGTTGGCCAGTTACACGAAAACGAGTACAAGCGCCTGGCAAAGGCCATGAGCCGCCTGTCGGAGGCGCCGATTTTCATCGACGATACTGCCGGCGTATCTCCGGTGGAGCTCAAAGCCAAGGCCCGCCGCCTGCAGCTTGATCACGACCTGGGGTTGATTGTGGTCGATTTTTTACAGCTCATGTACGTGGCCAAACGGCGCAACGACAACCGTGTTCAGGAAATTGCTGAAATCAGCCGGGCGCTTAAGGCCATTGGCAAGGAACTCAAAGTACCGGTCATTGCCCTGTCGCAGTTGTCGCGCGCCGTTGAGCAGCGCACCGACAAACATCCCCTGCTATCCGACCTGCGCGAGTCTGGCGAAATTGAACAGGTGGCCGACATCGTGCTGTTTATCCACCGCAACGACATGTACGACTCGTCCGCCAATTCTGGCGAGGCCGAACTGATCATTGCCAAGCACCGCAACGGCCCCACCGGGCGCGTGCTGCTGACCTTCCGCAAGGAAATCACACAGTTCTATCCGCGCGAGACCAGCGCCGGCCCCGTTGAAAACACCGCCGTGCCTGTGACCCTTTAATTTTTGCAGTGTACTCGTATCTGGGACGGTTCTGGCCGTTGTTTGTTGGTTTATCTATGTTGTGCGCCAGCGTCAGCGCACAGCCCGGCATGAGCATCGAAGCCGATCAGATTGATTTTAACGCCTCAAGCAGCTCGATACTGGCCAGCGGCAACGTTAGTTTTTCGTGGCCCCAGGCCCAGGGACAAACCGGCCGCCTGCTGATCGACTGGCCCCAGGAACGTTTTAGCCTGCAAGATCAGTTTTCGTATCGGCAAGGTGAAAATTTTATTTCTGGGACGCAGATGGATCTTGCGGGCCACGCGGGCACCGGCGACATTGGCAACTTTTATGGCCGGATCAATAAAGCTTTTATCCGCAGCAAACGCGTAGAAATCCAGGACAATAGCCTGCATATCAAGGACGCATCCTTTACCACCTGCGACCTACCCAGTCCGCATTATCAACTTTCGGCTTCAGACATTACCGTGTACCCGGTACTCGGAATGATTGTCATACAGAACGCCGTGTTCTGGATTCAGGATTGGCCAGTGTTTTACCTGCCTACCTATATATACGGCGGCCCAGCTCTGCTCGCCAGCAGTCAATTTATTCCGGATTTTCTCGACGACCCTGTTCAGGGCTTTACGGTACGTCAACGTTTTGGATATTTCATCAGCCCCCGTAATGCCGGCCATGTGGAACTTTCGTGGACCACCAGGCTGGGTTATGGTTACGGACTGACCCATGGCTTCCGTTGGCGCAACCTTACGGACGTGGAATTTGAATATAAAAGCTTTACCGTCTCGGGCGTTCAAGGACACCTGGACATTCGCGGCAAATGGCTGCCCAGAGAGCTTGCCCCCACCGAAAACTTTCCAGCGCCTGTCCTTGGCAACTTGCTGACCGCGTTTTCTGAAAGCCAAAAAGGTTACCACCTGCAATGGCAGGCACTGTGGCGTAGCCGCGAAATTGTCAATAACCAGCGTATTTCGGTTTGGCCCGAAATACGCTTAAGCTCAAGCAGCCTGCTCGAAGGGCTTTCATGGCTGTTGGCAGCCGGAAACTTTTCCGAAGAAGGCACCCTGGCCACTGAACGTTACCGTGTCGAAGCAGAAACCACCCCGCAATGGCCCCTGACCGACACCCTCACCTTGCAAGCCAACCTCTCGGCACACAGCAGCTACTATGGCAGCGGCGCACAATGGCAACGTGTTTTTGCAGGCAGTGACCTGATCCAAGGCATGGGATTTCTGCGTCTGTCGCTCGGTTATGCCTGGCCTCTGCTGCTGCAAGGCGGAAGCCCCTTTTTGTTTGACAACTATCAAGTGCAAACCTCACCTGAATACCGTTTTTCGATCAAACATGTGCGCGGATACTACGCCTTATGGGGCGCATACGAAACCAACTTTCAACGCTTTCGCGAACTGTACCTGCAACTTGAGCAACCGTTGCACGAATGGCGTCTGTCGTTAAATTATGACCTGGTTGGAAAAACCCTGAACCTGGGCTTTCGCCTGGCAGATTTGTGAAGGGGCCTCGATGTGGGTAAAATGATTTTATCCCGTATGCACCTCTATAAGCATCTTTGGGTCTTGGCCCTGGCAATATGCGCGTTGGCTCCCGGTTGCGGCAAGGTCACGCAGCAAGTGGGTAGCAAACTACCTCCCGTCAAAAATTATGCAACGCTCAAGATGACGGTCGATTTACAAGTTTACAAAACCATCGTGGTACAGGCACCCAACCTTGGATCAGGCAAAGCGCCCACCACTGCCCTGACCGTGGCCTGGAGTGATATCAGCACCCGCGACCCCAACCTGTATGTCAGCGTTTATGGCGTGCGTCATAAAGGCAAGTTGGAACCCTTGGCCTGGGGACAGGGTAACCGCCCTTCATGGGCCACGCTCGACGATCCCGTTTTATCATATTCACTCTCACGTAAAGGCAAAAAAATCAAACAACCCGAAGCCGGCACCCCATTTATCCAATATGTCCCTGGAGATCCGGCGCATTGGGAAGTTGAAGTAAGCCACCTGACACAACCTTATCCTTATCTTTTGCTTGCGGTCAGCGCTGGACACAATCGGCCACTGCTGCTTACAGCCATCGACGGCAGTGCCATCACCGCTGATGCTCTGCTGACCGCCGCCACACCCACCTATTACGAAACCTGGATTGCGGCGTTGCTGCGCCTGGCCCAAGCCCGAACCGAGGTCAGCCGTACCCTTGCGGCCATTTCACCAGATCAGTTGCGCATGTTTTATTCGATTGATCTATGGCGACCGCTCGAAGTGACTTATAACCTGACCACGCTGTCCCTGGATGAGCCGCTGCAAGATGATGCCCTGACCCAGCATTTTGCGGTCGACGGAAAACCAAAAACAAAATTTGAGCCCTTGGAATCGTACTTGAACGCTTTTGAGTTGCGTACCGAAGCTTTGTCGGTGTATAAAAGTGCGGTGGATGATTTAAAGCTTCCGGCTGCTGTGTACAATCAAATTCTTGGCAAACATGCCCCCGCTCCCATTCCATTACCCGAGCTGACCAGCACACGCAATACAAGCAACACCGCCAATTCCGGAGCCGCGCCCAATGCCTGGAAATGAGTATCTCTTTTACTATGGCTTCCAGAGCCCCGGCGAACGCACCAGCTTTGAAAACGGTATTCTCAAACTGGCAGGTCAGGGCACTGACCTCGGGTGCGGCATCATGGTCAACAAAGAAGCAGCCCAGTGTCTGCGAGTCTTGTTTAAACTCAAGGGCAGCATTAAAAAACTAGAAGCGTGGACGCGGTTACGTATTGAAGTGTATGGTTCCGAAAACGATACCCGGCCCGCCGTCAGTCATGAGATGGTCGAACAAACCGAATGGCCCCAATTTACGCAAATCAATATCCCGCTTGAAAATCAGGTGTCCGGCATGTTTAAAATTCAGATGATGATTATCGGGCCTTCCGAAGCCAGCCTGGAATTCAAAGACTTCCAGTTTCACTGACCGTGGCAGACGTTCACATCATTCACGGAAGCGATCGCTGGCTGTGCCGACAAACCCTTAAGCAGCTGCTGGCCGCGTCTAAAATGTCGTCTGCCGCCGTAGAAACCGTCTCCGCAAAAGACCTGGGCCCTGTCGGCCTGCTCGACCGCCTTGGCGCTGTTCCGCTGTTTGCGGCGCAACGCTGCGTATGGGTCGAAGATGCCGAATGCATGACGGCCTGGCCGCAAGCACAGTTGACCGCCCTGAAGCAGTGCCACAGCGCACAAGACTCTGTCACCCTGATGATCTACATGGTCAAGAGTTTTGGAAAATCTAAAAATGCGGCCAGTCTGCGTGGCTTTGGAAAAGTGCACGATTGCCTGCCTTTGACCGAATGGCAACACGATACCGCCTGCCACGAGATGCAAGCGTGGGTTCGTCAGCAGCGCAAATCGCTGACGCAACCTGCTGCCCGCTTGCTGATCGAATGGCTGGGGACCGACCGTGACTTGCTTTACAGCGAACTTCAAAAACTTTTGAGTTACATGGGTGAACGGGGCGAAATCCGCGAAAACGATGTTGTGGCTGTCTCGCTGGCGCAACACATCCATCCTTTTGCCCTGACCGATGCCGTGCTTGAAAACAATGGCCCTCGCTTTATGCGTGAACTGGCCCTGCGTCTGCGCGACGAACATCCTCTGCCGCTGCTTGGTTTGCTGGCTGGGCAATTTCGACTGCTCTTGCAGCTTTGGGCCCATCGCGGCCAAAGCCCCGAGACTTTGGCGGCATTGCTGGGGCGCAAACCTTTTGTAATTACAAAAACTCTTAAAGCGCTACCGCATTGGCCGATGGCGCGTTGCAGCCGCGCCTTGCAACGCCTGCATCAGTGTGACATAGCCCTTAAGGGACTTGAAGGTAGTTTAAATTTTCCGGAAAGTTATTTTATGGCGCAATGCGCCCGAATTTGGATTTAAGCTTTTTGAGCGGCAACATGCCGTGTCAGACGCGCGACACGCCTGGCCGCCTGACGTTTATGAATAATACCCTTGCTGGCGGCCATATCGAGCAACTTTTGAACCTGCCGCAATGCTTCGACCGCCTCTTTTGGCTTTGCTTGACGGACATCTTTGACCAAAGTCTTGAGCTCGGTCCGCGCCGCTTTATTGCGCACACGGTTGCGTTCACTGATTTTGATACGCTTGACGGCTGAACGTATATTGGCCAAAGTAAATTCCTCTCTAATTTGAGCGCTTGCGCGATTGACAAGCTAAGAAGCATGCTAGCATAATCGCCAAGGCTCTACAAGGAGCTGCCTATGTCGATACTTGAATGGCTTGCCAGCCGTAATAACTCTAAACAAGTCGCCAGCGATGAGCGCCTCAACATACCCGGCAACCTGTGGGTAAAGTGCTTTGCCTGTAAAAGCACCCTGTATACCAAGGATCTTGAAGAAAACCTAAAAGTTTGTAGCCACTGCGGTTATCATTTTCGTCTTTCGGCCGAGGAACGGATTGCCATGACGGTCGATCCCGGATCTTTTGAAGAGTTGCATGATAACCTGGAAGCCACCGACCTTTTAAATTTTACCGATACCCGCCCCTATAAACTGCGGCTGAAAGAAAGCCAGGAGAAAACAAACCTTCGAGATGCCGTCCTCTGCGGCCAGGCCACCCTTCAGGGACATCCAGTCACCCTGGCGGTGATGGACTTTGGCTTTATGGGCGGCTCCATGGGCGCAGTGGTGGGTGAAAAAATCACTCGCACCATTGATACAGCCATCTCCCAAAAACTGCCCCATGTGACCATCACCTCCAGTGGCGGAGCCCGCATGCAGGAAGGCATCTTTTCACTGATGCAAATGGCAAAAACTGCCAGTGCGCTTGGCCATCTGCGTCTGGCCAACCTACCCCACCTGGTGCTGCTGACCGACCCGACCATGGGTGGCACCACGGCCAGCTTTGCCATGTTGGGTGATATACATATTGCCGAAAAAGG
>JAHFDA010000117.1 GCA_023249225.1 bacterium
CCTGGCATTGGGGTGCTTTGGCTCAAAACACATTCTGGTGTCAGTCGATAGGTCTTATTTCAGATGGTGCGCCATACACCGATGGTCTTCGCCAACTGACTGATTCTGTGTCAGTCGATAGGTCTTATTTCAGATGGTGCGCCATTGCGCGGGTACTCTTGGTTTGCGTGATCGTCTCGTGTCAGTCGATAGGTCTTATTTCAGATGGTGCGCCTAGCAGATCGTGGTAGATTCCTTGGCGACTATGGCCCGTGTCAGTCGATAGGTCTTATTTCAGATGGTGCGCCAAGTCGCGGAGTTTGATGGTGTATTCTTTGCTTAAAGTGTCAGTCGATAGGTCTTATTTCAGATGGTGCGCCAGCGGTCGTTGGCGGGCCTGTGTTTATGGGCGCGACAATGCACTTTTGCGAGCACCTGCCGTTTTTCAAGCTCCAAGACCCACACAACTTGCCAAGGATCACCAGCTATCAGAAGGATTAGGCGATGCGAGCATCCCCTGACCCCTCTGCCACCACCATTGTGCTCGCAAGCACAATGGCATTAATAAAACCAAACAACCTTGGGGTGCTAAAGCCACTGAAGGCGAAGACACATACCCCAAAAAATAAGACTCCCTATAGGAGCCACCTGAAATATACCAAATACAAAATGCATTGCAAGCTAAATAACTACGGTTCCACTTTCCAGTTCCGGCAGCGCCTGTCCGATCACCACGGTCGCCTCACGCGAGTGTTCCTCATCCATCTCCAGTCTGACAATCAAGAGCTGGTCTTCTTTGAGATTCATCACCTTCTCGAGATCGCTGCGCAGCCTTACTTTATCAATGTCTTTAAGCACGCAAAAAAACACCGAAAGCTGCCAAGGCTCACCGTAACCCTTCATGATCCTGTACACCCGCCGCCAGCGGGCTGGGGAATGTATGTCATAGCACACCAGATAACACCGTTGCATAAATGCTACCTTGTGGTTAAAAAAGCCAGCGCAGGCACATCACCCACCAGCCAAGCCGCGATCATACGCGCGTGCAGTGTCAGCATGCGCCGGTAGCTTAGTCGATATTCAAACACTGGGTGCGTCACCTCGGTGTCCATGCGGCGCCCATAAGCCTTGAAAAATGCCTTGCGACCGGCATCGGTTAAAGCACAGCCAGCCGCCGTGCGCAAAAAGTGTCCCTCGCCCAACTCGCCCTTGTTAAAGGCTGCAATAGCTACCGAGTCCGCCACCAGTGGCCGAAAAGGCTCCATAAGATCGAGCGCCAGTGCCGGTCGGCCCGGGCGAGAAACGTGAAAGGCCCCAATTGATGGTTCAAGTCGCGCCAGTCGCAAAGCCGCAACACATTCATGCGTGAGCATCGAATACGCAAACGACAGAACAGCGTTGATCGGATCGGGTGGCGGACGGCGCTGGCGACCGTTGGCGTCAAACTCTGCAGCCAGGTTCCCTTTAAACATGCCGGAAAAATGCCCAAAATACAGGGCGGCTGCCCGGCCCTCATGCCCGCGCAATTCTTCCAGCGTCAGCGCCTCGCCTGCGCTTTTAGCCGCATTGGAAAGATCCACCGCAACGGAAGTCGTAAGGTTCTGGTGATTACGCATAAGCAAGGTACGCTGGTTTAAAATCTTGGCCGAAATCAAGGCGCGCGCAAGCTCAAGACAAACATCAGAAACGTCGAAACGGCGCACCTGCGCCCGGCGAATCTCTGCGCTGACGGAATCGAGCGGATCAACCATGGCCACCAGTCGCCCCGCTGCGGACAGGTAGGCAAGCGGTATGCCGCGATCCGCCAGCACATGCAAGGCCTGCGTGGAAATCTGCGTTGATCCCAAAAGTGACAGACTCTCCACATTGGCCAGCGGCAGTTCCTTGATGACCGCGCCCGTTTTATCGGTCACCCGAAGTGACATTCCGCGGACGCCAATCTTGGTGCCGTTTTGCTGCGCAATCACCTGGATACCGTCATCACGCGGCGGCCAGATTTTGCGGGGGGTAAGTTCTTCGGACGGTTCAGAGGCGCGTTGTAAATTGACTTCGTCCGGCAGACAAACCGTTAAAAGCGAACAGCCAATACAACGCGCGTCGTTCACAAGCGGCAGCGGCCTTGGGCCAGAGGCGCAAGCTCTGGCAGCGTCGAGTGTTTGCAGGGCTTCTGTTTTCAGGGTCGCATTAACCGGAATATTCAGGCGCAGTTTTTCCGAAGCGTAATAAAGCACCGCAGTTTTAACCTCGTAACCTGCTTCTTCGAGCAGGATGGCCTGCAAGCCGACTTGAACACGGTCGGTGGGCCAAGGTTCCGCTTTGGAAAGCGGCGGCTCTTCCGCCTCACCCGGATCGTCGGGCGGCGGGGCCAGCGCAGCGCGTTTGGGCCGCCCCTTGCGATACTCCACCGGTACAGCCAAATTTCCGGTGATCTCGGTCAGGTCGAGCGTTGCGGTCAGACCCAGTTTTTGGCTGGTGAGCGTCAGACTGCGTACAATTTTGGGGCGTTGTGTATCTTCGGCTTCCGAGGCGGTGTCTTCTTCGTCATCCCCAGATTCCGCGCTGGGCTTGTCTACCCGCCGGTGTACTGCCTTGCCTTGTTCGGTATCCGCGCTGGGGACAAAAATTCCCTCGACCTCCATGAAATAAAACAAACGCGGGCAATATGCGTATTCGGCCACGTGGCGGGCGGGCCAAAGGTATTCGTCGGTCACCATCTTTACAATGACGAGTATGGTGAATGAATATCAACTATTTGCGAATTTTCCAACGTTGGGGATGCCTGCTGGCATGCATGACAGCAACAATCACCACCGTGTCATCTTCAACCCTAAAATACAACCCGAACGGAAAACGCCGAGTAAGCGCGCGCCGGGTTTGTCTGTGAACCACCGCATACATCATGGGTGATTGTTCAAGTTTAGAAAGGACATCAAGAACCGCTTCAAGAAATTGTTTGCCGAGCCCTGGATTTTGTTGCTCATGCCAAAATGCCGCCTCTGCCAAATCAAGTTCGGCATCGGGCCTGATGCGTACAAAATAGGTCATAATTTGCGACGAATGTCGTTAATAACTTCGGAGGCCAAACGACCGGGGTTGCGGTCAAATTCATAGGCATCCAGGCGCCGGTCAAGTTCCAGCCTTTGATCAGCCGTCAGCGGAACTGCGGCGGGCTCACTGGCAATGCTATCCCATAAATCCTCCACCACTTTGATTCGCTCTTCTACCGGCAGTTGTTGTAATTTTACGTTCATAAATAAAGCTCCTGTTCTACCTGATTTATTCCCCTTTAGGCAGACTGCAAAACATGGGCTTGGGCGACCTCGCTGGGTTCCGACAGGCCCATTTACTACATCAAGCGGCTTTGGAACTCCGC
>JAHFDA010000047.1 GCA_023249225.1 bacterium
TGTACTGACCCCCAAAGCCTTCAGGCTCATCTTGTGTTAGAAATACGCTGTTCGATCCCACTAGCAACCTTTGGGGCTCACGACCTTCGCTTCAGGCTCATCTTGTATTGGACAAGGCTTACACTAGCGGCTTTAAGCCAATTTCGATATAATCTCATGTTGGTTGCGCAACCCATTTTTGTGATTTCTGGGCCAAGTGGGGTAGGCAAGGGAACCGTCATCGAAGACTTGCTTAAGGCGTTAACCCAGTTGCAACTTACGGTGTCGGCCACCACCCGTAAATCGCGTCCACAAGAAGTGGACGGGCAGCATTATTATTTTATGGATGAAGACCGTTTTAAGCGGCTCATCCATGAACAACAGTTTGTAGAATGGGCCACGGTGCATGGCCAGTATTATGGTACCCTGCGCCGCGAGGTCGATGAGAAGCAAAAGCAGGGGCCGGTGTTGATTGAAATCGATGTCCAGGGTGCCCAAAGCATTCGGGCCTCGGGGTTACGGCATAACAGTATTTTTTTGATGCCGCCCGACGAAGCAACGCTTGTGGAGCGCCTGCGCAAGCGGCATACCGAGTCCGAGGCCGAAATGGCCCGACGCCTGCGCCAGGCGCGTGAAGAAATGGCCACGGCAGGGCAGTATGACCATGTGGTGGTCAATGACAAATTAGCGGAGACGGTTGAAAAAATTAAAACGATCATCGAAAAGCAAATACAAAAAGGAGTCGCGCAGTGAAAGAGCACAAAACGTATTTATCAGTTCATGACCTTCTGAAAAAGGTCGACAACAAGTTTTTGGTGTGTATGGCTGTGGCGCGGCGCGCCCGCCAAATCAAAGAAGGGGCTAAACCTCTGGATCCCATCAGCGATTCTGAACTACCGGTGATCTCGGCCATCGAGGAGTTTCTGCATGACAAGGTGGCGGTCGATTACGAGCAGAGCGCGGCCGAAGGCGAAACCCAGGAACAGGAAGAGTCCATGAAGGTGTTGCGCCGCAAGACCCGCCGGGCCGAAGAGGCCGTGCCGGTGAGCGCCGAAGATGCCAAAAAAGAGCAGACTCGCCTTAACAAAAAGGTCAAGCTTGAACGGGCCAAGAAACGTACCAAGTCGTTGGTGGCGTAAGGGCAAGTTAAAAGTTAAAAGTTGAAAGTTAAAAGTCGAAAAATCCTTTTAGGTATAAGCGGCTCGGTGGCGGCCTATAAGGCGGCAGAGTTGTGTCGCCGTTTGCTCGAGCAAGGAAATGATGTCTACCCTGTTCTGACCGAGGGTGCCCGCCGTTTTGTGTCAGACGAACTGTTCGAAAGTTTAAGCCATCACCCGATTCCGCATGACTTGCATGCCCAGCCCCTGTGGCATACCGATGTGGGACGCAGCATTGATCTGGCGCTGGTGGCACCCGCATCGGCCAATTTTATTGCGTGCCTTGCGCAAGGGATGGCCGACGATCTGTTGCTGGCTACCCTGCTGGTGAGCCGCGCCCCTAAACTGCTGGTGCCCGCCATGAACGATGGCATGTGGGAAAATCCGCTGACGCAGGCCAATGTTGAAAAACTTAGGAAACTGGGTTACGCCATTCTTGAGCCGGGGCATGGTTGGCTGGCTTGCGGCGTTAAAGGGCAGGGCCGCTTTCCGGAACCTGATTCAATCTTAAAGTTTGTAAGGGAAAATATAAAATCCACCCCTGCACCTGCCCGCACGGATCAGTCCTGGGTCGGAAAACGGGTGGTGGTTACCTTAGGGCCCACGCGTGAAGCCATTGATCCGGTGCGATATATCTCTAATCGCAGTAGTGGCAAATTGGGTTTGGCCATTGCGCAGGCCTGCGCGCAGCGGGGGGCAGATGTTGTGATGATTGGCCCTCCAGAGATCATGGGTTCTGATGCTGAAATGCAGGATGGCACGCGTATCGCGATAGAATCTTCTGACGATCTGCAGAAAGCCTTAAAGCGGGTCTTGCGTCAGTCGGTAGATGTGTTGTGGATGACAGCGGCGGTATCAGATTATCGACCTAAGCGGGTTTCGAGGCGCAAGCTTGGACGTGACGCCAAGGTGCCAGCGCTGGCTGCGGTCGACTGGGAAGCCACGCCCGACTTATTGGCCGAACTCGCCCAAAAAGGACCGCAGCGTCCCAAACGAGTGGTCGGTTTTTGCCTGGTTGATCGCGATCTTAAGGCGGCTACCCGCCAAAAACGCGCCGCTAAAAATACCGATGTCATGATTGGCAACACGCCCGAGAACCTGGGCGCCGAAAAAGCCACGGTGCTGTGGTGCGATGCCAAAACGCAAACTGTGTTAAAGGGTTCAAAACAAGCATTGGCCCAGATTTTTTGCGACAAATTACAAACCTTATTATAAAAGTATGTTGGTAGAAGTAGTGGTAGATCGGCCGCTGGCACAGGACACTTATACCTATCTGGTGCCGGCGGAGCTCGAAGGTCGTTTGCCGATCGGAGCCTGCGTTGAACTGCCCTTTGGACATAGCACAACCCGAGGCTGGGTGACAGACTTTGTGGCCAGTGCGGTGGCGGGCACCAAGCTTAAACCGATCACGCGTTGGCTGGGAGACGAGTTGGCCTTTACGCCCGATCTGATGGGGCTGGCACGCTGGATGCAGCGTTATTATGGCGGCAGTTTAAGTTCCATTTTGCGTGCCATGATGTCGGATTACGTCAGCCACGCGGCAGTGACTCCAGCGCGGTCAAACCCCGAGCAGCTTCTGGCCAAGCTGGCTGTGGCTCGCGAAGAGGCACAGCTTTATATACAGCAGCACCGCCGTGCCACGGCGCAGGTACGCGTGCTAGAAAAACTTATGACGGGCCCCCGGCAGGTCAGCGCGATGCCTGGCCTGCGCGAAGCACTGCGCAGCTTGCGCGCCAAGGGTCTGGTGAGCGTGGTCACCGAAGCTCCGGCGGTTGCTGTGCAAACGGACGATCAAGATTTTTCTTCGGCGACACCCGCACGCCTGACCGAGGCCCAGTTGCGGGTGGTGAAATATTTTCGCCACAACCGGCGGGTGCGGGTCTTGTTGCATGGCGTCACGGGCAGTGGCAAGACTGAGGTTTATCTGCAAGTGCTGGGTGAAGGCAGTTTAAAGGGCCAAAAGGCCATTGTGCTGGTGCCCGAAATTGCACTGACGCCCCAAACGGTGGCACGTTTTAAGCAACGCTTTGGGTCGCGGGTCGGTGTGTATCACAGTCACTTGTCTGGCCGCCAACGCGCCGAAGTCTGGCAGCAGGCGGCGCGCGGACAGCTCGATATTGTGGTCGGCACCCGATCGGCCTTGTTTCTGCCTTTGCATCCCTTGGGTTTTATCATCCTCGATGAGGCGCATGACGGCAGTTACAAGCAGGATCGGCATCCCCGCTATGACGCGGTCACGGCGGCCATCCAGCGCGCTGAACTGGCCGGGGCCCATTTGATCCTGGGGTCGGCCACACCGCTGCTCGAGACCTATGCCTTGTCCGAGCCGCTGCCACTGCTCAAGATGCCACGTTTGCAACGTTTTGAATTGCCCGAACGTGTGACGGGGTTACGCCGTCCGCAGTGCGTTTTAGTCGATCTAAAGCAGGAACTACGTTCGGGGGAACGCAGCCCGCTTAGCCGGGTGCTGCGCCAGGCCATTGGCGAGTGTTTGAGCCGTTCGCAAAAGGTGATGCTGCTTTTAAACCGGAGGGGCTTTGCCACCTTTGTGCTGTGCCGCAGTTGCGGACACGAACTGCGTTGTCCGCATTGCGCCGTGTCGCTGACCCTGCACCGCGATCAGCAATTGCGTTGTCATTATTGTGGTTATGTCCGGGCGCTTCCCACGGTTTGTCCGCATTGCCAGAGCCTGGCGTTCAGGCATTTTGGTTCGGGTGTGCAGATGCTCGAAAAAAAACTGCAGGAATATTTTCCGCAAGTGCCGCTTATTCGCATGGACCGCGACAGCACCTCCCAGCGTGGCGCGCATGAGCAGAAACTGCGCGCCTTTGCGCAAAGCAAAAAAGCCATTTTGCTTGGAACCCAGATGATTGCCCATGGCCATGACTTTCCGGACGTGGGTCTGGTGGGTATCGTGGCAGCCGATGCTGCGTTGAATATGCCTGATTTCAGGGCTTCGGAACGCACCTTTGCGCTGATTACCCAAATGGTGGGGCGCACCGGGCGCGGCAGGCAAGGGTCGGCGCTGGCGCTGGTGCAAAGTTATCAGCCCGAGCATCCGGCGCTGATCTGTGGCGCTGCGCAGGACTACCGGCGCTTTTATGATCAGGAACTTCCGCTGCGCAAGGCGCTGCGTTATCCGCCTTATTACCGACTGGTGCGTTTGCTGATCGCGGGCTCGCGTGAAAGCTGGGCCAAAGACACGGCCGAAGACACCGCTGACCGGTTGCGCCGCAAGTGGCCGTCCAACACGGGCAGCGAGGTGCTGGGGCCGGCTCCGGCAGCCATAGAAAGGCTGCATCAAAAGTTCCGCTGGCAGGTGCTGCTTAAACTGCCGCTCGACTGCGAACCAGGCCAGGAGATTCAGACATTGCTTAAAAAACAATTGCATGTGGGGGATGTGCAGGTGTCGGTGGATGTTGATCCGGTGAACATGTTGTAACCCGTACCCTCATGGCCTTGCTACCCATTCTTAAATATCCACATCCTTTGCTTGAACAAGCCAGCACCGCGATCGCTGCCTGGGACGAACACTTAAAAGCGCTGGTCACCGACATGTTCGAAACCATGTACCGTGCCAAGGGGCTGGGTCTTGCGGCCATTCAGGTGGCTGTCCCGCTGCGGGTGTTTGTGGCCGATGTCGGACGCGAACGGCGTCAACCGCAGGTATTCATCAACCCGCGCATCGTGAAGCAGAGCGGCCAGATCGATAGCGTCGAAGGCTGCTTAAGTTACCCGGGATTCGAAGGCCTGGTGCGGCGTTCGGCCCGCGTGCGGGTAGAAGCCTGGGATCTTGAACACAAAAAATTTTCGGTCAACGCCAGTGCATTGGGGGCGCGCGTCATGCAGCACGAAATCGACCACCTGGACGGGATTTTATTCATGCGCAAAGCGGTTCCAGGTACTGTGCAGGCTGTGGAAAAAAAGTCTGGGAACGCAGCCGGATAAAAGTATGAGTTGTGTGGGTTAACGCCGACCGCCCCGCGATCCACGTTGCGGACGCCGTTGTGAATGCCCATCCCTGTGTCTGGCAGGTGGCCGGTCTGACGCGCTGGGTTCGATCAGCACGGGGGCAACGGGTTCTACCGGGTAATTGTGGATCATCTGCAAATAAACCTTGTCGAGCAGCATCGCCAATAGTTCCGGTTCGGCATTGGAGGCCGTCAAGGCTTTGGCCAGCGGAATAAAACGCTGCATGCGCTCGCGCTGGGCGCGGTCAAGATCGCGCAACTGCTGCTCAAGCTGCACCATCAGGCGCTCGGCGACGCGGTTTTGTACCTGTTCGGCGTCAGGTGTCAGACGGCGTTCCATTTCGATGTTATACGTTTTTGAAATTTTTTTAATCTGCATTTCCTCGAGCACGCTTGCCAGGGCAATCGATGTGCCGGATGCGCCGGCGCGTGCCGTGCGTCCGGACCGATGGATGTATATTTCGACATCTTCGGGCACAGTGTAGTGAAAAACGTGCGTCAGCAAGCTGATGTCAATGCCCCGCGCTGCAATGTCTGTGGCTATTAAAAAGCGCAGTTTCTTGCCCTTGACACGGGCCATGACCTGATCGCGGCGGGCCTGCGACAGATCGCCGGTCAGTTGGTCGACGTCGTAGCCAAAGCGCTGAAACACAGTGGTTAAGTACTCCACATCACGCTTGGTATTGCAAAAAATAATGGCCGAGTCTGGGTTTTCAAGTTCGATGATGGCCATCAGTGTGCGGTCTTTTTGCATGGCGTCGACCATGTAGTAAATGTGATCCATGTGATCGATATGCACGCGTTCGGCATTGATACCGATGATCTGCGGCGTGTTTAAGAACTCGCGCGCCAGCGACTGAACGGTTTGAGGCAGCGTGGCCGAAAACATGGCGCTTTGACGCTGGCGCGGCAAAAAGCGCTTGATGCGCCGCATGTCCGGGTAAAAGCCCATTGACAGCATTTCGTCTGCTTCGTCAAAGACCACA
Source organism: bacterium (assembly GCA_023249225.1). Lineage (GTDB taxonomy): Bacteria > Margulisbacteria > Marinamargulisbacteria > JAHFDA01 > JAHFDA01 > JAHFDA01. The sequence continues at coordinate 6,094 of JAHFDA010000047.1, forward strand.
AAGCGTACCTGGTTAAAGTTTAAAGTGCCTTGTTCCAGGTGATCCAAAATTCGTCCCGGCGTGCCCACCACCACCTGGTGACCATTTTTAAAAGCCTCGATCTGGGGACCATAGCCAACGCCGCCATAAACCGCGACCGCCTTGAGATCGGAGTACAGGTTGATTTTGACAAACTCTTGATAGACCTGGTTTGCCAGCTCGCGTGTAGGCACCAGGATCAGGGTCTGACAGCCTTTAACGCGGGCGTCCAAAAGTTGTGAAATGGGCAGCAGAAAGGCGCCAGTCTTGCCACTGCCGGTGTGTGATTGCACCATCAGGTCGTGACCTTCTAAAAACGGAACAATGGCTTTTTGCTGTACCGGCGTCGCCTCTGACCAATGCAGGTCGGTCACTGCCTTTTGTAACCAGGGATGCAAGTCGCCAAACTTAAAGGGCACTGTGGCGGAGATGGGGATCTCTGCGGCAGGGGCAGAAGGCACTGCAAGAAATTCAGAATTCAACATTTAGTATATTGATATTGTACGTGTAAAAGCAGTGAACGTCAGTGGGGATACTCAAACTTATGAATATCAGATTAAAATACCGGCATCGGTGTGCAGTGATGGTCTGTGCTGCGTTGATGATATGGCCTACCGTTGTGTTTGCCAAACTGCACCCCGATCTTACGTTTGAATCCCTCGAGACCAAGTACTTTGTGATCCATTATCAGCGTGCCGATACTTACCTGGTGCGCTTGTTTGGTCCGTGGGCGGATCAGGTGCATGAGCAGCTCTCTGTCTGGATCAATTCGACGCCCAGGCACAAGACCGAAGTTTTGATCGTCAATGACAGCGACGCGCCCGGCGGCACCGCCAGTACTTTTCCGGGCAACCGCATTGTGATCCGCATGGGTCATCCTGATTTTGTGTCGGCCAAGTGGCCCGATTGGTGGTCGTATGTATTTGTACATGAGTATGCCCACATCCTGCAGCTTGATTATGCCTCTGGAGGTTGGCCCGACTTAGCACGCTTTTTTGGAGCCAGTAATCCGATTAACCCTTTGGGGCCCAATTGGTACCGCGAGGGTTTTGCCACCTATGTGGAATCTACCTTTATGCCTGGGGGTCGCGTGTACGAAGCCTATCCGCGGCTGGCCTTGGCGCAAGCCAGTGGTCTGACTTATCCGCAGCTGTGGTACCGCGATGGGGCCATTTGGCCTGATCTTAATGTGCGGCACTATGGCCTCGGTAGCATGTGGCTTCAGGATCTCCAGCGCCGTGACCCAGCTTTTTTCTGGGAACTGCTCAAAGTTAAAGCGGGCAACCCCTTGCTGGGCCTGGGTGTGGACGGCGTGGATCCAGGGCGGCTGGCGCAGTCATTTTTAAACTGGCGCCAAACCTTGCCTTCAGCCAGTGTCGCGTTGGCCGACCCGCCGCCCATAAGGCTTTCGCAAAGTGGTTTTGAAAAGCAGGATCTGGCGGTGGATGAGCACTACGTATACACGCTTGAAAACCGCTATGCGTCTGCGCCGTTGTGCCTGGTGCGCTACCATCGTGACACAGGCGCGCGGCAAGTCCTTTACGAGGCGCATGGCGATAGTTTTGATTTAAACAGTCAGGGGATTGTGCTGGATGATCTGCGTTATACAGATTCGTTTTATCGCTATTCGGATCTGATATACGCACCGACGATCAATCGCATGCCTAAACGCCTGACCCAGGGCGAACGGGCCCTTTATCCCGCGCTTTCACCCGATGGCCGCCAAGTTGCCTACGTTAAAAACAGTGGCGAGCGTCAGCGCTTGTTCCTGCTTGACTTGCCTGGTGATGTACCCCACGACCTTGCCGACGAAGGGCCTACCTTCCGTTACGGCCGACTGGCCTGGTCTCCGGATGGCAAGTTTTTGGCCGCCGAACGTTGGCAGGAAGGCGGCCAGCAAGACATTGTATTGGTTCCGGCAGACGGCGGACCGCTTCAAACCTTGTACACCGATTCTGGCAAGGCCACCGAGTGGGCGCCTTGTTTTGATCCCTTTGGCGATGCGCTTTATTTTTACAGTGATGCGGGTGGAACTTTGCAGGTGTACCGTGTTTACCTGGCCAGTCATCAAATTCAGCAAGTCACCCAGGAGCCGGGGGGTGCACTATATCCCGCGCTTTCGCCGGATGGGTCGCGCTTGTATTACCTCACTATGACCGCGCACGGTCTCGATATTGAATCACAGCATGTCGGAGACATTAAGGCGCAAGCGCTCACCAGTCTCAAACCTGTGCCCCTTGCGCCGGGACCGTTTTTACTTGACCGGCCACTGCGCCAGCTTGAAGAACGCCTGACGGCCAACGTGCAATCCTATTCTGTATGGCAGAGCCTGGCGCATTCCGTATGGTTTCCGGGTGCGCAGGCCGATGCCTATGGGTTGCATCCCGGGGCCTGGCTATACATGAGTGATGCGCTTGATCGCCACGCGCTGACCGCCTTTGCGGGATACGACCTGACCACGTCCCGGCCACGGCACGACATCCGTTACCGTTACGATGGCTGGTTTCCAACGTTGACCTTGCGCAGCCAGCGTTGGGGCGAGCAATATCTCAATTTGGGCGGTGATTTCCGTGAAGATACCAGCTTTCACAGCCTCACAGCCCAGTGGGTGTTTAACGGTTTCAGACAGGCAGACGACAGAGCCTGGTTAACCCTGGGAGGCGTGAATAAAAATCTGGCGGCAGCCAGTAACACAGCCTTGCTTTCGGTGCAGCCCACCCTGGGGCAGTACTGGGGACTGTCATTGGGAGCGGGCTGGTCGCATATGCTGGCTTACGGCAACAGCCATGTCTACGAAGACGGTTTTCAGTTTTCAAGCGATGTTACTTTTTATGCGCCAGCGCAAGGTAGCGGCGGAGATTATCAGTTGTGGCTTAACACGGCCGAGTTCCGCAAGCGCCCGCAGTTTTTTCCGGAACACCATGTGTTGGCAGTCACGCTCGAACAAATCCATCAAGCGGGCAGCGTGCCCATGCAAGACAGCGGGGCGCTGGGCATGTCGGGCTATGCCACAGGCTTTGGCGCCCGTTCGGTGCTGTACTCTATTTTGGGATACAGCTTTCCGCTTTTAGACGTGCATGATGGCCGACCCAACCTTGATCTTTATGTCCGCAAACTGGGTGGCGAACTGCGCCTCTTGCGTGCCCAACCCGACAATCAATCGGCACGCGGCAGCCTGCAAGGCGTTTTAACGCTGGCAGGCGAGAGTCAGCTTTTTGGCAACTATTACATTGATCTGGTGATCACCCAAGGGCTTGATATGGGGGGCGTGTGGCAGAGTGCCCTGCAGTGGCGGGTGACGCCGTAGGATTACTCTGAATCCTCCAAACTCTCTCATGCCATCGTCACGGAGAACATGGCAGTAGTTCCAAAGTTTTTGCACGATCATGGTGGCTTCGGTCATGGGGTCTCCTTGGTTTTGTAGGCTTGTTTAGGATGATTTGGGCTTGGATGTTGGGTTTGAATCAGACCCTTTTTAACCATAGGGGTAAGATAATCATTTCGAACGTAGACCATATCTCGACTAAGCAGTTCTGCCAATTTTTGTAAGGGCACGTAATCATGGGCACATAATTCCAAAATAGCGTTTTCAATTTGATGCTTGGATGGACGACCTCCATCCCGCATTTTTAATAGAATTTTTTGTAAATTTTTACTGTAATGAATGGAGTTCGGGACATAGTCTATGGAGCTCGGGGCATAGTCTATGGAGTTCGGGACATAGTCTATGGAGTTCGGGACATAGTCTATGGAGTTAACGGCTGTCGGATTATTCATGCATAGGCTATAACGGGCACCTCGTTTTTGACCAGATCGAATCAACCATTTGTGGTCCATTAAAAACTTTAATCGATCACCGATGTCACGGGGGTGAGTGTCCGCCAAATAACGTTGAATATCCGCGTTACTGACATCTCTAAAACGATGGGCTAGCACCAAAATTGTACGATCTGTTTCGGTCAAGGACGGATATACATCGCCTACTAACTGGCGCAATTCCTTTTCAACCTGATCGGGAATCATACTTAGCATTGGTAAGACAAGCAGTGTCATTTCTACATCTAATTTTTGACTGACCAGTGGCTGTAACCACTGCTGTTCTTTCCACGCTCGAAATATCTTTTGGAAACCTGTTCCGGCGCGTTCAACCAAACCAAGCAACTGAAACATTTTATGTAGCGACGGATTACGTGGATCGCTTAGACCGCCCTCATACAACTGATCAACAGGTATGCGCAAACGACCAGGGTTATAAAATAAAAAATCATTTTGATGTTTCACGATTTTTATTGGCAGCGTCGCAAAATGATCAGCGTGAATCAAGGTGTTAACCAAAGCCTCGCGCAACGCCTCATGAATATGCGTCTCTCCTTTACGAACGGCCTCGTGGTCTAGTTGAAACGGAATATTAAGATCGCGCACCAGGCGCGGGTAGACCTGAAAATAAAAATTAAATAGATTGGCATTCCAAGCCCCATCTACCGTAAGACGATAGGTCCAACGCACTTCGGGATCTGTAGAAAACTGCTCCTGATAATCCAAATGAAAATGTGGGAAGGCATCCAGAATGCTGCGTTCTTTACCAAACATAAGCAAACCCGCCACCGTTAAGCCATCTTTGCCGCTGATTCGATCTTTGCGCCAGCCGCCGAGTTGGTGCAGCATATCTTTATCGTCGTAAGCCAAAAAGGGATGGTCGGGCGTATGCGACCGAAAACGATTGCGATAGCTTTTGAGTGATTCGGCATCCAGATCCGACATGGAAAAACCATCCAGAATTTTTTGATCTTGCGGTTCGTCACTGGCATCGCGAAACATTTGCCTAACTTCGGCTTCGGTACAGTGATAATCACCTTCGTGATTGCGCTTATAGGTTCCAATCAGCGGATTGCCGTTAATAAAAACCGGGCGTTGGGTCCGCAGGGCCTGGGGGATATTAATCGTTATAATTTTGGCACCATCAACAGTTTTTACGCTGATATCTGATTCTTGGCACAGACGTGTGTTTAATTTTTGGGGGTTGTTGTGATTGTCCCAGAACTCTTTTAGTTGAGCCTCCGGGTTTTTTACCCCGGTAATCTGATAGACATCTCGATCTTCGGTAACACCTAGGACAATGGAACCGCCTTCAGTGTTGGCAAAGGCTGATATGGTTTCCCAGATGGATTTTGGGAGGCCGCTCTCGGCAGCTTTGAATTCGAGATCGTGGGTTTCTTTGAGATCGAGTATGTTTAGGAGATCATTTTCGTTCATCTAAAATCCACGCATTTTAATCGCATCTGGCAGAAACTTAATAATTTCCTCGGGCTTTTTGCTCGGGTGTCATGCAGCACCAAAATACCTACACCGACAACGCAAACAAAGTCTTCTGCTCCCCGGCATAACTTAAGGCCGCGCCCATGAACTCGCGAAAGATGGGGTGCGGGCGGTTGGGGCGCGATTTGAATTCGGGGTGAAACTGGGAGGCCACAAAAAAAGGATGGGCCGGAATTTCGACCACTTCGACCAAACGATCGTCGGGTGAGAGACCCGAAAAAACCATGCCCTCTTTTTCATAGCGGGCCCGGTATTCGTTGTTGAACTCATAACGGTGGCGGTGGCGCTCGTAAGCCAGTTCATCCTGATAACACTTAAAAAGCTGGCTGTTTTTAAGCACTTTGCAGGGATAAACGCCCAGGCGCATGGTGCCACCCTTGTCGGTGATGTCTTTTTGCTCGGGCAAGAGATCGATGACCGGATACTTGCACATGGCGCGGAATTCGGTGCTGTTGGCGTCTTCGAGCTTAAGCACGTTGCGCCCAAATTCGATTACCGCCGTCTGCATTCCCAAGCACAGACCGAGATAAGGCAGTTTGTTTTCACGGGCGTATTGGATGGTCTGGATCTTGCCTTCGACGCCACGGTGGCCAAAGCCCCCTGGCACAATCACGCCGGCCAGTTTGCTTAAAAACTTTTGTGCGCCCTCGCGCTCGACGTCTTCAGTGTCGATCCACTTGATAGCCACTTTGACGCCATGGTGTACGGCCGCGTGGTTAATCGATTCGACCACGCTCAAGTACGCATCGTTTAGCGACACATATTTTCCGGCGATGCCAATTTCCATCTGGCGTGCGCAGCCACGCATCTTGGTGACATACTTTTGCCATTCTGAAAGGTCTTTTTTGCGCGTCGAAAGGCGCAGGTATTTGATGACGGCAATGTCAAGGCGCTGCTCATCAAGAATAAGTGGCACCTCATAGATCGACTTGGCGTCCTCAAGGCCCACCACGGCATCGGTCTCCACATCGCAGAACAAGGCAATCTTTTCTTTAAGGTCGTCCGAAACAGGCTGTTGGCAGCGGCAGACAATGATGTCGGGCGTGATGCCAATTGAACGCAGTTCCTTGACACTGTGCTGGGTGGGCTTGGTTTTAAACTCGCCCGTGGCGTGCAGGTTGGGCACCAGGGTGACGTGTATGTAAATGGCGTTGTCACGTCCCACATCTTTACGGAACTGGCGGATGGCCTCTAAAAAGGGCAGGCTTTCGATGTCGCCTACCGTACCGCCAATTTCAACAATCACCACATCCACATGCTTGTCTTTCACGGGACGGCGAATGCGGTCTTTAATTTCGTTGGTAACATGCGGAATCACCTGCACGGTGCCCCCCAGATAGTCTCCGCGGCGTTCTTTAGAAATCACCGAATGGTAGATCATTCCGGCCGTGACGTTGTTGGCTTTTGAAAGATTAACGTCGATGAAGCGCTCGTAATGTCCCAGGTCAAGATCGGTTTCGGCGCCATCGTCCGTCACAAAAACCTCGCCATGCTGATAAGGCGACATGGTTCCGGGGTCGACATTGAGGTAGGGATCCAGTTTGACAATGGTCACCGAAATTCCCTGACACTCGAGTAAACGCCCCAACGATGCCGCACAGATGCCTTTGCCCAGCGAGCTGACCACGCCACCCGTGATAAAAATAAACTTGGTGTTATCTTGGGGCATGGCTGGCTACCTTTTTAACCTCAAGGGCAATGACGCGGCGTTTGGTAGCCTCGGCCACCTTTAGTTCCAGATGATTCACGTTAAAGCTTTCCCCCACTTTAGGTATATAACCGCAGTGACTAATCAAATATCCGCCGATGCTATCATAGGCCTCGCCCTCGGGCAATTTCAGGGAAAATTTTTCGCAAAAGTACTCAAAATTCATCTTGGCCAGCACGCGAAAATGGTCGGGCCCGATCGGCATATAATCGTCGCGGGGGATGATCTCGTGCTCATCGCGAATTTCGCCGACAATTTCTTCGAGCAGATCCTCCAGGGTCACCAGGCCGATGGTGGCGCCATATTCATCAAGCACAATTAAAAGGTGCATGCGCGTGGTTTTCATGATCTTGAGCGTGTCGACCAGCGGCTTGGATTCGGGCACAAACAGTGCCTCGCGCATGAAACGTTCGACCCCCTGGTGCCGGTCTCCGTCCGAAAGCCGCAGCACGTCTTTGGTGTACAAAATGCCTACGATGTTGTGTGATCCGTCTTTGGTGACGGGCATACGGCTGTGACCACAGCTGCCAAAAACCTCTAGTGCATGCGCAATGGAGGCAGTATGTGCGATCGAGACCATATCGGAGAGCGGCGTGATCACTTCGCGCACCACCTGATCGCCCAGCTCAAAGACCCCGGCAATCATTTTGGCTTCGTCGGGCTTGATCACGCCCTGTTCATGCCCCAGGTTGACCCACATCAGAATTTCATCTTCGGTCACAAGTGAACCAGGCTCGTATTTTTGGCCCCCGATCAAACGCAAAAGGTTGCCGGTAATGAAATTAAGCACCAGCACCAGGGGGTACAAAAGCCAGCTTAAAAAGTAGACAAAGGGTGCCAGCGACAGAGCCACCTGTACGTTGCGCTTTAGGGCCAGACTTTTGGGCGTGATTTCGCCAAACACCAGAATGATAAAAGTCATGATGCCGGTGACAATGGCGGTTAGGGTAGCGACGCCCGAAGCCACGTTTTTGTCGATTAAAATAGACTGAATGACGCTGGTAGCTAAGGCCGATGCAGCGATATTGACAAAGTTGTTGCCGACCAGAATCACCGTTAAAAACTGGTGCGGGTGGTCTTTAAAATACATCAGAATTTTGCTGCCCTTGACGTGTTTTTCGACCAATTCCATGGCCTTGGCTTTACTTAATGATGTGATGGCTGTTTCGGCTGCCGAAAAAATGGCCGATAAAGCGATAAAAAACAGCAGAATTAAAAACTCAATCAAAAAATAGTGGTTAATATAAAATCCACCTCGGGCTTATTTTACCGGATACGATGCCTCTGTGCCTATCCCGCGCCAGTGGGGCAATTCCTGATACCCCAGTTTTTTTAGAAGCGCCCGTTCACGGCGCTCCATACGCGCCCGCTCGCGCGGATGACTGTGTGTGTAACCCAACAGATGTAATACCCCATGTAAAAGCACAAAATCCATCTCGGAGCGGATGCTGTTGCCGTAACGACAGGCATTTTTTTTGACCACAGCCGGACAAATGATCAGATCTCCCAGCGGTTCTTCGGTATCTGGAAACGAGAGCACATCCGTTGGGCCGGGGCAATGATGAAAGCTTTGATTAAAATGTGCCATGCGTTTTGGACCTACATAAAGTACCTGTACCCGCTGGCCCGAAAACTTAAGCCAGCCCGAAAGGCGGCGCAGGGTTTTAAGGGCTGCTTGGGGCTTGATGGAACGGGTCAGGTCTGTGACCGTGAGCCCAGTGTAAACGCTCATGACTGTGCAAGGCGGGTTCTGGGGAGTTCCTGGCGCTGTCCTGGATAGGTGATGCGCTGGTGAAAGTGTCCGGCGTATACTCCGACAAAGGCTGCCCGCACGGTTTTAAGATCCTTAAGCGACAAATCACAGTTGTCGAGCTGCCCGTCTTTGACATGGTCATCGATAATACGCTGAATCAGGTTTTCTACCTTATGGGGAGATGTTTTTTCTAAACTGCGCACGGCGGCTTCGGTGCTGTCGGCTAACATGAGCACACCCATCTCCTTATATTGAGGTTTGGTGCCGTTATAACGGAACTTGTTTTTAAGCTCTTCATCTTTTTCCCAATTGAGGCTGACTTGCTGCAGAATTTTGTAATAAAAAAAAGAGACCAGTCCCGTACCGTGGTGTTGCACCATGCCGTCAAGAATGACTTGAGGCAACTTGGATTGGAGCCCAAGGTCGACGCCGTCTTTGGTGTGGCTGGTAATGATCATGGCCGATAATGAGGGGGCAATGTTTTCATGCGGATTAACGCCGTCAAATTGGTTTTCTACAAAAAAAGCGGGTCGCCGGGTTTTGCCGAGATCATGGTAATAAGCGCAGACCCTGCCCACCAGGCCATCTGCCCCAATGGCTTCACAGGCGGCTTCGGCCAAATTAGCCACGCCCAAACTATGGTGGTAGGTGCCTGGGGCTTCGCGCATGATCTTTTTGAGCAGGGGATGGTTGAGGTTCGACAGCTCGAGCAAGCGTAAGGAGGTGGTAATGTTAAATGCATTTTCTAAAAATGGCAGCAATCCAATCATGATGACGGCACCAAGAATGCCATTGAGCATGCCCAGGGCAGGCGTGGTCACCAGCCAGCGCAGGTCGTGTTTTTCGAGCAAAACAGATAATAAAAGCCAAAACCCGGTTTGATACAGGCCCACCCAAAGGCCAATTTTCATCAAGTCGCCACGTTGTTCGATGCGGCGCGTCATGGCAGCGGCGGTGGCGATCGAAAAAAGATAACCAAGCAGCCAGTACACATCCAGTCGAGCGAACAATGCCATCTGCATCACGCTTGAGGACATCAGGATCAGTGCAGCGGTGGACCGCATGCAAAGGATCAAGCTGGTGCTTAAGGCGGCCATGGGCAGCAAGACCAGTGGGTAAGGCAGCATGTCGCTTTGCGGAAGCAGACGTAGCCCGTTGGCCAGCGTTAAAACCGTCACGAGCGTTACGCCCATCAGCGTCAGCAACTTGGGGTTAGAACGTATTTCGGGCGCAAACAAAACCAGCAGGCGGTGGCCAATTAAAAGTACAATGGCGTTGGCAAGGATAAGCGCCACAAGCAGCAAGCGATTGACGTGTCCGCCAATCAGGCCAAAGGCCCGCAGAATTTCGATGTGTTCTTCGGTGACGACTTCGTTTTTGTATAAGATGGGCTGGTCTTCACGAAAGGTGGTGCGTTGTTCACTGATTTTTTTGACGGCCAGTTCACGGGCTTTGTCAGTGGCCTCGGCTGAAAAAAATGCGTTAGGCTTAAGCAAGGTACGCAGGGTACGTTCCGTGACAGATTTAACGTAAGGTGAAAGCTGAAGGCGCTCTACTTCAGAACTCAATTGGATATCCCACTGGACTTCAAGACTTTCAGAAATTCCTTCTTCCAAAAAGCGGTCGGACATCAGCTTGACCACGATTTCAACCGAAGAAAACAAGTCGTCATTGAGGCTGTATAGCTCCTCCAGAAGATCGGTTGGAAGGGCGGGTAACGATTTGTCCCGAATGGGTGCATGACGGCCCAAGCGGCGTTGTTCATGCAGATAACGAAAAAGCTGTCGCATGCCGTGCTTGGTTTGCTCTGTGACGGCCGGATCAATTAAGTAAACCGGTTTAACGTTTTTGCGGCCCAGGTGTTTTAACTGGGCAGTGGCAACGCGGTTAGAGGGGGTTTCGATGCTGGCGGTGCGTGGTGCCAATAGGGTGATTCCACTGGGCTGACCCACTTTAAGTGATAAAGCGCGGGGCAGGTAAGGAATCATGATCAGCACCGAAGTGACCGCAAAAACAAGCGCCACGCCGATCAGTTCTTCGGGAGCCATAGAGCAGTAAAAGAATTTTTTTAACGGGGATTCGGCCATGCTATTCCAAGGGCTTAAGGCGTGCTCCCAGACGCGTCAGCTTTTCATAAATGTTTTCGTAACCCCGGTATAGGTGGCGGGTGCCACGTAACTCGGTGAGGCCCTCGGCGGCCAGCGAAGCAATCAGCAGGGCAGCACCCGCCCGTAAATCGGTGGCCTTGACCGGAGCGCCCGAAAGCCTGGGTACGCCGCTGATAATGGCGGTAGAGAGATCCACCTGAATCTGGGCCCCCATGCGACCCAGTTCCTGCGAATGCTGAAAGCGGTTTTCAAAAATGTTTTCACGAATCACGCTGGTGCCTTGGCAGAGGCTTAAAAAGGCCATCATGGGGGCCTGCAGGTCGGTGGCAAAGCCAGGAAAAGGCTGGGTTTCAAGGTTGATCGCTTTCACCACGCCGTTGGGGTGAATGCTAATCGAAGTGGCGTCATGAACCGTGCTTTTAACTCCGGCGTCCTGCAGTTTTTCTAGCAAGGCGGCGTTGTGCGGAATATTCATGTCTTGAATGGTGACCTCGCCGTGGGTAATGGCGGCGGCCAATAACAAGGTGCCTGCTTCGATGCGGTCGGGGATAATGCGGTAGGCGCTGCCACGCAGTTCATTGACCCCTTCGATGGTAATCACGGGTGTGCCAATGCCACTGATGCGTGCGCCGCAGGCCACCAGAAAGTAGGCCAGGTCGCTGACTTCGGGTTCACAAGCGGCATTTTCAATGATCGTGACTCCCTTGGCCAAAGTGGCAGCCATCATAATGTTTTCGGTGGCGCCGACGCTTGGAAAATCAAAATAAATCCGTGTGCCGCGCAGCTCTTTGGCTTGCATAAAGACAATGCCGTGTTCCATATGAATGTCTGCACCCATGGCGGCAAAACCCTTAAGGTGAATATCCACCGGACGGGTGCCAATCGAACAGCCACCGGGCAAGGGTACGCGGGCCAGGCCCGTACGGGTGAGAATCGGGCCAGCCACAAAAAAGGAGGCCCGCATTTTAGTGACCAATTCAAACGGTGCCACGCTTTTAATGGGCCGACCGCCCCAGGTACGAATAAATTTTCCGGGCAGATATTCCACCCGCAACCCCAGGGCACGCAGCACCCGCACCATGGTCACAATGTCTGTGACATTAGGGATATTGGTTAGTTCAGCTTCACCGTTTAATAAGACTGTGGCTGCCAAAATAGGCAGAGCCGCATTCTTACTTCCGCTGACGCTGACGGTGCCGTGTAAGGGCACTCCGCCTTCGACAAGCAAACGACCCATAAGTTAGAAGTGGCTTATTTTAACAAAGGTCAGGGTGGTAAGGGCTAGTAGGCACAGCCCCAGAGTCACAGTATAGGCTGCCAGCACCACTTGCCGCTGGCTATAACCCTTTTGCAACAGACGGTGATGCAGATGTTGGTTGTCGGCGCTAAAAATCGAGCGGCCCTGACGCAAACGGCGCAATACCGCCAGGACGGTGTCGATCAGCGGTAAACCCAGGGCTAAAACCGGCACAGCCAGGGTAAACGTGGTGGTGGTTTTAAAAACGCCCAGCACCGATGCCGCTGCCAGAAAAAAACCGCACACCATACTGCCGCTGTCACCCATAAAAACCCGGGCCGGATTAAAGTTATAACGTAAAAATGCCAGCAGTGATCCCAGCAAGCACAGTACAAATAATAATACAGGCGTTTGGTTAAGCAGATGCCCAGAAATCAGCAGTGTCACGCCCACGATACAGGTAATCCCGGCGGCCAGACCGTCCATACCATCAATCAGGTTGATGGTGTTGGTGACCAGAACCAGCCAAAAGACGGTAATCGGTATCGAGGCGGGGCCCAGTGCCTGCAAGGAGTGCAGGGGCGTGCGTACCCATTCGATGCGAATGCCCCAGTGTACCGCCCATAGGGCGGCCAGTACCTGGGCCGCCAACTTGATGTGCGGTTTCAAACCACGCCAGTCGTCATATAAACCGGTGACAATCAATAAAATGCTGGCACCGGCCAGACCTAAGCGCAAATGGGGGTTCATGGGCAGCAGCAGCAGTCCCGTAAGGACTCCGATGCCAATTGCCACGCCTCCTGTGCGGGGTACCGGATGCTGGTGAATCTTGCGCCAAGCGGGTTTATCCACAATCCGCCAACGTTCTGCCAGGCACATCATGACTGGGGTCAGGACATACGTGACAGTAAAAGCCAGGGCAAATGCAGCTAAACTTAAAGCGGGCAACGAATGTACTGCAGTGATCAACTTATATTTATTATGAAGCTTTAAAAAAGCTTTTCAAGGAAATCACTCGGTTTCAAGGGTTTTCTGGGCTTTTAAAAGTTTTTTAAGTTTTTGCACAGCGCCGGCGTAAATGCGGCTGACCTGTGATTCGCTGCGTTCGACGATTTCACCAATTTCGCGGAAGGTCTTGTCTTTTTTGATATGCAACAAAATGACTTTACGTTCCACGTCCGACAAGTTTTTCATGGCTTCTGCCAGTTGTACTCCGGTTTCGACTTTGTTTTCAAACTGGGGCGCTTTTTCAATGGATAAATACATATGGGCCGCTTCGTTGACCCAGTCTTGAAAACGGGTGGGGTCTGATTTGGTGACGTAGCGGATATGATCACGCATGGCGCCATGAATGCGGCTGTATGCCAGGGGCCAGATGTCTTCATTGCGGCGGGGATCCCACGATTTAATGGTCTCAAACAGTTCAATGTGGGCAATGTTTGACAGGTCGTCGCGTTCGGAGTCGCCCACATGGCTGGGCAGATGTTTGACATAACTACCCACCAGGTTGGCCACTTTTTTTTTAAAGTGCTGAATGATTTCTCCGGGGTAGGTGCCTAAGAGGTGTTTTTTAATGCCGGCAATCACCTGGTTTTCGGACTGGGACCAGACTTCCTTGACCCGGTCTTCGGCAATGTCTTCGACGGAGCGGTTGGTTTCCATGGTCAGTGCAGGCTGTTTTGATCGAGTAGATTCATCTGCCGTTTCATCTTGTTGCGGTGGCCGTCGGCTTTGGCGCGCTTGGCATCGTCTTCATCTAACAGGGCATCACAGACCTGATCGTCGGTGTGATCAAAGCGTTTACGCAGGCGTTCTTTGACCAGGGCCGACAGGCCTGCCAACACGGGCAGTTCGCCATGCAGCAAAGCCGAACCCGGCATGGTTTGGTTGCGGTAGGCGGTTTGGGTAAACTGATAATTTAAGAAGGGTCGGTTGACTTCCATATTTAGTCTTTTAAGGCTTTCCCAGCAGGGGGAGAGTTCAAACCCAATGGGTAAAGTTTACATTAACAACAGGTTAAATATCTTCTGACGAGATAATCCCGATCGACTGTACCTTAACCTGCGGCACAATCTCGTTGTACGACAGCACTGCCAGACGCGGTTGGCTGCGCTCGGTGAATTTTTTAAAGTGTGGGCGCAGACGTGGCGAACATAGCGTGACCGGCGTGCGCTTCATGCGGTTAAAGTTTTTAATATGGTTGGTCAATTGTGCCAGGATGCGTTCTCCTAAAGTGGGGTCGAGGGCTAGAAAAGAGCCATACTCCGACTGATGCACTGCGCCGATCATCTGTTCCTCAAGACGCGGATCCAGCGTGACCACGGTCAGGGTTTCGTTTTTATCCACATAGCGCCCGCAAATTTGCCGGGCCAGGCTTTGGCGCACGTATTCTGCCAATAAATTGGTATCACGGCTGATATGGGCATAGTCTGCCAGGCGTTCGAGGATGGTCGACAGGTCGCGGATGGAAACCCGCTCGCGTACCAGACCCTGCAAGACCTTGTGCACTTGTCCCAGCGACAACATGTCGGGGACCAGTTCACGCACGATGGCAGCATTGGTGTTTTTGACGAGCTCGAGCAACGACTGCACATTTTGGCGGGTCATAATTTCATCGGCGTGCGATTTAATCACCTCTGAAAAATGGTTGGCAATGTAATCGGTAGGATTCAGCATGGTGACAGATTCTTGTTGCAAGGCGGACACCTGCGCATCGGGTATCCAAGCACCCTTGGCACCGGTGCTGGGATCCTCGGCTTCCAGGCCAGCAACGCCTTTTTTCTTTAAATCCGCCACCGGCAAAGATACAAAGTGATAACCCATCATGGCCTCACCAATGGCCACCTTGGTGCCACGAATGTCTACTTCGTACTGGTTGGGAGGCAAGGCAATGTCGTCCATGACGCGTACGCCTGGGATGACAAATCCAAGTTCCTGACCAATGTGGTAACGCACCAGGGTGATACGTTCTAACAGCGGCCCCTGCTGGCTGGGATCAATCAAAGGCACCAGGTTGCGTCCGGTTTTTAAACTGATCGGATCCAGAGCCAGGGTGCCCAAAAGATTTTCTGGTTTTTTAAGCTGGTCTTTGGCGCCACCCTCGGCGGCGGCGGCTTCAGGCTGAGTGGCTTTGATATGTTCCTTACGGAGCAGGTAAAAGCCCAGAAAACCGGATCCGGCCGAAAGGATCAAAAAGGGAATGGTGGGCAGCGGGGTCAGCGCAAATAAAAAGCAGATGACCGAGGTGTACACAAAGGCGCGGGGTTCTTTGAGTACCTGCTGCGTAATGTCGGTGCCCAGTTTTTGTTCTGAAGCTGATTTGGTGATCACCATGCCGGTGGCAATCGAAATCAAAAGCGCGGGGATCTGGCATACCAGGCCGTCGCCGATGGTCAGTTTAGCGTAGGTTTCCAGGGCTTCGCCAAGCTCCATCTCGTGCTGAAAGCGGCCAATCAAAATGCCGCCAATGATGTTGATGAATACAATAACGATGCCCGCCACCGAATCGCCGCGCACAAACTTATTGGCGCCGTCCATGGATCCAAAAAAAGTAGCCTCTCTTTCAATCTTGCGGCGGCGTTCGCGGGCACCTTCGGCGTCGATCAGGCCGGCGTTTAGGTCGGCATCGATGCTCATCTGTTTGCCAGGCATGGCATCCAGGGTAAAACGCGCCGCCACTTCGGCCACGCGTTCCGAGCCCTTGGTGATCACCACAAACTGAACAAGGGTGATGATGCAAAAGGCCACCGCGCCCACCACCATGTTGCCGCCGGTGACAAACTTGGCAAAGGCCAGCACCACCTGGCCATCAAAATTGGAACCCATGCCCAGCACCAGGCGGGTTGAGGTAACGTTCAGCGAAAGGCGGAACAACGTGAGCACCAGCAATATTGACGGAAAGGCAGCAAAGTCAAGCGGTTGCGACAGATACATGGCCACAAGCAGCACCGTAATTGACATGGCCATGTTCAGCGTCATCAAAATATCCAGTAAAAAAGTGGAAATGGGGATAATCATCAAACCAATGATCATCACCAACATGAACGCGATCAGGATGTCGGCAAGTTTAAAGGTATCTTTAAGAAAGGCGGTTAATGAGTTCATTGTTTGGGGGCTGCTGCTGCGGGGCGCTTAATCTTTAAAACCCGCCACGCGTCTGCGCCTTCTCTTTAAATTATAGACAAAGGCCAGTACCTCTGCGACCGGTCGGTAGAGTTCTGCCGGGACACTGTGGTTCACTGGCACCAGGCGGTAAAGTTTCCAGGCCAATTCGGGGTTTTCCACCACCGGGATGTAATGGTTTTCGGCAATTTGACGGATATGCTGGGCCCAGAGTCGTTGGCCCTTGGCGATGACCACGGGCGACTGGGTCTCTTGTTGCCGGTAGCGGATGGCCACCGCCACGTGTACCGGGTTGGTGACCACCACATCGGCGTTGGGTACCTTGCCGGATGCACGTGACATGGCCATTTCACGCTGGGCCTGGCGGATGCGTTGCTTAATTTGCGGGTCGCCCTCGAGGCGTTTGTATTCTTCTTTGATCTCCTGCTTGCTCATGCGCATGCTCTTCATGAACTCATAACGCTGATACAGGTAATCAAACAAGGCGATGACAAAATAAAACAAGGCTACGCGCAAGGCGATTTTTATCACCAGCATGCCTGCCCAGGCCAGGGATACCGACAGTGGTTTTTCCATGGAGGTCAACAAATAAGGCAATTCGTTTTTGATGGCCTTATAAACGATGTAGCCCACCAGCGCAATCTTGACCAGGTTGATGAGCAGCATCACCAGGCCCTTCATCGAAAAGAAGATGCGTTTAAAGCCTTCAAGCGGGTTCAGCTTTTCTAGCTTTGGAACCAGGGCATCCTCTGAAAACACAAATCCGCCGGTTTGCGCGATTTCTGCCACCAGCGCCACCACCAGCGAGACGATCAACAGCGGAGCCATCACCAGCAAAAAAGTTTTAAGCGCCAAAAGCAAGAGGTGGCTGACTTGATGCACCGAAAAAGGATAGGCAATCTGTTCCCAGGTGTAGCGCGTGAACATGGTTAACTGGCCCCAGATCATGGGGGCGGTGGCTTTAAGGGTGTAAAAAACGACCACGATCATGGCCGCAGAAGTAATTTCCTTGCTCTTGACCACCTGGCCTTTTTTACGAGCCTCGCGAAGCTTGTGCGGCGTAGGCTCTTCGGACTTATCGCCTTCCTGCTCGCCCACGGGGTTAGTTTAACAAACTTTTAGCCTGTTTTAATTTTTTGATGCGCTGATATAGCCATCGATTTTGTTTCTCCTGGCAGGCATTGCACAAACGGTCGTGTTCACTAAAACGGAGCCGGTCTGAAAATCCACAAAACTCAAATTCGGTTTCACAACCTGGGCAACGTTGCAGGCGCGAAAAGACCATGCCGACATTATGCCTTAGCGTATCCAAGCGGTAAAATGAGGGCATGCATTTGTTACTTACGCTCATTCTTCTTACGCTTCCCACTGGTCTGTATGCGGCATTAAGCTATCCCGAGCCGCGTCTGCTCACCACCGACATTTATGTGGTTGAAGCGCCTTATGGGGGGCCCATTGCTTCGGATGCCAGCATCGTTGTCACCGATCGTGACGTGATTGTCATTGATGCACACTACACGCCTGAAGCGGGCGCAGCCCTGGTTTCAGCGGTTGCCAGGTTGACCGATAAGCCGCTGCGTTACCTGATTCACACGCATTATCACAAGGATCACATGGGTGGGAATGGCGCGTTTGGGCCAGACGTAACGGTGGTGTCGCACGTCAACAGTTACCAGCTGATTCTAGATTTGCCCCGCCGAGATGGCCGCTTGCCCGATATGGGCGTCGATGGAAAATTTTTTTTGCATCGCAATCAAAATAGCCTGGAATGTTACACCTATGGTGGGGCGCATACCGCGACGGATGTTTACATTTGGCAACCCGAACGCCGGGTGCTTTGGGTGGGGGACACCGCTTTTTTGCGTAGTCTGGGTTACATGGCCGACGGCTACCCAGACAGCTGGCTAGAGGCGTTGGATCACTTGCTTGAGTTCCCAGCCGAATACATTGTCAGTGGCCACGGGCCAGTGATGAGCTATGACGACCTTAAAGAATACCGCGACTATTTTGCCTGGTTTTTAAATGCCGTCAAAGAACGCATTCAGCGCGGTGAATCTTTGGCGCAAATCAAACACACCCTGCGGCTTCCGCCCGAATATCAGGGTTGGGTGTTTTCTGGCTTTTTATGGGAAGGGAATATTGAACGGTTTTATAAGTTGCTGGCGAAGTAGTTCAAAAACAGACTTTTTCGACAATCCCACGTTAATATAAAAGCAATGCGTCGTATCCTGCTCGGTTTGTGGATGGCCTGCTGCCTGACGGGTCTGGCATGGGCCGAGGGTGGGACGACTTTCCCCTTTCCTTCATACAGCAGCGATACCGGACTGGCAGGGGGGCTTAAACAATTTCAATCTGATGTTTTGGCCACTGGAAACCGCTTTGAATCGCTTTTGTTTTTATCGCTCAACCAGCAATTGGTGGCCGAATTCATTTTAGGGCAGGATCCCCCGCTGGGCACTTTTTTTCGCAGCGAATTCGAAAGCAAGAACTATGCCTACTATTATTACGGTCTTGGAAACCAAAACAGTGTCACCACGCGCGGACGCTATCAGCTCTTGCAGTTTTTACTCGCGCATGAATTTGGCGAAAGGCGCCCGGATGGCCTGCGACGCAGCCTGGCAATCGAGGCGCTCTATATCCCCGTGATGGGTCACGACAGTTCGGCGCTGTTTAGCAGCGCCTTGCCGGGGATCAGCGGTGGATTGGGTGTGGGCTTGGGAGTACAAGTAGCCATGGACAGGCGTGACCGTGTTGAAAATCCGCTCGAAGGCGAATACGTGGGTGTCAGCGGCAAGCTGGTTTTGGGCAGCTTTGACTATGTTCAATTTGGGTTTGATTACCGGCGCTACCTGCCACTGCGCTCCGATCTTCAGGCGGCGTTTCGTGGCTACCTTGAAACCCAGGCCGGGACGGTGCCCTTTTACCAGTGGCTGGCATTGGGCGGCGACCGACGCCTGCGGGGTTATACCGAGGGGCGCTTTAAAGATGTGGCTGCATTGGGATTTGGCATTGAACTGCGCCAGGACTTGCCCTTTGTCAACGCCGAATGGGGTTTTGCGTATCCGGTGCAGGCAGCCTATTTTGTGGATGCTGGCCGCGTGGCAGCAGATGTCATGAAACTTACCTTTGCAGGCTATCATGCCTCACAGGGTCTGGGCTTGCGCATCCTGGTGCGGCCCGACGCAGTGGTGCGTATTGATTGGGGTTTTGGCGAAGACGAGCAGGCTATTTATTTTACATTTGGACAGGCGGTGTAGGGGCATAAAGGTCTGGCCGCCGTTTTTTAATTTCTTCCGTATAGGTGGCTAATTGGGTCTGGGTCCAGGCATCGTTTTTTTGCAACTGAAGTTGCATAAAGCGTGCCAACTT
>JAHFDA010000001.1 GCA_023249225.1 bacterium
AAGCTGGACTTCTCGATGACGGTGGGAATGAGGTGCATACAGATCAATTAAAAACTCAAAACGCAAAAGTCAAAATTATGGAACCCCGCCTGCCCCGCGACTGCTTGCCCCGCGTCCGCAGTGGCCGCCGGCGGAATGACGTTCTTATTTTTTGAATTTTACGCTTTGCATGTTACACTTTCAGGCGACTATCTTCCACCCCGTAGAAGTTTCTGCCAGCCGTCCCTTTACCGTAAACCCCGCGGCCATTTTGTGGCCGCCGCCTCCACACAGCGTAGCAAACTTCGAGACATCGAGCAAGGGGTCGCGGGAGCGCAAACTGCCCCGCACGGTGCCGTCGGCCTGCTCGACCAAGACCAGCACCGCCCGTACGCCGCCGACGGTGTTGAGGAAGTTCGCCAAGCCCGAGGCGGCTGCCGCATCCGGTTGCCCGGCGAGATCGGCGCGGGTAACCACCGCCACGGCCATGCCGGTGCGCGGGCTGACGGTAAGGCGCGACAGCACTCGCCCCCAGCACTGCAGCATCCCGACGGTTTTATCCTGGAACGCCAGGTGGTGCACCTGCGGCAGCGAGGCGCCGGCGGCGACCAGGTCGGCCGCCGCCCGCAGCACGCCCGGGGTAGTGTTGGGATGGTGGAAACCACCGGTGTCGCCCAGGATGCCGGCCAAGAGCGGCGTGGCAAGTGTGGGGGACAGTGGCAAGCGAAGCTGCCGGAAATAGTGGTAGAGGATCTCCGTCGTCGCGGCGGCTTGCGGGTGCACGAGGTTGAGGTCGCCAAACCGCGCATTCGTGTGGTGGTGGTCAATGTTGACCACCAGCGCTGGCCTCCAGGCGGCCAGCCGATCGGAGTTAACCTGCGCCTGGTGCAGGTTGCCGCAGTCGAGGAAGATGATGGCGTCGTAGGATCCGCTCGCCACCGTTCGCAATCGCTCGAGGTTGGGTAACGGCCGCAGGTTCGGCGGGATGAGCGTCGGACAGTACAGCTCGACGGCGCCGCCCAGTCCATCGAGGTAGGTGCTGAACGCGGACAGCGACCCCAGGCAGTCGGCATCAGGCTGCGCATGGCCGACGAGCAGCATCCGTTGGCACTGGCGGAGCCGGACGTCAAGTTGCTCGGACGGCACGTCGAGTCGCATAACCGTTCAAGGTACCGCGCCGGTGGCAATCCGTCAACCCTGCTCTGTCGTCATGCAGCCAAAAGGTCACTTATCTATTCAGCTTCATGTCACTATTGGTAGGATTGTAGGTGCGTCCTCAGGAAAGGGTCAACAGGACGTACCTATGATCCTTGACCAATTCAATGACTTCGTCCATTTAGCCGTTCTGTATCGCCAGGGACGCACGAGCGCAGAGTTTATTGCCAAACATCTCGGCATCAGCCTGCGCCACACCTGGCGTCTCCTTGGTTGTTCGAAGCCTCCCCAATTACGCCGCGCGTGGAACCGCGTGCCTGCCGAAATTCGCGCCTTTGTGGTTGCGCAAAAACAAGAGAACTCCCAGTACAACTGCCAATGGCTCTGAGTTGGTGGGCGACCGCTTTGAACGCCGCATTGCTCAGACAACGGTGTGGCGGATACTCAAAGCCGCCGGACTCCTGCACCGTCAACCGGCTACGCCGACACTCCGTAAGCGCTTCGAGGCCGCTGTCTCCGGCGATCTCATCCAGATGGATACGACCTGGGGCTACTGGCTCGGCGAGCAGCGGCTCTACCTCACCGTCCTCCTGGACGACTATTCGCGGTACCTCCTCGCCGCCGGCTGGACCCTGCACGAGACGCTCTGGCACAATATGGGCCTGGTTCGTACCACCGTGGAAAAGTACGGTACCTTCAAGGTTCTATACACGGATAACGCCAGCTGGTTCAACGTCATCCGGCACAACCGGAGCATCTACCAACACCACCGCCAGCACGCGTACGACAGCGAGATTACCCGGGCATGCCGTGAAATCGGGATCGTGCATGTCACGCACCAGCCGTATCAACCACAAAGCAAAGGCAAGGTGGAGCGGCTCTTCCGCTTCATCCAGGAACGGTTCGTCGGTGCGCTCGATGGTCCAGAGATACCCCTGTACGTGATCGACAAAAAGTTTTCCCGGTGGATGGAATGGTACAACGCAAAACACGTCAACCGCACGATTGGATGCGTACCAAAAAAGCGGTTTGACCCCACGGGTTCACACCGCTCTCTGGTGTCCAGCGCCGGGCGCTAGACGACACCTTCTGCCTCAAGGATACCAGAGTCGTGGATAAATGCAACCAGTTTGGATTCGAAGGAACGAGGTACCAGCTACCGGGTGAGAGATCCTACGCGCATCGTACGGTCGATCTCCACATCCATCCGCAACGGAAAATCCGGGTGTGGTACCAGGGTGCATTGATTGCTGAGCTGGCAATCTCCCAATAATTTTATTCACTCAATCACCCTTTCCTGAGTGACATTACGCTGCATAGTTATTACTGACATATTGCTGAATGCCTACAGCCAAAAAACCGCCGCTGGAGAATGGCGGCGGAAGTTGAGGAACGTAATTGATTTAACCGCGCTGCCTCGTTTGTCGGTAACCTTGGTCCTCCCCCATTAAACCGTCCAGCAATTCGCGCAGAAAATCCGCCTTTGTCTTTTTGGAACCTTTCACCCGGTACGCGAGATAACGCTCAATGGCCGGGGTCAGCCGTAAGGTGAATTTTATCGTTGGCGCATCAATCCCCTCGCCGCGCTCTACCAAGTGTAAAAATCCTTGCAGCCGCGAGGGCAGGGAATCGAGTCCGTAATGTTCCAGGCGCAGAAAAGCGCTTGAGGCTTTATTTTCCAGCAGCCGCTGGAGATGGCGATCAATCGTTTTGCCCCGTTCACACAGATAGAGCACTGGCTTGCGGTAGGCCAACGCCAGCGCCACGAGGTGGCCGGCTTCGGGCGTGGGTTCGCTGCCTTCGATAATGACCGCGTCAATTCTTTCCAACCACGGGGAACGCTCGTCGTCCATTGCCGGCGGATAAAAATTCGAAAACACCGTTGCCCCGACCTCGGTGAGGATTTCCGCCATGCGTCGATGACGCTGCTGCAGCGTGGTACCGGCATTCGGATTGCCCCACAGGTATACCCTCATACGCTGAATTCACCGGCGACCTCCTGCGCCATCAAAACCGAAACCTTAGCGGGCGTTTTTGCCATGGCGGCTGCCCACGCCAGTTTGGCCAGCATCGCCTCCGGCGTGCCGGCGGGTAGAACCGCGACGGTGTTGCTTTTTACGACGACCGACGATGCAGCCGTCAATACCGCCACTGGTTTTCGCTCCGCCGCCGTCTGCAGCCACAGTTGCAGCCACGACGGCAAAACGGACTGCGTCCGGGTGTTGAGCAGCAGCGCCGCAGCATTCGCCGCGTGCCGCTGCAATGCTTCGGTACCGTGCCACGGCGTCAGGACGACATAATCAACTCGCCGCTCCAGTGGCGTGACCACCAACCGCGTGCGCGGCGTTGGACGCAAGGTGCGCTCAAGCAACCGAATGGAAAAATCAATCCGACCCAGCACCGCTCCGGGCGGCGCCTCGAAACTGCCCGCTTCGGCACTGCGCGCCCTGATCGCGGCATTGCCGCGCAGCAGGCGGTTGCCCGACATGATGCCAACTTCAGAAAATGCCAACGTCGCAGCCTGAACTGCATTGATCAGGTCGGCTTTCAGACCCGAAGACAATTCACCCGGACGTTGCGCCGAAATCTCGGCCCCCACAACCACCACCGGCTTTCCCAACCCAGTCAGACTGAAAGACAGAGCGGCGGCCAAATACAGCAGATCGTCAGATCCGCGCATAATGACAAAACCATCCACTGACGGGTACTGGCGGACAATGGTCGCTGCCACCTGCGTGAAGTTGCTGCCACCCACGTCAGCCGACTTGCGTACGGCCAAGGGGATAATGTCCGCAATAATACCAAGCTCCGGCAAACCTCCGAGCCATTTCTGAAAACTGGCAGGCGCGGTCGGCATCGCACCGGCATACAGTAAGCCAACCTTTTTTCTCTGCAAACCTCGCATAGATGGATTCAAATGGTTCAGGACTTACGGGTTTCCCTTATTTTCCCCTCCCTTGGATGCCCGCCCGCCGTAGCTTTAGCGCAAGAGGAGGAGGGGGACGGGGGACGGAAAACCATAGTTTTCCTGATTTCCACCCTCTCCTCATCTCCCCCATCAAGGGGGAGGAAACCTAAACCCGTAAGTCCTATTGCTGATGATTTCGCGACGGCGCTAAAACAAAAGACGGCGCTAACTCATTGTAGCGCCGTTTTGACCCACCGTCAAAACCAAAAAACGAAATTACTTGGACAACATTCTGATCATCCGATGATGCCCGGGCAATTGATATTTTTCCTCAAGATATTTATGTCTAACCGTTTTTGTGATCGCAAACCCTAACTCCTGGTAAAGGCTGACGGCAACAGTATTGTTCGCTGAAGCGTCAAGACTGCACGACGCGTATCCAGACGATCTCGCTTTTTCAACCACCTGCTTCAATAACACATGACCGACACCGTGGTGCTGGAATGCCGGCAATACCGCCAGATGGGCGATGTAATACGAACCGTGTGGTATGCGTTTGATAAACTTTTTCACGTGAAAATCGCGGTACAACATCCAAATTATTTTTGGAGGAGTATACCGGGTGAGGACGTAAAAATCATTCAGCAGTGAATGGCGATGTCTTTGCCAACCGTCAAAGCCAAGAACAAGACCAGCGACTTCTCCCTCCAGCTCAGCAACGGTCGAGAAACGATGGGAAAATATGCCCGATCTTTTTCGATAAAGGTATTCGAGCAACTGACATGTTTTCATTCGGTCATTGCCGAAAACGTGGTCGAAAAAATATGGACCGGTGGAATAAATAAGCTCACTCGCAGCAGTGCAATCTTCTGGACGACCTTGCCTCAACACGATCTCGCTGCTTATAGAATTCATGCCAACACCAAAATTATTTCGGTCTATAGTAAAAACTGAAATACACCAAATATACAATCATCGGCAAGGCAAAATAAGGACCGAGCCAAAAGTATTGCAATCCGTAAATTAGAGGGGAGAGAGCACCAAAAAGCGTGCCAAAAAATGAAAGCGGGACGGTTCCGATGATGATGTAATTCAGTTGCGTGCGGGCAAATCCGCTGCTGGCTCTATATTTCTGTACCAAATTATCGAAAAATGGATTAGTGAGAGAGGGGATTATCTTTTGGATAATCTCCCCCTCTCTGTTCAGTGAAAGACCTCGATTACTCTGGGGACTGTTGGCTTATACGTTGCGTCGGCGGTCAACCTCAATGAGCAGTATCCGTCTACTAAGGCATGTCCTACGTATCGAGGACTCACCAGCACGCATGGCATAAGGAATGCGTCCAAGAATCTCAGCCATTCAGCTTCGGAAAGCAGGAAGTTGCCATAGTAATGGTAGTATCTTCCGCTCTCCAGTAAGACACCCGACTTTTCAGGGCAGATGTGCTCTATTGCCACGCAGATCTGCTCCTGCGCGATCCCTTCTTCGGGGTGGAAGTTCATCATCGGTACGTGCCTCGGTATCCCGTCATGGCACCTCACCTTTGAATTGAACGACCACACCTGGAATTCCTCAATCTTGGGCATGGTGTCTCGATGCAACGAGCAGAATTCTTCTCGCTCGTACCAGTGATTGATGGTGGGAATAGTGTGAACCAGCCCCTCGTCAATGTGTCCCAGTTTCTCTTGTCCTTGCTTGTATCTCTGCCGCCAGTTGACGCTAACCTCGTGGCTGATCATTCTCACCTCTTTTATCTTGGGGTGATGCTCAATGATTATCTGGGTGACCTGCAGAGATACCATTCCTTTTTCCAATGGGCGGTACATTTTGTCCTTCCTTCTCATGGAGATATTGTATAATCTCCTTCCAGTTTCCAGTGAACCTCATGGCCTTGTTATCAATGTACATTTCGGCTGATGGTTTGTTGTTGGTTATCTCATGGTAATGTTCCCCTTCGTTGAACCCGTACTTGGTGAGCCATTGTATCATCTTGGCTCTCTGCTCTTGAATGTCGGGGTATCGAGGTTGTAACCTTGCGGTGAGGATGACAACTCGGTATCCCCGTTCCACAAACCATTTCATCGCTCTTTTTGTTCCTTCCACGGGCGGATCATAGACCACCCCCTCCTGCCATCCGTTGGAGTATCTGTGTATCACTCCGTCGAAGTCGACGCATATCGTGGGCATAGTTTTTTTCTTCGTTTTCATGGGGTTTCTCATTTTGTTAAAGGGCTACTCTTCCAATTCTCTGTATATTATTAGGACTTACGGGTTTGGATAAAAATCACTCCTAAACCCAGAAATTCCCTTACGCATGAGTTTATGAGATGATGAGGCTATAAAAGGTCGTCGAAAAACAAACATACAATTTATCCCCGACCACTATGCAAAAACAAAAATGTTCTTTAGGGCTCTATCGGGACTTTCTGCTCGCCAGTCAAAGCAGATTTTCCGCGACGGCATTGGCCCGGGTTGCTCCCCGTGCATCCATGCACCATGACGCGGTCACCAACTGGCTGGATGGTTCCACGTTTAGTCCCGCAGAAATTTGGAACCAGGCCCAACCGTTCGTGCAGCGCCAGTCCGGCTACTTGGTGAGTGACGATGCCGTGCTCGACCAACGGTACTCCCGGGAAAACGGATTGGTCAAGTTGCAATACTCGGGCAATGTGCACGGTTTAGTCAAAGGCATCGGCTTGGTCAACCTGCTGTGGACGGACAACGAGAAATTTGTGCCGGTTGATTACCGGCTGTACCAACCGGACGTGGACGGTCAGGACAAGAACGACCACTTCCAGGAAATGCTCAAACGGGCCAAACAACGGCGGTTTTCCCCATGGTACGTCCTGGTGGACTGCTGGTATGGCGCCGTAAAGAACTTAAAACTTATCCGCAGCCAACGCTGGCATTTCATCTGCAACCTCAAGAGTAATCGCAAGGTGTCCGTGGTCAAAGGCGAATACGTTTCCATCCAGGACTTGCACCTGGCCAACAGACAGGTCAGGCAAGTCTGGCTCAAGGAATTCGGTTTCGTCCTGGTCTGCAAGACAGTTGCCAAAAACGGCGACGAACGCTACCTGGCCACGAACGATGTATCCCTGACGTCCTATGAGGAGTTTACTGGCCATGCGGATTCCCGTTGGAAGATCGAGGAATTTCACCGTGGCCTCAAGCAGACCACCGGCATTGAAAAGTGTTCCGCGACCAGTCATCAATCCCAAAAAACCCACATCTTCGCCGCCTTCATGGCTTTCTTCAAATTGGAAAGGGCGAGAATCAAAGCCGGGGTCAGTTGGTACGAGCAGAAGCTATCCATTAGCAGAATTTCCATCACCAACTACTTAAATTACGCAAACCCGTAAGTCCTAATAATAACAAAAAATTCCGGTTATTTTACCGGAAAATCACGTTATCTTGAGGGTAAATCTAGATAACCTTTCCTAAGGCTGTTGTTGCACGCCTGTCGCTGGCGGCGGCTGTTGCACGCCGGACGTCTGAGGCTTCAACCCCTTCAGCACGTAGGACACCAGCGCGTAGCTTGTGAATATCACCGCGAGGCCGATGGCCGCCCACAGGATTACCATTTTGCCTTTCGAGACTTTCTCGGAATTGCCCGCCGACGTCATCCAGAGAAACCCGCCCCAGAGAAACATCGCAAAAGCGATCGACCCCACAATGCCTAAAGCTGCGCCAATGATTTGACCAATGAGGACGCGCGGATCGGTGATGCTGATTGGGTTGGGCAACTGAATAACGTGGCCGGCTGCGCCTCCGGCAGGCGCACCAGCGGCCGGATTGTCTTGGGCCCAGCTTACTAACGGAACTCCTAAGATAAGCGCCACGAACAACGATAAAAAAAGAGGTTGGAGGGAATGCCGCCACGTCAAAGGTTTTAGCGTAGGTGCCATAGTCACCAATAGTATAGCACTGACCAGGACCTGACTAAAGGCGAGGCGAATTCAGCTACTCGGCGGCGAGTTAGGTTATTGGTCATGGTTTTTGAGTTTTCAGGCCTTCGCTTTGACCTTGATCGGGGTCAGCCGAACCTCCACGCGCTGGCGCAGGGTAAAGGCAATGCGCTGCAACGTCGAGACCATGAGGCGGTCATAGTTGGCATCCTCGATGCGCGAGATATGGCTTTGGGAGGTACCGACGCGGTCGGCGAGCTCTTGCTGCGTCAATCCGCGGGCCTCGCGGGCGTGGCGGATGAGTTCGCCCAGAGCAAACTTCTGGCGCTCCCGCTCAATACCTTCCTTCCAGCCGGGCTCATTGCCCCACAGCGCATCCATGATCTTTAGGGCGTCCGTGGTCGTTTTCTTTTTTCGTTTCATAAAAATTCTCCTTGGTGCGTGTGTTTAAGGGGGTTAGTCTCGAAAAGCGCTTTTCTGCGCAACGCGCGGGCGTAGTCAGCTGACGGGATATTCTTTTCTTTCGTGAGTGCGTGGGCCAGGACCACTGCGCGCTGGTGGTGAAAAAAGTAGAGGATGCGGTACTGCACGCGGCCGTGATGCCACCGGAGTTCGTAGAGGCCGTGACCCAAGTTTTCAGCCAGCGGCCGGCGCGCCGTATGGCCGCGCGCTTTCAGTATTTCGATGCGTTGGTAGGCCCGCTGGCGCACCGCGGACAGTTCGGACCGGAGAAATTCCAGGACCGGACATGTTCCATCTTCCTCGTGGTAGAAAATCACTTCAACCACCATAGGCATTATATCTTATAAGGTATAACGCGTCAAGAGCGGTCAGCTGCGATCAGTAATCGGCCGCCGTTGGCGTGCCATTAATCCCGATACCCCAATCATTACCAGCAGCACGCTCACGAGCACTGGCCAGCGCAGACCGAAAATCACGGGAGTCTCGTCCAGGCGCAACTGCTCCATCAGCAGACGAATGACACCGTAGCCGGCCAGGTACGCCGACAGCACCACGCCCGTCTGCTTGCGCCGGCGGTAGAGCCACCACAGGACGAGACCGAGCGCAGCGTTCAGTAGCGATTCATAGAGAAACGTCGGATGGTAGTAGCGCACAAGTTCATACCCAGCGGGACGATGCGTAGGATCAATTAGGATCCCCCACGGCAAACTGGTGGGGCGGCCGAATAATTCCTGATTGAAATAATTTCCCCAGCGGCCGATGGCCTGCCCCAGCGGCAAGGCGACCGCCAAAATATCCGCCCAGGCCCAAGACGACTGGCGCTTGCGGCGGCAATACCACCAGAGCGCAAGGCCGCCGCCGAGCAGGGCGCCGTGAATTGCCAAGCCCCCGTGCCAGACCTTGAAAACTTCCCACGGGCCAGCCAGGTAGTCGGGCAAAAACAACAGTACCGCGTACACCCGCGCGCCGACCAGTGCCGACAGGATAACGACGAACGCCAAGTCGTAGATAGCCGGCGGCTGCGCCAGGCCGCTTCGCACCGCCAGGCGACGGACAACCAAAAG
>JAHFDA010000089.1 GCA_023249225.1 bacterium
GACGACTGGAGCGCGGCTTTTAAGATCACCATGGCCTGGGATCAGGCCTGCGTGAAAGTGGCGGAGGAAATTGGCAAGATGTCGCTGGCCGGAATTCCGGGAATTTTCCGCAACTATGGTCACCCGGATATTCAGTCCATCATCGGCCAGGTTAGCGAGGCCGAGGCCATGCGCGCGGCGGGTTACACTTCTATCATGCAGCCGGTTGTCGTGCAGGGGCGCATTGTGCGCGAACGGCCGCGACGCCTTTCGATCGAAGCCACGCGCGAACACTGGTTCTGGCTTACGCAAAAAGAACACCGCCGTTCCGACCTTACCATCGACCTGGCACGCCAGTTTGTGGCCCGGCATGCGCCGCAGCGTCTGGGGGTTTTCAAGTAACTTGCCCGGTGCCCAAACAGGATAGACGCATGGGGTTGGGACAGTTCCCTGACCAGATGCCTCCAAATCGAGCGCTAAACCTGCATAAAACTATTCTAAAGTAGTACTTTAGAATAGTTAATTGCCTTGGGGTCTGACCAATAGCCCAAGATTTTGAGAGTGGCGGAAACCGAGGGATTATCGGTGTTGATGCACAGAATTTTTGTTTTGAAAGACGCCAGTTCGTCGTGAATAATCTGGGTTAGGGATCGGGCTGCTTTATGCGTTGTCCGGCATTATCATATTCAAAAACATCACCATCCTGCGTAAACCACTGGTCACGAAAGTACGCATAAGCTGCACTGGCCCAGGGTTCCGACTGCGCCCAGCTTCGGAAGGTTGCCCCGTGCATGACGTAAAAATTAAAAGTTTCGGCAAAGTCTTCTGAAAAATTATAAGTTGCATACAACGAAACCGCAGACTCGAATCTATGGGGGTCAAGCGCATAAAAGTGGATCAACAGATTCTGTGCATCAGTATCGAATACGTCTTTAAGGGTTTTGTCGTGTAAACCTAACGTTTCGGACACTTTCGAAGATCCCATCAATATCAGCGCAAGGAATAATCTTGAAAGATACTCGAATATCATTAGATTAAACTCCTTGGAATCAAAAGCGTAACCGCGTGCCTGCGCATATAGTTCTGCTTGCTCGGAGCCGCCATGATGCTGAACCAGATGACCTACCTCATGAACCAGATAGTTCATGGCAAAGGCCCAGTAAAACTTCGAATGGCCAGTTCCATGGGCCATGGCTGGGTGGATATCTATGCGGTCATCTCTAGGAGAGTAACCCGCAGTTGACCAATTCTCATACGGTTGAGAATTTAATCTGAATTTGCCTTTGACCAAGGCTGCAATACGGCTTGGGAGTTCCGGAAGTACCGAAGATAAGTCTTGTTTTAAGGGTTTGTCCCAGTTCGAAAGACGCTTAATTGCACGGTTGTTCGAAAAGGCTTTTGTGACCAGGGATTGTATGGCGGGGCGGTACGGAAAAATATAGATGCCGTGTTGTCTAGATATGGAAAGCACACCTTGTTTTAAAGGCACACAAAAACTGGCTTGACCCAGGGGCAGACTTTTCCAATCGATATTTTGATCGATTAAAAAACAGTAGGGGTATCTTAAAAAGAGGCATTCGTCTTTAAAACCGTGTATTGCAATATCTTTGGCAATAATGCCCGCAGCAGCATTGGAAAAGAGGACATTAAATAATGGCCAGCGTTGAGCCAACACGGGGCCATAGATTTTTCCAATGAATTCGTAAAAATCCCAAATATTGGCTGAAGTGAGTAAACCACCGTCTTCCACCCGCATAAGGCCGCTAACGGGCAGGTCAAAGTTAATGCTGTCGTCTAGCGATAGGGCTACCAGTTTTGAGTGCAAAAGGGGCATCTGCTCTATATCGATTGAATTCTAGATTTGATTCAGGTATTTTTGGACGAAAAATTATTGGACAGGCATTAAGGAAATCGGTACCCAAGTGCCTTGAAACAGGTCTCATACTCGCGGGCCTGAATTCTACCGTCAGAAATTAGCGTCTCCAGCGCCATCAGCAAAAAAGCGTGGTGCACGTCAATGAGTTCCTTAAAAAGTTCTGGCCTTACTTTGGCCCAGCGTACGTCCTGGGCATCGTCGCCGGCGTCGAGGCGCAAGCGCAGGGCGTCGGCGTCGGCGATGTGGGCGTGGACGACGGTGGTTTCGGTCCAGGCGTTTTGGGTGCTGCGCGGGTCGTCGACAATGCCCTGGTGCAGAATTTTTCCGGAGCGCAAAATGTTTTGCGCGGCAGTTTCATCCATTCCGGTTTCCTCGCAGAGTTCGCGTACGGCGGTGACTGTAGCGAGTTCGCCGTAATCGACAAAGCCGCCGGGGTAAGCCCATTCGCCGGTGGGACGTTTGATCAGCAGCACGTGCAGTGCGCCGTCTTCGTCTGTGCAGGTAATTAGCGGATCGGCGGCAAAGTTGGCGCCCCAGTGTCCCAGCCAGCCGCGGCCACGGATCATGGCCGACGTGCGGTAAGGGTTCAGCGGACGCCCGTCCGGGCCAAGGTGAATACGTCCATCGCCGCTATATGAACGGCGTGTGGAAAAATCGATTGCGCCAACGTCTTCCGGGTCGGCCCAGCCGAGCCGCTTGCCGTCCACGAGCACATGTGGGTGGGTGTAGTCCGTCTGGCCGGCATATTCCTTTACCATCCGGCGTATACGCAGAGGGTTTTCCACCTGGCAGAGGAATTGTTCACGGACTGAAATCATGCGGTGGAGCGTAACAGTAAGCATGAGTTTTATGTTAACTTTCTTTTTAGCACCAGGCCAGTTGCCACGGGCTGCTTCTTAACATCGTATAGAACTTGGTGCCGCACAAGTTCCAGGCCAGGCGGCAGCGGCAGATCGGTAAGCGGGTTTAGGATGGGCCGAAAAGTGCTGGGAATGATCAGCTGGTTGCGGACTTCGGCGAACATTTCTTGCAGTTCCTCCGGAACTTTATCGCGGGGGGCATTGGAATCGTGCAAGGCGTGGCCGACAATGGCCATATATTTTTCGACGCGTTGTTTAACGTCGGGGCCAATGTGGGTGCAACTGCCCAGGTGATCGATTAAACGACCATAACATTTTTGTGCCACGGAGTGCTGGTTCTCCACCAAAGCTTGGAACAATTCAAACAAGACCAGCCAGTAGGGCCGGTATTCGTTGTATTGCTCGCTGATGCTGCTGGCGGGGTGGTGCAGCACCAGAACAATTTCTCCATCCGGTCGGACGGCGTGCATCAGCGCAGATAAAACCTCGCGGCGCTCGGCGTCGTCGAGGTACGCAAATACGTAAGTGCACAGCGCCATGTCAAAAGTTCCGCCTTTGGAGCGGAGCAGTTCGGTCATATCGGGTTGTACGTCAACGGTAAATGCTTCGGCGCCGATCGGTTTTTTGGACGGATCAAGTTGTGCCGAGTGTGCCAATCCATGCAATCGGATGCCCGCAAGAATTTCCGGTTTAAGCGCCTGATATAAGGCACCATTTGCGATACCAAAATCTAAAAGTGCCAAAGGCCGGGGCTTGCTGGCCAGCCGCGTCTTAATAAACTCTATGGCTTCGGCCTGCATATCGGTATGCCAGCCGGTAAACAGGGCGTTGTGCGCGTAAACCGATTTCCAAAAGTCTCCGATCTCTGCGGGCGTGTACTGCACGGGCCGGTGACGCAAATAGTCGCCGATTTGAATTGCCAGATCCGGACGCCCCCGTTTGGATGCTGCGTATCGTCCAAGGATAGACAGGATGTCTTTGGTTTCAAACAACATGTTGTGGTGTAAGGCTTCAAACAAGGTTCGGTCGTCCAGTGTTAGCCGGAGGGTTCCATTGACACGCACGCCGGTGTTCTCTCCACGCATCCAGTGAACCGTTCGGTGGGTGGATGTGAATGAAAGCTGGAACGCAGGGGCGCTGTTTGGCCCCGAAATCGTTTCGGTTTTAGTGTTTTCAAAAATATAATCATCGACATGGTCGTCATCCAAATGTTGCTTGGAATGTGTCTGGCGTTCAATGCGCATCTGAAAGCTGCCTTCGGTGTTCTCAAAAGTCACCGCATTGTTCAACCCATTGGTCAGTTCCCATAAAAGAGCGCAAATCACGTTTAGTAGTTCAGTCAGATCCTGTTCCGAAAATTCCGTGTTTCGTCCAAAAAGGAATTGGTCGTCGATGACGGTGTTGGAACCCGGTAAAAATCCGTCGGCGCCGAGCATACGCTTCCAATCCGCTTGACCAAGCAGGGTTCGCAAAATTTGCAGGCCGCGAACAGGATCCGAAGATTCAGTAAAACGCAGCGCCGCTATTTTAAATTCAAAATTCATCATTTAAAACTCAAAATTATTTCACCATCACATCAATGAGCGGCGTCAGGCACAGGCGCAGGCTGCCGCGTGAGCCCAGGGGGCGGTAGAGCACCGAAAATTCTTCCGGTTCGGCGGGAAGTTCCGAACGGTCATGCATCATTTGTGCGGCCAAAAGGTAAACGTCGCAGGGTTCCAGATGCAGGCCGTATTTGCGGTTAAGGTGCTGCACAATGCGGCGTTGCAGGGTGGCGTACTTGGGGGCCAGTTCGCGCACCTGGTGGCGCTGCAGGTAACGCGTGCCCAGCTCCAGACTCTGCGGATTTTTAAACCACTGGTTGCCATAGAGCAGCGGATTGTCCTCGCGCGAAAAACAACCGCCGATGCGCTGGTAGTACATGCCCATTTTGCTCAAACTGAAAAATACGGTGTGAATGGCCGCGCTGGAAACATCAATCTGATACTCCCGCGCCACGCAGCCCACATAGGCAAGGTCAACCATCAAGCGTATGCCCTTGTCCTCGCAGAGCTTAACCAGACGCGGGTAGTCCGGCCACAACATGCCGTCGAGGGCGCTGGGGTGGCTGATGTAAAAAAAGTCGCCGGGTTTTAATTTTTCCGTCAGCGCCGTCCACGGATCGGCAAAACGGTCGACTTCCACAAGGGGCAGACCGGCGGCCTTAACGTATCCGGTGGCGCCTTCGTATTCTCCGGTAAATACACCGACTGTTGCGTTGGGGTAGCGCACACGGATGGTATTAAAAGTATCCTTCATGGCCTCGTTGGAACCGTTCGAGGCATAAGCAAATTGATAAGCCGCCAAGCCCGTGACCACAGAGGAAGCCCAATTACGATAGGCGTCTAAAAACCGAATGTGTATGGCGTCTTGCCCGCGCAGATAGGGTTCGCCGTAGAGCTTGTGGAACAAGCCGGGTTCGATGCGCAGCTCGTCGTAGATGGCCTGAACTTCTGGCGTCGGCTCGGAATACACCGTGGCGGTAACGCCGGAACTCAAACACTGGATTTGCAGCGGCAGGGTGGGCGTGGGAGTAATCAGCCCGCGATCACGCATTTCTGCCAACCGCCGCGTAAAACCTTCTAGCTTGCGTTGCACTTCCTGCGATTCCAAACTGACGTCGACGCCCGCAAAGGGATGCGCGGCCACATCGTCATAAAAGACGCGTGCCTGGTCGTGGAAGATCACGCCGTGTTTGGTCATCGACTGCACCCACGAAAGATGCACGGTGGCCAGTGTTTCAGCCGCGAGGCCTTCTTGGGTCATGCGGTAAAGCCCGGCCATGTGGCTTTCCACCTTGGCGGCATGCGCACGGTAATAGCCGCACCAGCGCCGGTTTTCGAGCACGTACTGCACCATGCGTTTTTCGGGTTCGTCCGTGCCCGGCAAAATGCCCTGCTTGTGTTTGTGGTGCTTCACGTCCATGTAGTAGTCATAGATGGTCTGCCGAAATCCTTGCGGATTGCGGGCATAAAACGCCTGGTTGCTTTCATCTGTTTTGGAAAGTTTGACGCGGTTGTCTAAAAAGCGGTCGACCCAAATTTCTTGTTCGAAGGTATTTTTTCGCAGCTCCGGAATGGCAAAGTGCAGCCATACTTCAGACA
This sequence comes from bacterium, assembly GCA_023249225.1. Classification (GTDB taxonomy): domain Bacteria; phylum Margulisbacteria; class Marinamargulisbacteria; order JAHFDA01; family JAHFDA01; genus JAHFDA01. The sequence goes on from JAHFDA010000089.1 coordinate 5,859, forward strand.
TAAACGAGGCGTCGTCTTCGTTGCGGGTCATCTTTTCCATCCACGCCTCAAGATCGGTTTCGCCGTAGGGCATGGTGGCCATGTGGGTCCATTCGTGAAAGCAGTACAGGTCGTGGACAAAGGAATTGGCGTAGGTATCCGGCCGGCGCGAAAACACGCGCGCCCACGAAGTAAAGTTGTAACGTTCAAAATCATTGACCGGCCGGTAGATCGCCATTGGATGGCGCTTGAGTTGCTCCAGCAGTTCGTAAACCGGACTACCCACTTGCGCAGCCAACGCACGAAAGAGCGGCGTTTTAAATTCGTTGGCGGCAAAGGCGGCTACCTGGTCGGCAGGGAGGATCTGATATGTCCCGGGAGCGTGGAGTTCGGGATTACGGTCAGCCACAACGCGGCGATGGATCATGTTTTTAGGAGGCACGCCATCTATCGAAATTGGACAAAATATATTTCAGATTATAGGAGTCCATGGCTGGTTTCATAATGATATCCAATACGTACATCTTTTGTGATTTTATTGGCATCCAAAAGATAGAGGTGAGTTATGAAATTTGTAACGGTACGTGACTTCAGATTAAAGCCTAGCTTTGTGTGGCAGACGCTTACAGGTGGCCAGGAAGTGGTCTTGACCCTGAACGGCAGGCCGGTAGGCATCTTGACGGGCACCAATGGGGATCGCCTGGAAGATGACCTGAACATGATACGCAGGGTCAAAGGGCAGCAGGCCATGGAACGGATGCAAGCGGAAGCGGAGCGCCGCGGTTTAAATAAATGGACCATGAAACAAGTGGACGAATTTATAACGCGTGTGCGGAAAGACCGTAAAAAATGAAGGTGGTGGTGGATACCAATGTCATTGTTTCGGCCATGCTGACGAAGGGTGGCCTATGTCACCGGCTTGTCAAACAGGTGTTGGAACATGAACACTGGCACATCAGTCCAGAAGTTTTTGATGAGTATAAAGAAGTTTTGACGCGATCTGAAATGGGCTTTGCAACGCAAGATGTTCTGGATCTGCTGGATCAGATTTTAATGTGTGCATTGCAGGTGCAACCCCAAAGCGCTTCAATAAAAACAACAGATAGCGACGATCAAATGTTTTTGGATTTGGCACTCGCGGTCATGGCGGATGTCTTGGTCACCGGCAACAAAAAGGATTTTCCATCCAGGGCCTCCCTGCCGTTTCAGATATTAAGCCCGGCGGAATACTTTCAAAAAATCCAAAAAGTCTAATTTCACCAATACAGATTACCCTTCAGCTTTACGATAGATCACCATGTTAAGCTTCCGTCAGTCAGCCACCCGCCCGGAAAATTTAGACAAGACTGACCTTAATACGGCAGTCCAATTTCAAGAGTTGGTTTTGTATTCCCTCAAAGTCACCGGCAAAAAAGGTACTTTTATGGCCGTGGCCAGCGCCGGGCTGACGGCATTGCTGATTATGTCCAAGGGGAGATGGGAGATTTTTAGTGTGGGTGGGGCGCTGGGGTTTAGCGCCATGCTGCCCATTATTTTTACGGGCATATATGCGGGCGCCATGGCGGCGCATGGCGTAAGGGTTCACGAGCGTATTCCCGCTGATGTCCGCCAGCGCTGCCAGAGACGAACTTTCTTTTTTATGTCTACGGGCTTTATTTATGCAGCCGTTCCGGCGGTGGCTTTTCATGATCCCAGTTTGTTGTTTTGGAGTTTTTTCACACTGGCAACCATGGGAACGTATGGCTTTTTGCTGGGCTATGATCAGCAACGGCTGCTTAGTGGCCGGGAAACGTTGTTTACTTAAACGCCTCAAATCTGGCGATCCATGCCTCCGGAAAGCCGCCGATTTTCAGCAGCAAATGTAGATGGTCTTGTAGCCCGGAATCAGACCGGATTAGGGCGCGGTTTTGTTCCAAGACCAGATTAAAAGTTTCTTCGAGCATGGGGCTAAACCTTGGAGGATCAAAAACAATCAGGTTCTGGTACACGGTCATTTCTTTAAGTTCCGTGACGCCCCGGCGTTTGGCAAACTGCTGCGGATCCTGGATGAAGCGGGTGACGAAGCGATCGTACTGCTGCGCGCCTTCATAACCGGTAAAACGCACTTCCCAAATGGCGCGGAATATCCGCTCGACGGTGGCCTGCGCATCTGGGGCAAGTTTTTGCCACGACTGCTGAAGGGTTTCTGCGCTTAACTTTTGCGGAGCGCTTGTCTCAACGGGTTTGACGATGGGGGTGTTGCTGTCCGTCGATTTCCGCAAAAAGCGGCGCATTTGCGGCCACAGCCACAGTTTGTAAAAAAAGCCGCGCAGTCTGGCAAACTCTATTTTCTGCGCGCGGCGTAAAAGCAGCAGCAATGTAATGGCCGCAATGCTGTAACCCAGCACCGTCCACCAGTGAATGCGCTGCCACCACGGAAATTCACTGGGCTGAGTAAAGGGATGGTCGACGGGTACGTTATAAATGTAGTTGTCTTCGGTCCACACGGGCACGTAACTTATAAAATGGCCGGTGCCAGAAATGGCAGTACCGCTGTTGGCGGTCGTATAACCCACCATGACTGCGGCCGGAAAGCCCATGCGGCGCAGTCCGTAGTTGATGACGTTGCCCCAGTCTTCGCACATGCCCTGTTCGGCCTGATCGGCAAATTCCACCAATAGATTTCGGTTTTCGGGCAGCCAGCCATGGCTTCCGCGCAAGCGCAGCCACATGTATTCCAGTTTGTCATCTGGTTCATAGGGGCCAAAGCGGTAATGGGTTAGCACCAGGGTGTCCATAAACTCCGAAGCCTCGCCCAAAGCCGGATCCGGGTGATCTTTTAAAAACCCATCAATTTCCGCTTCGTATGCGGGACGCAATGCGCGTTGCTCCGGCAAAGCCGTCAAAAAGTCCCAGTACTCCAGATCGTGTGCCTGCCAGGTGTCCCGAATTTGAGATGCCGTCAGATTCAGGTAGCCCTGCCATTCGGCATTTGCAGGTTCGTAAACATTAAAGCCGGAAATCGAATTTTCGCGCGGCTCCGCCTGGCCATTCAACGGGGATAGGTGTCCCGGAATGGGCGGTGTCACTTGCACCTCGGTATTGCCGGGCACACCTTCACCCATATCGACGTGCTCCCATTTGCCGTGGCTTAAATCAAGTTGAGACAGGGTGCCAGAGGCGAAATAGTTGTTGGGATACTCCAAGGGCGGATCCAAAGCTGCAAGGGGCTGCTTCATGGCATCAATGTCGTCGGCGCCCCAAAACAATGCGGCGCTGCCAAATGAATGTTCCATGCGATTCATCAATGATCCGGAATCAGCGTTCTCGTCCTGCTGGGTGGCCGTCCTCAGGAAATCTATTAAAAAAAACAACCAGGCCAGTCCCGCCAACAAGGCGGCAGTGATCAGCAGCAACTTGGCCATAAAGCGGGCGTAGTCGTACCAGATATCCAGGAGTCGCATGGCTTGCGCGGGATCCTGGCGGACTCGCAGGGGCACAAGGTACAGATGCTTTTTTAAAGTTCCCTGGTAAATCCATTCCGGCAAGTGTCCCAGCATCCTAAAGTT
>JAHFDA010000090.1 GCA_023249225.1 bacterium
AGTGACTTTATTCTACCCGGATGAGCTACGCATGTGAAGCGATTGATTCCAGTACAATAGTGTTCATGTCCGTCTTGACAGACCCACAAATTGCGGCAATGAACGTAGAATTTGAAAGCCTTGCTCCCGCAGACAGCATTCGCGCCACGGCCCACCTTTTTGGCGACGGTGCGGCATTAAGCACCAGTTTTGGGGCCGACAGCATGGGCCTGATTCACATGGCCACGCGCATCAAGCCAGACATGCGGGTGATTTTTATTGATACGGGTTGGCACTTTCCGGAAACCCTGGAGTTCATGCAGGCCATGACCGCACGATTTAAACTCAATCTGCAGGTGTTTCATCCGCAGATTTCCCATGAGCATTTTGTCAAACAACATGGCTACTTATATCAAAATGATCCCGACCGCTGCTGTGCTATCAATAAGGTAGAACCGATGGAACGCGCTATCCAAGGAGTGGACTGCTGGATTTCGGGTGTGCGCCGTAGTCAGGCGAGTACGCGGGTTGCTACCCCCAACATCGAACGCCGACCGAGCGGCATTGTTAAGGTTTATCCCATTGTGCGCTGGAGTACCAAGCAGATTTACGATTATATGCAAGCACAGGATCTGCCCCATCATCCGTTGTGGGACAAGGGGTATATTTCCATTGGTTGCGCGCCTTGCACCCAACGCATTGGTGCCGGGGAGGATGAACGTGCTGGAAGGTGGCGGGGACAGAGTAAAATCGAATGTGGACTGCACACCAAGATATGAAACTTATTACCTTCAACGTCAACGGTATCCGCGCCGTGCAAAAAAAAGGCTTTCTCGATTGGTTCGAGACGACCAAGCCAGATGTCCTGTGTTTGCAAGAAACCAAAGCTCAAGTGGATCAATTAGACGCTGCGCTTGTAAATGTGGCCGGTTACCAGAGCCATTGGCATTCGGCGCAAAAAAAAGGTTATAGCAGTGTGGCTGTCTATACTCGGGTCAAACCGAAGAAAGTCACTTTGGGTTTGGGAATTCCGTCCATCGATAACGAGGGCCGGGTGATTCAAATCGAATTCGACGGCTTTACCTTGCTCAACTGCTATTTTCCTAACAGCCGGGATGGTGGGGCGCGCTTGGCGTATAAACTGGAATTTTGTGATGCCATTCTCAAACGCTGCCAGGCCATCGTCAAAAAAGGCGGTCACGTGGTGGTGACCGGAGATTTTAATATTGCCCACACGCCCAACGATTTGGCGCGTCCTAAAGAAAACGAAGAGACCGCCGGATACCTGCCCGAAGAGCGCGAGTGGATGACCCAGTATCTTTCTAAGGGTTACGTGGATACGCATCGCGTGTTTTATGAGGGCAACGGCATGTATACCTGGTGGAGCCAGCGTACTTTTGCCAAGGTCAACAATGTGGGCTGGAGAATCGACTATTACTGTGTCGACGAAAAGTTCAAAGCACATGTCAAGTCGACCCAGATCTTTTCGGACGTCGACATGTCGGACCATTGTCCGGTGAGCCTGGAGATCACATAAGACCATTGCCATGAATCAAGCTAGCCATGCAATGCCGGGGACATTTGTGGTCTTCGATTTAGAAACCACCGGTTTGGCGCCCGATCAAAATGACATTATTGAAATCGGGGCGCTGCGTATTGAAAACGGACGCATCACAGAACGCTTTCAGCAATTATTGAGTCCGACCCACCCCATTCCTCAATTTATTTCGCATATGACCGGCATTACTCCGGCCATGGTGCAGGATCAACCGGGGATGCGTGCGGTGTGGCCTCGCTTCGAAGCTTTTATCAGCGGCGCCGTGCTGGTGGCACACAATGTCACGTATGACGTGGGCATGCTGCATCAGGCGCTGAAACGCTATGACCTGCACATGAATGAATATCCAGTGGTTGATACGCAAGACCTGGTAACCTTGCTGCGGCCCACGTTAACATCGCTGCGGCTCGAGGACGTGGCGCGTGACATGGATGTATTGCTGCCCGATGCGCACCGGGCCATGGCAGATGCCGAGGCCACGGCCGAAATTTTTTTGCGTTTACTCCATGACATTGAAACCTTACCGCTGGCCCAACTTGAAGCTTGTGATCAGCTTTTGGGAAAGAGTACCTGGCCGCTGCGTGATTTTTTTAAAGCGGCGCTGGATAGACGTGGCGTGGCCCGATCCATCAAAACGGCGCTTAAGGAAAAGGCGCGCTGGACAGATTTGGTGAAGACAGAGATTGAGGTGCGGCAGGTTGAAGAAGGCAGAACGGGGAACGAGGACGAGGACGAATTAGGGAAAGGGGTGGAGGCACTGCTGGGAGAAGGGGGACGACTCTCACAACTGATCCCGGGATTTGAAGTGCGGACATCGCAATTACAGATGGCGGAGGCGGTGGCTAAAGCGTTGGCGCAGGATCAGCATGCGCTCATCGAAGCGGGTACCGGCACCGGAAAAAGCCTGGCGTATTTGCTTCCGGCGGCTTTATTTAGTCTGCAGCAAGGCGAACAGGTGGTGATTTCGACTTATACCAAAACTTTGCAGCACCAGCTTTTGTACAAAGACGTTCCAGTGCTTAAAAAACTTTTGGGACGTGACCTGGTGGTGACGGTTATCAAGGGCCGTGAAAACTACATTTGTTTGCGCAAGTGGGAGGAGCACTATCGCGATGCTTTAAAAAACCAGGGTAATCCGCTGATCATGGCGGCCTGGATCAGCTGGCTGGCGCAAACCGAAAGCGGCGATCTGTCTGAACTGCACGGCAGTGTGGCGTCTCCGCTGGTCGAACGGGTGCGTTCGCAAACCTCTACCTGTATCCGCGAGCAATGCGCGCACTTTCAGCGTTGCTTTGCGTTTAAAGTCCGCAAGCAGGCTCGCCAGGCCGACCTGGTCATCACCAACCACGCGCAGCTTTTGGCCGATCTACAGGGCGATCACTTTATATTGAAGCCGTATGAACGCCTGATCATCGATGAAGCCCACCACCTGGAGGCCGCCACGACCGATGCCATGAGCGCCCGCGTGGCTTTGGGAACCTGGTGGAATGAACTGCGCCAGCTTTGGCACGACAAAAACCCGGATCAAGGTTTGCTGATGCGTTTGAAGAGCAAACTTAAGCAGCATGATCTCAACAAAACGCCCTTGGCCGAAGCCTTACAAATGGTCTTTAACGGCTGGCCTGCCATGACCGAAAGCATTGAAGCCTTACAGACTGCCGGAATGGGGGCTGCCCGACAGGCGCGGGTTGCGCAAGCAGCCGAAGAAGCTGGACTGTGGCATGTGACCCCCCAATGGCGCGAGTCGCCGCTGTGGACACCGTTGGGGACAGCACTCGAAATTTGCACGCAGGCTGCCAGTGCCATGAGCGCAGCCCTGGCTAAGCTGTTGGCGACGTTGGGTGAATACGAGCAACATGCCGATTTGCGTGCTTTGCGGGGCGATCTGGGCGGACCCGTCGAAGCGCTGCGGCGTATGGAACAAGCACTGGGCCTATTTGCATCAGCCGACCCAGCCTATGTGTATTCAGTGGAATACCTGCCTGCGCGCCGACCACCGCTTTTGGCTTTTATTGCCGCGCCGCTGTCGGTGACGGCTTACCTCAACGAAAAACTGTTTGCCCAAAAACGTACGGTTATTCTGACGTCGGCGACCCTGACGGTAAACGATTCGTTCGAATTTATCAGGCAGCGTGTGGGCCTTTTAGGCGACGTGGAGCAGCGCTTAAACATGCTCAAGCTTCCGTCTGAATTTGATTATAGACAACAGGCACTACTGGCCATTCCCAGCGATGTGCCTAGTCGCGAACTAGAGGGGCGAGGTTATGCCCGCTTGCTGGCACGCTGGCTCTTGCCGGTGCTTGAAGCCACCCAAGGGAGGGCTTTGGTCTTGTTCACTGCGTATGCCCTGCTTGAACAAGTGGCGCAGTGCTTGCGCGATCCTGCGCGCGATGCCGGACTGACGGTGCTGTCGCAGAGCCAGTATTTTGACAGTCGGCGCAGCTTATACGAGCGTTTTAAGTCTGGCGGCGGGCCCATGGTGTTGCTGGCTACCAGCAGTTTTTGGGAAGGCATCGATATTCCGGGCGAAGCGCTATCACTGGTGGTGATTGTTAAATTACCTTTTGATGTGCCCACCGACCCCCTGGTGGCGGCGCGCAGCCAGGCGGTGGAGGCCGAAGGCCTTTCGGGTTTTATGCATTACCAAATGCCGCTGGCGGTACTGCGTTTTAAGCAAGGAGTGGGCCGCCTGATCCGCAGCAAGTCCGACCGTGGCGCAGTGCTGGTGCTCGACGAGCGGCTGACCACCAAGGGCTACGGAAAGTATTTTTTGAAAACCGTAGAAGACTATCGGCACTTGCGCGGGTCGCGGGCCGAATTGATTGAAGAAATTAAAACCTGGTTGGGCGTGGCAGCGCCAGCACTGGACAGGCTATAATTTAAAACATGTTGCTTAACTTTCAGCTTGAAATCGCATCTGGTGAAGAAGCCGCGCGCCGCATGGTCACGGAACAATTTGGCGCACATGCGCGTGAGGGTCTCTTGCATGTATCTTCGCTTCCAGAAATCGATTGGACCATGGCCTACGGACGAGCGGACGAAATGGCGTTGTGTCGCCTGCTTCAGGGTTTGCTCGACGTATTACAGACCCAGATCCAGGTGCCTAAAGATTTTTCAAGCGCACATCCCTTTTGCGGTCTGCTGCACCGGGTGACGGTACTGCTTGAAGCAGGTCAGGACGCGGCCCCGCTGGTTGAAAAGGCGCATTGGGTTGCCAAGCGTGTGGGACTTGCGGTGGACTTGCCGATCATCTTAAGTGGTCACGCAGCGCGCACCACCATCCGTCAAAGCGCCAGCATCATTATGGCCAACGGTTACAAAGATATGGAAGAACGCCTTAAATCGATGCCGCCCGAGTATGGCTTGCCGCACATGCATCCGCAGCTGGGGGCCATGCTGTTTAGCGTGGCATCTGTACGCTGGGAAGCCCTTGTGGATCTGGATCGCCAAAACCTAAATGTGTGCGACAAGGTCGCCCGCCAAGTGCGTGGCCGCGATGGCGGCGCGCCGGGCGTAGAAGCCATTACGCGGCGTATGGCTGGCAGCGAGTACGGACGCATTTTATTGTGGAGCGATCATCCTGCACCCGAGACTGAACGGTCGGTAGAAAAACAGCTACAGCACATTGCCGAGCGTGAAAACATCAATCCGGCGCCAATCAAGATGGTGGGCTTGCGTCCGCAGGAGTTTTTGGCTCTGACCTCTTTACCGGTAGCGACATGAAACGCACGCCGGCCGGTGTGCGCGCATTGGTGCCGCTAGAAGCCGAGCAGCGCACGCAGGTGGTGCGCAAGATTCAAGGCACCTTTGAATCGGCCGGTTTTCGCCGGGTGGTGACGCCCACCTTTGAGCTTTACGATTCCATCAGCCCCGGTCTGGGGCCTTATCTTAAGGGCGAGTGTTTTAACATGCTCGACCGCGATGGACAGCTTTTGGCATTACGGCCCGACATGACGGCGGCCGTGGCGCGTTTGGTGGCACATCAAATGAAGGGCCAGCGTGGCGAATTAAAACTGTATTACAGCGGCCCGGTTTTTCGCCGCCGGGCCTGGCAGCACGAGTTTTACCAGTCGGGTGTCGAGCTCATTGGTCCGCGCAGTCCCGAGGCCGACGTGGCGGTCATCAGCTGCATCGACCGTGCGTTGCGCAACGCCGGACTCAAAGATTATCTAATTGATGTGGGTCACCGTGACAGCCTGCGGCGTTATAAACCTGCTGCACAAGCGGCCCTGGTCAACCGTGATTACAGCGAGTTTGGGCGTTTGCCACACCTTAAATCTGCGCCCTGGCCAGGCGCTCCGGCGTACTTAAAAAAAATTTCGCAACTACTTTCAAAAGCGGGGCTCAAATCACGCATCCAATTTAACGAGGGACTGGTTAAAGACATTGCCTATTACACAGGCGTGATTTTCGAGTTTATCTCGCCCCGTTACGGATATGTGCTGGCCTCGGGCGGACGTTATGACCAGTTGCTGGGCACCTATGGTGACCATCGGCCCGCAGTGGGCGGTGCCATTCATGTGGATCAGGTGCTGGGGGCGCTCAAACAAAAGCAATCCGCGCCGCGTAAGATCGACACGCCACATACGACGATAGCCGTGCCCAAAGGACATCTGCTGCGTAAAACTCTGGAGCTTTTTTCTGCGGCTGGATATCGTTTTCAGCGCGCTGATATAGACGACCGCCAGCTTTCATTTTCGGATCGCAGCGGACACTTGCGTTTTATTGTGGTGCGTCCCACCGATGTTCCGGTGTATGTGGAACATGGCGCGGTCGATCTGGGCATTGTCGGCAAAGATATTCTGCTCGAAACCCGTCCCAAGGTGGCCGAGTTGGCAGATCTCAAATTTGGCCGCTGTCGTCTGGTGGTGGCGGCACCTAAAAACAAAAAACTTTCTATCAGAAAATTACCGCATCACGTGCGTGTGGCTACCAAGTTTACGTACGGTGCCGAAAAGTTTTTTGCCGATCGCGGTTTTGATCCGCAAATCATCAAACTTTATGGCTCGGTGGAGCTGGGGCCTTTGTTTGGACTTGCGGATGTCATTGTGGATCTGGTAGATACCGGCAACACCCTGCGCGCCAACGGCTTGGAGATCATCGATGAAATTTATACCAGTACGGCACGGTTGATTGCCAATCAAAGTTACCTGCGCGCTCGGCGGGCGGTGTTGCAGCCGATTTTAAATAAGCTGCTTTAACCTCTGGATGATCAGATGCATCAACCCGCCAGATAAGTATCCAACTGCTCCAAGTAAGTCTGCCAGGGCAGTACTTCCACGCCATGCAGCTCAAACGCTTGATCCACATCGGCCACACACAGTAACTTGACGTGCGGATGACTTTCGGCCAACGAAAGCAGTCCGGTGATATCTTTGCGGACAATAGTGCGCGTGGATTTAAACTCCACCGCCACGGCCGGACGATGCTGGCGCTCGATTAACAGATCGACTTCGGCATGATTGCTGGTGCGCCAAAAATACAGATTGCTTTCGTAATAACGGTACGTTTTTAAGCGATGGGTTTCTAACACCAACAGTTGTTCAAACAAATGGCCGCGTATCCTGGGGTTCAAGTCGCTGTCCAGATTTTGGTTAATGGCATTCACCACACCCACGTCAAAAAAATAAAACTTGGGATGGGCCACCATGCGCTTTCGCGGATTGCTGCGCCAGGGCTGCAACCGAAAACCAATTAAAGTATCCTCTAGAATTTGGTAGTAACCCTGCACCACATCCGTGGATAGCTGGCAGTCTCGCCCCATGCCCGAAAAATTGATCAACTCCCCGCTCTGACTGGCTGCCAGGTCTAAAAATTTTGAAAAATCACCCAGATTCCGAACCAAACCTTCGGCCTGAATTTCTTCTTTAAGGTAGGTGTTGACGTACGTGCGCAAGATGTCTTTTTGTTCCGGCACATTACGGTTGCCATAAATGGGTGCCAATGATCCAAAGCGCAGGATATGCTCCAGATGAAAATCATCCTTGATTTCGGAGTAGCAATACGGAAACAAATATTTTTGAACTGCCCGCCCCGCCAAGAGGTTGGTGCCCTTGCGTTTGAGTTTACGGGCGCTGGATCCGGTCAGTATGAATTGCAATTTATAGGTTTCAATCAAATGGTGAACCTCGTCGAGCAGCAGCGGTATTTTTTGCACTTCGTCTACAAAAACCTGCTGGATGCCATGACGCTGTATCTGATACTCCACGTCACGCCGAAACTGACCCGGCTGCTCGCTGTACTTTTTAAAGGGTTCGGCCAATAACAAATTAACTTTAAATATCCGATCCTGGTACAAGGACTGAATCAAAAAAGATTTGCCGGTCTGGCGTGGCCCAAACAGAAAAAAAGAAGTTTTTCCAAAAGTCTTACTGACAATGCGCTCAATCATTATAAGCCTAATATACCATGTAATTAGAGGAATTAAACAAAAAAAGCATGTATTCTATGGTTTTATTACGTGTTTTGCATGGTGATTGACAGGGTGCAGGTCAACTTTCCATAAGATCTGGCTGCGTTGCAACAGGGCCGCAAGCCGTGGGTAGTTTTTAGTAGGATAACATGCTTTAGTAAGTGTAATCACTAGGAGCAAACAACCATGCATCGTACCCAGATACAGTTAACTGAAAACCAAATGAAACTCTTGCGTAAGGTGTCCAGGCAGCAGAAACAGTCCATCGCTGAAGTGATTCGTAATTTACTGGAACAGTATTTGGTTAAGCCAATCGATGCGGAGCGTAAAAAAAGAATGGAACGCATCAAAGCTTTGGCCGGGGTTGCTCATTCTAAGGTGACTGACCTTGCGCGCCAGCACGACAAGTATCTGGCGGATGCCTGACCGTGAAGGTTTTTGTAGATACGTCAGCGATTGTGGGTTACATGGTCCCCGAACTGGAAGTGGTATGGATTGATGAAACGCTGCACGATACCATTGTTCAAGCTTGGGTCAATTCTAACTCCAGCAAAATCAGCCTGGTCGATTACGCCAGTTTTGCAGTGATGCGCCAGGAGGAGATTCGGCAGGCGTTTGCCTTCGACAAGCATTTCCGCCAGCAGGGCTTTAATGTTTTAAACTAGCTTCCGCAGGGTAGCCGAGCAGGTTAGGGGTGAGCCCTTGCAACAGCGCCCGCAGCACTTATTCAAAATATGAATGCTGAACATTTAAATCACGAAGATAACACGAAAAAATTAAACAATAACGTCGCATAATTTCTGTGGATAACTTTTGCATAAGTGCAAATCTGCATGTGCTTGAGGTATGCCGAAATAAAATTGTTTTTTTCTGAATATGGGAAAGATTGAAATAGTTTATGGGACTGTGGGCCAGAGTTTTTACGAGGGGTAGGGTTTTGCTCCATAGAAGATTCCATGCAGTCTTTGAACACTAGACTAAGGAACCAGAACAACGAAAAAAATGACAATCACAGTTGATAACATCTGTTGATAGTCTGTGGATAATTCTAGATTTAGCACGTGCTTAACCCGGATTATTCACGCATATGAAGCGGACTATTACACACGTTGCAGAAAACAGACTTTTTCGGCAGTCACAAAGTATGAATAGTGCGGGTTAAATCACGAAGATAACACGAAAAAATTAAACAATAACGTCGCATAATTTCTGTGGATAACTTTTGCATAAGCACAAATCTGCACGTGCTTGAGGTATGCCGGAATAAAATTGTTTTTTTTTGAATATGGGAATGGTTCTGGTTAAACTGCAAATCCGGAAAACCAATGGCAGTGTGGCAGCCGTCATGACCATTACCGAAGAG
>JAHFDA010000048.1 GCA_023249225.1 bacterium
TGACCGCCCTGGTCATAGATACCAACCGCGCCATCATCGAAACGCGCATGATCACGGCAGACTTGCGCCCGCTTGGATATGGTGCCGCAGTCAGTGCCGACAGCTACGCTGCCAATACTGGCGTGGCCCAGTGGTCGCTGGCATCGGTCAGCGTCTCCAGCGAAACCGCCCTGACGATTAAGGTGGGCGTGTGGGATGAAGCTGGCAATATGTCTACCGAAAATACCGGCAGCATTATTGGCGACACCACCGCGCCCGTTGTCACCACGGTCAATATTTATAACCAAAGTTTGGACACGTATTACGTGGTGGATGCTGGCAACACCATCATTGTGTCTGCGGGCTTTACCGAAACCACTATTCTAAGCATGGAAGCCCGCATGGTCACGGCCAATTTAAGCGAACTGGGTTACGGCGCCGTGGTCAGCGCCGATGGTTTTTTTGCGCCCACCGCCGCCGCTGTGTGGACTTTAAGCGCAGTAAACCCCAGCCGCGACGGCGTGATTGTGGTCACGGTATCGGCCCGCGATGCTGCCGGTAATCTGGCAATCGAAGTGACCGGCAATATTCTGGCGGACAGCCTGAACCCAGAAATCACCAGCGCCAGCATTTATAACCAAACCCACGATACCTATAGTTCGGTGGCCAACGGCAGCACCGTGGTGGTGACCGCCAACGTGTCGGACGGCAATCGCAACCTGCTCACCGTCAATGACATCACTGCCGACCTGCGTCCGCTTGGTTACGGCGCCGTGGTCAGCGCCGACAGTTACAACAGCAGCACTGGCCTCGCCACATGGACCTTAACGAGTACCAGCATTTCTGCCGAAGCCACACTGACCGTGACCATGGTGGTGCGGGATATTGCCAATCATCAGTCGACACGACTCGCTGTCAGCATTATCGGTGATAACACGGCCCCGCAACTGACCACTATCAACGTGTATAACCAGTACAACGGCCGGTATTTTACGGTGAAAAACGGAAGCGCAGTGATTGTGACGGCACTGGTCAGCGAAGGAAATTTGGGCCTGCTTAACAGCAACATGGTCACAGCCGATTTAAGCTTGCTTGGTTATAGCGCCAGCGCCACGCCAAACAGTTTTAGTGTGAGCAGCGGCCTCGCGCAGTGGACGCTGTCCGAAGTCAGCCTGACACGCGAAGGCATTCTGTCGATTAACGTGCGCGTGCGCGACGATGCCGGCAACCTGGCCACCCTGCTCGACAGCCGCATTCTGGGCGATAACACCCCACCGACCCTTACCTTAAGCATCGACAACAACCCCGGCAGCCTGTCGCAACCTACCTTTAACTTACGCGTGGCCGTGACCGACAATTTTTCGCTGACCCCCAATGTGGTTATGTGGATGGCCGAAAGCCACAGCCTCGATGTGGTCGGTGTCACCGAAAATGCCAGCCTCAACGTGGTTGAAAATTTTATCGAGCTGCACATGCTGGATATTTCACAGAACACACTGGTCACCGTTGACGTGACGGCCTTTGATGAAGCCTGGAATCAGACCGTCACCGCTTCGATTGGATTCACCTATGTCAATTCGCCACCCACGGTTAACGCTTATACCATTGGCAACGGCAGCGGGTATATTCTGGGTACGCAGGCTACCTTCAGTGTCACGGTGCAAGACAGCGAAACTAATATGAGTTTCTTGTCGGTCACGTCAGACAACGATACGCAGTTTCCGACACCCAGCCTCTCGCCGCAAACACTGGACGGAACCTTGAACTTTCCAAACGTTCCTGGGCCAGTCACATTTTCGATCACCGTGGCAGACGTCTTTTGGATTACCCGCTCGGTGCAGAACATTGCCATCACGTATGATGCTGCCGCGCCCACCGGAACTTTGACGATGGCCGAAGGTTACAACATTGTCAGCAGCAACTGGATTACGCTGAACCTGACACTTTCGGACGATGTGGGTACATCTGAAAATGTGCTGGTCTGGCTCGATTCAAGCAACACAGCCCTAGGGCAGATTACCGAAAACGCTTTTATTCCCTACCAGCAGCAGTATTACATTAATTTAACCCTGGCCTCGCGCCAATCGACCACCTTAAGCATGGTGCTCATGGATCCGGCTGGAAGATTGTCTGTGACTTTAAGCACTGCGGTATCGCTAGATAATATTGGCCCAGAAAACCCGCGTATCCTGTTAAACGACGGGGCCATTTATGTAAGTGCCAACACCGTAAATGTGGCTTACTACGCCGAAGACCCTCAAATGGTATACATTACAATCACCGGCGATATCGTTGATGTAGGCGTTACTTTTTCGTTTACCACATCGGGACTGACCGCCAACCAGGTGATCACACTTAACACCACGGTAGAAACCACTAAAAATATTTCGGTGCAGTTTAGCAACCTGTCAGAGATCCCTTCGCAGGCCACCGACGACATTGTTTATGACGCCACGCCACCGGTGATCAGCATGGCCATCGACGGCAGTCCGGTGACCCTGACCGTGCCCAGCTTTAACCTGCGCCTGCGCGCCAGCGATACTATCAGCGCCACGCCAGACATGATCAGCGTATTCCAAGAACTGCATAGCCACACCGTCAATGGGCTGACACTTAATACCACGCTTAATTTTTTTGAAAATGATGAGGCGGTGGAAATTCCCGGAGCCACGCACAACCTGGTGGTGACTCTGGATGTTTACGTGTACGACCAGGCCAGCAACCTTTCCACCGCTTCGGTTTACTTTCAGTACCACAACACCTGGCCCTCGTTTAGCGCCTATACCATTGGCAACGGCAGCGGATACATCCAAGGCTTAACTGCCACCTACAGCGTCACCGTCACGGACGATGAGCGCAACGTTAAACTGCTCGAGACGTATTCGGACATTAGCTACAACATCCAGGGTTTTGACGAAATCACCTGGACAGCCACAGGCGAGATTGGCATTCCGGACACACCCGGCATGGTCAGTTTTTCATTTTACATCAGCGATGCCTTGCATAGCACCACCTCATTGCTGGCCTTGCAAGTCACCTACGATGCGCGTATCCCCAGCGGAACTTTTGCCATTGCCGACGCCGTGATGGCTGTCAGCGCCAACAACGTCAGTTTTAATTTAACCGTCAGCGACGATGTGGGAAACACCAGCAACATGCGCGTGAAATTTATTTCCACTCAAAGCGATTTGTCGCTGATCACCGAAAACAGTTACCTGCCCTTTGCGGCCACGTTTTTTCCGGTACACCTTGGTCTGCAAAATCGCGTATCGACGGATATCCTGGTGCAGTTTATGGATCCCTCTGGACGTGAGTCGGAGATCATCACTTACAACGTGATTCTGTTGGGAGAGCCGCCCGATATTCTGACGCTGACGATTAACCGTGGCGTTTTGATCACCTCGCAAAACGTGGTGACGGTATCGGTATCGGCGCGGGATCACGACCTGACCACAGTCAGCATTGCGGGCGACGTCTCTCCGCCCTTTGCAGTGGGTCATACCACCAGTGATTTAGTGGTGGATATCGCTGTCACCCTGGACACCAGCACCCAGGGCACCAAGACCATTACTTACGCCTTTTCAGACGAAATCAATCTCACATCGAACACCACCAACGCCATCATGTACGATTCACTGGGACCCTCGATGGACATGACTGTGGGCCTGGGCGGCGACCTGCTGTTTAGCAACTGGACCACGCTCTCGATCAGCGCACGCGACGCCAACTACAGCACGCCAGATATTGCCATCATGGTCTGGTTCGAAAACATCAGTCCTTCGAGCCAGCTCACACTCAACGTCTTTGTCCCGCTCTCAAGCTTTCCGGTCACTATGTTCATGGGCCTTTCGTACCACCAGGAAATGCGCATGTATGTGGTTGGCATGGACGGCCTGGGAAATACCACCGATCCGGTGCTGGTGACCGCCAGCTTGCAGATCTCAAGCGCCGAACCCTCGCAAACCGTGTTGGCGCTGCGCGGCGGGGCCACTTATACCAATCAGGCGCAAATTACAGCCTCGTACTATGCATACGATGAGGATTTGCGTTATGTGAATTTTAGCGGCGATGTATCGCCCTCGGTCACGTATGACTACACCTACGCCCAGACGCAAAGCAGTTTAATCACGCTGGACAGTGGACGCGAAGGTGTTAAAACCGTGCTGGCCACCTTTTTTGATTCAAACGAGTCACAAGGCCTGACCAGCGACTTTATTATTTACGATGCCACCGGACCTTCGGGCAACCTGCAAGTGGGCGATGGCAGCGGCTACAGTGGACGCAGCAGCTTTGATATTTTCTTTAACGTCGAAGACAACTTTAGCGGCACACCTGATATCCAGATGAAATTAAGTTCTTCGGGCGGAAATGTTTTAGGCCTGACGCTTAACCAATACCTCGCCTTTCAACCTTACCTGATAGCTTCCACCAACGTGGCTGAATTGAGCGCCTTTGATCTATCGCTGACTTATATGGACGCTGCCGGAAACGAGCGTAGCGGGGGAAGTTACCGTGTCACTTACGACAGCAGTTACATCGACACCACCCCGCCCACCAACTGCCGCATCAGCCGCCTGCTGGGTTTAGAAGAAACTTATTCCCGTTTTATTTACTTGAATTTCAGCGCCGATGGGGGCTTTAACAGCATCACATTAAGCGGCGATGTCACTGCCTCGATGCGCACCATTAGCAGCGAATTTAGCAACGCTCGGCTTGAGTTTTCCACCGGTTACGGCACCAAGAATATGGAAGCCGTGTTTGTCGACGCTGCCGGAAACCGCAGCAGCACGGTTTCTTTTTCGATCATGTATCGTCCGCGCGTGGTGCTCAACAGCGGCAAGACCAAGACCTTTAGCCCCTGGATCAACCTGACGATTCTGGGCAACGAGGAAGCCCCCCAGATGTACGTCAGCGGCGATATTCAAAGTATTCTGGGCCAGATCACCGAAGCCTGGACAGGGGTTTCGGCCTCCATGCTCGTAGAACTGAAACAAAACAGCGTGGCCAACACCGCATCCAAAAACATTGAGATTCTTTTTGGCAGTGGCGGGGTAGCCATGATTTCGGCTTTTCCAGAAATTGCCCTGGTCAGCGATACCGACAGCGACAGCGATGGAATGAGTGACGCTTGGGAGCGTACTTACAACCTGGATCCAAACGACGCCGCCGACGGCCAGATCGATAAAGACGATGATGGTCTGCCAAACGCGCTCGAATACCAATACGGCAGTGATCCGGGCGCTTATGCCGACAGTGACGCTGACGGCATGTCAGACGACTGGGAGAGCGCCTTTGGCCTTAACCCGTTGGTGGTGGACAGTTCTGGCGATAACGACGGCGATGGCCTAAGCAACTTAAGTGAATTCGAGAGCAGCTCGCATCCCTTGATTACCAACGGAAACAAACCTCCGCTATCGGTCACCGACAATCAAAATGTAGATCGCGTGGCTTTAATATTGGCCTCCGGCACCGTCAGCACGCTTAATGGTCAAACTGATCCAGGCACGCTGCTGCGTGTCTATCGGCATTTTACCAGCCGTCTGTATCCCAGCGCCGTGCTGGATACTGCTGGATCACTGGTGCACGAAATAGGCGTCAGTGCCGATGGACGTTTTGAAATTCCGCTGATCGAAAATACCCTCGGTGGCTTATATACCTATACCGTAGCGGCCATTAATCCGGCCGGCGACATTCAGACCATGCAACTTTTGATTTATATCGATGTCAGCCCACCCAACATTAAGTTTGTCCAGTTGAACCGTCAGGACTACTACTATGGCCAGGTTGTCACCAGTTCATCGCCAGAACTGTTGGCCTATGTCACCGATGACGTGGGTGTTGCCACCATCAGTCTGGTGCAGAATAGCGGCGTCACCCTTAACCTGATCGGTCAAAGCGGCGTCTCCTATAACTTTGACACCGGCCACTTTAGTTACAGCGGTCTTTCGCTTTCGCAAGGCGAAAACATTTTGCTGTTGTCGGCCACCGACACCGCCAATCAAACCAGCACCACCACGCTGACGCTGTACTTGAGTAACGGCCAGCTCACCCTGATCTACGGCCCACGGGTTTTTCCAAACCCCGTGAATGGCAGTGTCGGCTATATCGGCTACATCCTGTCCGAGCCCGGAGACATCGGCCTGCGTATTTACAATATCAACGGCGAACAAATTTGGGACAGCAGCTACCCCAGCGGCAGCAGCGGGGGCGCCCAGGGTTACAACGAAGTCTCCTGGGATCTGCGCGACGGCTGGGGACGTCCCCTTGCTAACGGCATCTATATTGGACTATTGCTCAACAACGGGCGTGTGGTGGCTAAGGTTAAAATAGCGGTGTACCGATGATACTTCACGCTTCACGCCAGAGGGCTATCGTATCTCTAACCCTGCTCTTGAGTTTCGTGACTCCATGGAGCATCACGCCTGCCTCCGCCACGCCCCAGCAAGACGCCCAAAACATCACCGGGCTGATTCTGATTCTAGGCACAAGTGGCTGGATGGCTTATGACTTTATGAACTCGCAAACGGCCACCAGCAACAAGCAGCCGCAAGATTATATTTTTGACACCCCTAAAATAGACCTGATCCGCGCGCGTTACGAACAAGCCCGGCCCTTTACTCCTGATCTTCTCAAGTTTTACAAACAACATCAGGATCCCGCCTTTTTGATTGCCGAATATGACCTGCCGGATATTTGGACTTTGGAACCCTACTTAAGCCGCTGGATCAGCGAGGATATTCCCAGCAAGGAGGCGGCCGATTTAGGTTTGATCGAACTTAAGGACATACCCGAAGGCGCGGGTTGGCGTAAAGCGTACAGTCAATTTTTTGTAGACCATTTGGTAGCCCAAATTAAGGCCATCGCCAAAAATAACGATACCGATAAGATCTTAAAATTTGTGGCGGTAATGGCAACGCATGAAAAACACCTTGATTCCACCGGTTACGCCGAGGTCACCCGACACTGGAACGAAGCCAAGTTTGACCTGCTGGTGACGGATGCCCGGTACAACGAAGCCCGCGCTTTGTTTGAGACCATGCTGCCCGAAAAATTGTACGTCAACCCAGACCACGTCTTTTATTTGTACGGAAAGACTTTATACAAACTGGGCGACTATCCCGAAGCCCAAAAGTGGTTCGGCAAAGTTCTCCATGATTCACCTTATTTTCCCCAGGTCGAAAAAATCAACTTCGAAACTCCCCCACCGCCGCCCGCCCCACCCGAATCCCCTGACAGCGCCTCACCTGATATTTCCGCACAACAGTAACCTGGGAGTGTGAGCATGGCGCGCCCGAGTGGATTCGAACCACCGACCTTTGGCTCCGGAGGCCAACGCTCTATCCAGCTGAGCTACGGGCGCAATGCCGACATATTATAATGGAAAGCCAGCGAGCGTGGTGGAATTGGCAGACACGCAGGATTTAGGATCCTGAGGGGTAACCCGTGGGAGTTCGAGTCTCTCCGCTCGCACCAAAGACAGTTTCTTTCCAACCAAGATCTGGGCTGGGTTCTCAAGTCTTTTTTGGTTGGGCCTTATTTCTACGAACCAATCTTTAGCAGGGTAAAGTCGGACGATATTCCGCCGAAAACAGAGGTCGATATTAGGATTTAGCTAAAAAGAATTTGCTTTCGTTTTTAATTGTCTAAATTTCTCAGGCCCCTAAAAGTCGGGTGCCCACTAACACCTATACTATACGAGATACTCTCGGGCCCAGAATATACTCCCGCGCTGCAAGTCCATTTGCTGTGGTCGTACCAGCCGATAACAGTGGTCGATTTTCCGTCAAAAACAGGAGCCGGTCTTCCACCGAAAACAGTGGTCGATATTCCGCCGAAAACAGGAGTCGATTTTCCGTCGATTTTACAACGTCCAGTCACGTAAACTTCAGTAACACTCGTATAATCACACAATTGGGTAACGGCGATTTCCCCAATAAGGCCATTAGTTGCAAATGAACTAAGTGTTAGGTCATGAGGCCCACTGTTGTAAAGAGAGGCCGTAATTTTTAGATCCATCACTGTCTTAATATTAGGAAATATTATCTTTACTGTATCCGATCCAGATGAAAAAGTTTTGTTTGGCCCATAGGTTGCGAGCATCTTCAATTCTGCATGGGCATCATGAGCTGCGTTTAACAAACCTGCCACTACAAACACGCCTAATAATATTTTTTTCATCTTTGAGCCCCTTATTGTTGCTAACAATTCGTTATGCTATTTCTTCCCACTTATTCGTACGTTTAAACAAAAATCTTAAACTTGCCACAGATGGCAAACGCCACTCGGGCCTTGCTTTTGAAAACTTACGGTTTCCAAAAACCGCCCTGGCCGTTAAGGTTTTAGGGGAGTTGTACGAAAAAGTCTAACCCGCACCAAAGACAGTTTCTTTCCAACCAAGATCTGGGCTGGGTTCTCAAGTCTTTTTTGGTTGGGCCTTATTTCTACGAACCAATCTTTAGCAGGCTAAAGTCAATGGTGGCACCGCCCACATCTCAACCGCGAAATGCCGCCTCGATCTTGGCAATGTCGATTTTTCGCATCGTCATCATCGCATCGAAGGCCCGTTTGGCGGCTAGGCGATCGGGGCTGGTGTAGGCTTTTGTTAGGGCGATTGGTGTAATTTGCCAAGAGATGCCCCACTTGTCTTTGCACCAGCCACACTCACTCTCCTGACCGCCGTTGCCAACGATTGCGTTCCAGTAGCGATCCGTTTCGCCTTGGTCTTTGGTTGCAACCTGAAACGAGAACGCTTCGGTATGCTTGAACGCGGGTCCGCCGTTAAGCCCGAGGCACGCAATGCCCAGCACGGTGAACTCTACGGTCAATACGTTTCCTTCTTTTCCGGATGGATAATCCCCCGGTGCGCGGTGGACTGCACCGACCGACGAATCGGGAAATATCTCGGCATAAAATCGCGCGGCGTCCTAGGCTCCGTCATCGTACCAAAGGCAGATTGTGTTCTTTGCAATATTTGTCATGTCACTACTCCGTTGAAATTAGGCCGCCCTCACTGACGCACATACCGCAAGTGCGTAGCAGCCGAACCATCAATAATCTTGTCAATCCGAAACTGCTGCCCAGGCTCGTTTAGGTTCTCGAAGAGGCGCCGCCCACCGCAAAACAATACTGGTGCCAAGGCAATTTCCAATTCGTCAATGACACTCATGTTCAAGTATTGCTGGATCACATTTGCTCCACCCGCAATGCGAATATCGCGATTGCCCGCAGACTCCCGAGCCAGCTCAAGAGCACGCGCCGGCCCTGCATTGATGAAGTAGAAAGTCGTCCCACCAGGGCGAACCCAAGGATCGCGCTGCTCGCGGGTAAGCACGTATACCGGAGTGTGAAATGGAGCCTCTTCTGGCCATGCGCGCTCACCGTGGTCGAACATACGCTTGCCCATGATGTTGGCACCGATGCGCTCCGTGGTCTTGCGAAGCATGTCATTGACCGGGCCGGTTTCCCCTCCTGGTCCAAGCTTAAGGTTCTCGCGGAAATACTGCAGATTGACTATCCAGCCCATCAGCGTGCCCCACTTGGCGCCCCAGTTCTTGTACTCCGGTCTATCCCAGTTCTCCATGCTCATACCTTCTGGTGCCATGTAGCCATCAAGGCTCAGTCCAATGTTTACAAATACCTTGCTCATGATTCTCCTCTCGCAACTTTAATTGTCGGCCTATATACGGTGTGGTTCAAATGATTTCAGAGAGGCGCACCAAATGCAGTTTCTTTCCAATTTTAGTTTCCAGACGTCATGGGGATGAACAAATGCTGAAAGCCAAAGTCAATGCCGGTATTGATCACCCAGGGTTGGTAGCCCGAAGTTAAAAAGCGGATAAAGCCGGCCTCGACTTTAAGATCGATGGACGGCAGACATTGCCAGGCAAAGCCCACCAAAGGTTCCACCAAAAGTCCGCCGCCAGCGGGCACGCCGCCGCCGCCCGCGCCGCCGATATTGAGGCGCGTGTCGATGGCCAGACCGGGCATGAGTGGCCAGCGTTGGCCCAGGGTTAAAGCGCCCAGACCGTATCCGCCCACGCCACCACTGATGGCACCGACAATCGTTCCGCCAATATAAATGTGCTCATTTAAAAACCGATCAAATTGTCCGCCTACCAGCAGGATGGGCTCCGAACGGGCCGGATCCAAATAGGCTTCGGCAATGATGGATTCGCTGCGGGGTTGGGATTGGACCTGAAAAATCTGGTCGGGAGTGAGGGCGTAGGAAAACTTGGCGTGCAAGATGCAAAGCGCAAGATTCAAAACGAAAAATGCATGTCGCCAGCTTTTGCCAGGCATTTTCTTTTTAAACTTAATGCGCATCGAGTTCATAAAAAATGTTTCTGACTTCGAAGCCCAGATAGGGACTGCTGATGCTTCCGTTAAAAAAATGATTGTAGCCCGTACTGACCAGGGCCTCGAATGAGGGATCAAGGTGCCAACCCAAACTGGCTTCGGCCTTGCCCACCATGCCGCCGCCCTGGGGGGCACTGCCGCCGCCGCCGCCGCCAAAAAATCCACCAAGGTCATAGATTAGCGCGCTATCGCCCACAGCGCCCGTGTATCCGGCAATGAGACCGCCGGTAAACCAACCCCCTCTGATGCCCAAAATGCCGGAATGACAGGCTCCGCCCCAGTAGAGATGGGGACTTAAAAAACGGCACAAGCGGTAACCATAGGTGCCAATCGGTTCGGTGGCGGAAATATTAAACGCTTCAAAGCGCAGGGATTCGATGGTTTTTTGCGTGGCAACGCCAGACCATTCCAGGGCTTGTGCGTGGAGCGGGGTGAGGGTGCCAAATACAATAAAAACGATTAAAAACAGTATCGGCATCTCGGTCGATTAAGACTAACATCTTAGATACGGCGTGAAAATACCACTACAGCGCGCGCTTGGCGCGCTGCTCTTCCATAGTCTTTTTCATAAACAAAGTGGTGGCTTCGGCTTTAGCAACCTCGGCTTCGTCGATACGTCCAAGTTTTTGAAAAAAGACCGACTGGTTGCTTAAGGCCATATTGTTTTTGGGATCTTTTTCACGCCAGACCGCGCAGATCTCAAGGCCTTTTTGGTTTTGGTTGCTTTTGTCATAAACCCGCGCCAGGCCTTCATATAAATCGGGATTGTCAGGGTCAGCCACCAATGCTTTTTGCAATACCGCTTCGGCCTCCGCGTACTTCGACTCGGCCATCAAATCCACCGCCTGTAAAAACAGGGCCATGCTGGCGGTCATGTTTTAGCCGCCTTCTGCGGCAAAGCCTGGTCAGAAGCCTCATCCACCACTGCGGGCGGGCTTTCGGACGCTTGCCACAAAAACCGATGCACCAGTTTGCCGTGGCCGAACATGGTCGACGCCACCAACACAATCGGAATCAAAATGAGCAAGGCGCCATCGGGGATCATCCCCTTTTGCATGACCAGCATAATTAAACGCAGGGCAATGATGGCCACCAGCATGCTATAAACCATAATCAACCAGCCACCCCATTTGCGATTATGCCGCAAGGCCCACAGCATCAGCAGCGGCAAACCAATGGCAAACATAAACCAAAAACTTTCTTCACCCGCCGTCAGCATAATCGCCACTTTAGGCTGAACAAATAACCACCAGAGGCCCGCCAAGACCCATAAAAAAATCACGCATGCGTAAACGCCTTCTTTATGATCTTGCATTACCTTGATTATAACCACAAAAGCCCTTCCTATATAAAATTTACGTAACAACTAAAATATTAATTGATCTTTATTCGTTTGTTTCCGAAATGTCTTAGGACATAAAGCAATAGATGTTTCACTTTAATCTAAAACGCACGGCGCTTAGGGATGGGTTTTATCATTACCAGCCCGTCTCATATCAAACCATGGTATTTAACTGGGATCTCAACCCCTGGTTCGATACGCCTATTTTTTTACGGCGTTACACC
The DNA here is from genome assembly GCA_023249225.1 of bacterium. Taxonomy (GTDB): domain Bacteria; phylum Margulisbacteria; class Marinamargulisbacteria; order JAHFDA01; family JAHFDA01; genus JAHFDA01. The sequence continues at coordinate 11,902 of JAHFDA010000048.1, forward strand.
CCTTTGGGAGCCCGAAAATTTTTGCAGCAACACGAAGCTGGAAAAAAATTTTTCAACCAGGTGCGTGTCATGGAAGAGGAAATTCTGCTCGCCGAGCATCGCACCGAGATCAAGCGTGATGCCCAGCGCTACGAGCAACAAATTATCCAATTAGTTCTTCGCAAAGACTTTGACACAACCGAAAATCTTTTGGCGGCACTTAAAACCCAGCTCGGCAGCATCCCGCCCAGTCCCTTGCGTCATTCGTACATCAATATGATCCGTGAATTCCTGGATAAATCCGGACAAGTTTCAACCGAGCTGTGGCAGGAAATGGTAGACAGCGCAGAAAGTTGGCGCGCGTATCTGCAAGAACCCGAAAACCTGGAGCTGCGGCCAATGGTAGATCAGGACATGCGCCGGACGATCCAGCAACTCTTAGACTTGTTTGCACAGTTGCAGGATCACATGACACCGCAGCCTACCGAAAAAATCAATACCATCCAGCCCCTGTATCTTACCGCTGCAGAAATGCTACCTTCATTTGTCTCGCAAAGGGTCCTTCCGGCGCTGTCGCGCGCATTAGGCTGGGTTGGCCCGGTCACATTGCAAGCGTCCGAAGACCCGGGTTACACACCGGTAGAAAAACAACTTGAAGCCATCCGTGCTGCGCTGGCCCAAGCCACTGTGCGTTCCAAAAAACTTGATGATCTGCGGGAATTGCTCGATTCTCGTCGCAGCCCTCAAGAAAAAGTCGTCCGTCTTAAGCAAGCGGTTAAGCTAGAATCTTCAAATCTACTGATGGTTCAAAACCGATCGCGGCCAGGACACGAAACGTTTTTGTCCGTACTGGGCCGCCCGGGCGAATGGGAACAGCGCGAATGGTTTCACCAGATCGTCAAACAAGCCATCCTGCCCGTGTCCAGCATTCAAATGGTGCTCGACCAGACCAGTCTGTTTGTAGACATCACCCAACCCAACAACCCGCGTGTGTATGACCTGCAGGGCACACGTTATTACGACCTCGAAAGCAATATCCGTGACCTGATGCCCAGCCGGACAGACATTGCCGACCGTGTGCAGCGCTCCAAAAATACCCTGCGGCAGTGGAATCGTTCACGCTTGCAGGCGCTGCGACACCCCTTTTTTAAAAACCATGTCAGCAACCAAGCCTGTTATTTTCAGCACTTTTTGCGCTGGCACAGCGCTGTGCTGGTCGAGGGCACCATGCGTGGCGATGAACTGATCGAATACCTGGAGCGCGAGCATGCTGACCTGCTGCAATTGCTGGGTAACACTGTGATCCGCATACATGTGCCCCACCTGACCATCACCTGCGAAAGGGAAGACCTGTTTTCAGCAAACACCCTGACCCACAAGTCCCAGCTTGAGCAAATTGTGCGCGACTTTTTGTCTAAGTACTTTGTCAGCGATGTACATATCGGCGACGGCCGTAAAACTGATCTGATTACAGACACCAAGCTTAAATCGTTTGAAAAGTTTCTGCAGCACGTGGCTGCCAAGCAGTCGTGGCTGGTACTGGGCGGAGACATTTTGGATGGCTTGCAAGGATACCTGCACGGGATCATTGATTTGCGCAGCGAAACGCTGGCTTTGCTGTCCCAGATACATAAAGTGTTTTATGTCATCGGCAACCATGACATTGAACTATCGGCGGCCAATGCCTTGAACATAGGCAAGTACTTTATTTCGCGCGAACGCCGACGCCGCGCCGAGGAAGACGCACTTGTAAACACCCAAAACCTGCGTGCAGAAATCAATCACCATGCCCAAAACAACATCCAATTCCGCGAAGTGCTGGTAGACAACGACAGCGGCATTATTTACTGGCACGGACACCTTTCTGATTCTGAAAACATGGGATCCTTTGGCAACAACATGTACCGCCACATCTACGTTCCGGCTTTTCACATATTCGGGGAGCGTTTTGCCAACTGGCTGGAATACACTTTTGCTGAACGTTTTTCTATTGTGTTACAACGCTACTGGCCACCTTATGCCAAACGCGTTTTTGAGTATCAATATGACCGCAGTTCCATGCTGGTCGACGTGCTTAATTACCTGCGCGCCACCAGCCCGCTGCACCGTGACATGCAGGTAGAGGAACTTCGCTTTTCGATTGGTAGCGGACATACCCACTATCAGGAACTGCCGGGAGGCAGTCCGGTTGAAAAAGCCATGCAAATCATGGTCGATAAGTTGACCTGGAATCCACCGCACATCCAGTGGTTTAACAGCGGCTCTTTTACCACGCCAACCCAGTACAAGTTTTCGCTTAAACGTGTCAATGACCCCGGCAACCGATTTGCCAAGCCTTCGGTGCTTAAATATTGCCTCGGCAGCATCACCGTTGTAGAACCCGAAGAGTGGGAGCAGTCTTCGCAGGCCGAAATGACAGAGAACCCTAGCCGCGCCCCGAAAACTTAAACTGCCCCCGCATGCGCAGCAGCCATTCCCAGTCTTCTGCGTTGAGAATCCGGAACGCAAAAAAAAGCGTCAAAAACGTAAGACTGGCACCGGGAATGGCCCACCATAAATCAAGCCGGCGCCAATAAAAAGCTGCTCCCACCGAAATGACCGTCACCAAGCCAAAACCTAGCCCCCGCGACAGCGAAAACATGGCAGGCACGTGCAAGCGTCGGCGTACATACACATACACAATAATGATGGTAATGAACTCGGTAAAAATGGTGGCTGCGCTGGCCCCAATGGCTTGCCAGCGCGGGATGGCTAGCCAGTTAAAAAACACATTTCCCGCCACGCTGAACACATAGACCAGGGCATACTGCCACAAAGCTTCGATGGCCACCAGGGTATAGGTAGGTATCAGCGCAAAAAAATTGATGGTGACCGACAGCGATAACACCACAAAGATCACGCCCGCGTAATTAAAGGAAGATCCAAACAAAAGACGCATGATCCCCTGGCCGCCCGCCACGCAATTAACGGTAATCAACACGGATGCATAGGTGAGCATCCGGCCAGACAAATTAAAAAAACGGAAAAAACGCGTGTCCATCTGGTTACTGCGCTGCGCCAGTTGCGGAAAAGCCACACCCGCCAGGGTGGAGCCAATCAAAAATACAAAAGTCAACAAACGGTAAGCCGACCCGTACGAACCCACCTCTTCAAAGTTGGTCATGTGCTTGAGCATGATGATGTCTACTTGCTGGTAAACATTATTAAGCGCGCCAATCACCACAAACGGCATAGCCATCCACATCAGGTGCCGTATTTCACGCAGATCAAAAGACCAGGTCAAACGGTAGCGCTTCCAAAAGTACATGACCATATTCACAATCAATACAAGGGCATGTTTGATTGCCAGCATCAGCAACAATCCACTGATATGCCAGTTCTGCCAAACCACCAGGGCCACCAACGCCAAATTGATAGCGCTTTCTATAAAGTCGATGACCGCCGTTAGATGAAAGTGTTCACGTCCGTTAAACACTTGAATAAAGGCCTGTGACAGCGTGCGTGAATATGTACCCACTGCGGCCAACACGATAAATACCCACAGTTTATGATCCTGTTCCATAAACAAGGCAGCAAACGCAACCACTGTCACCAGCAACGGCAAAAGTAAGCCTTCTAAAAGCAACGACTGCCCCAGCTGTTTAGGCGCCTGCCCCGGCCGCTTGGAAGCGTCTTTAAATAAATTGGCGTTGAGTCCCATGTCGGCAAACATGGCGAAAAAGCTGACAAAAGCCAGCACATAGCTGTAGCGTCCGTAGCCCTCGGTACCCAGGTATTTGACCATGAGCGTAAACGCAAAAAAACCAAGTAGTTTGGTGAGAAACTTAGAGCTTACCTGTGATAAAGCATGAATTAAGACTTTCATAAAATCTTTATTCTTTAGTGTAGGGAAATATAAATTTTACTTATATATCTAAAAAAACCTATGCAAATTATGTTTCAAATGGCTCGTTAAAGTGAATATAGAAGACATCAAGGAGCTGCATCATGGTAAACCCAATTGGTCCTAAATTTGACAACCCCTTTCAGAAAAACAACCTTAAACCCGAGGGCCAAAACGGTGCTGATGGCGCACAAGCAACTGAAAAACCTAAACATGACAAGAACATTTTGACCCAGTTTGGACATCTTATTGCCGGGTCGGCTCAAAATGCCGAAGTTAAGGCCGCTAAAATGGAAGCCAACTTAGCTAAAATTGCCGAAGAAGAAGGTCTACCCTTGGAACTGGTTCAAATGGCCGCAGCCATGACACCTGGTTCAGAAAATCTTATTGATCCCAAGGGTGGCAAGAGCCTGATCGTATAAATTTTACATACATTTTAGTTTAAGCAGTCTCCAGGGCGGGAATAGAATTGGCGGAAGCCCTCGAGTTTGCCCCCCATGCTCGCAGGGCTTCCACTATTTTTATCCCCCATTGGCTGACAAAGGGATCATATTGATTTTCTTTGAGCGGAAGATTTTGAAAAGTTCCCTGCGCCAGCAAAACCTGACGCCCTTTGCGCTGGGCTTGTCCTAAAATTTTTTTTCCATCCAGTTGAATTTCATAACCCTCGACATCCGCAAAGCACATGGCGTTTTGACAACGACGCCCCTTACGCTTGGCTTGGGTAGACTTATGCACAGACCCTTTGCATCCAAACTGCGCCAAAGTATCTAACAAAGGTTGCGAAAGACTCATAAAAACGTCTTCCATGGTGCCAGTTACGCATGGCAGGCTCTGCAAAGGTACATACAAAGCATAGGTCAGATCACCGGGCCGATGAAACACAATGCCTCCGCCAGTGGGCCGCACCGCAATCTGATGAGATGGAACTTCAAACACGTGTAAATTTTTTCGGGCATAGGCACCCTGGGTAAATCCTACCGTGATGGCTGTCTGTTGCCACACGTAATAACGCAAAAAAGGACTTGGATGTGTGCAGACATGTTCGTAATACCAAAAACGGCGTGTATCTTCGGCCATTTGAAACCTGGCCGAACCCGGCGGATATTTACGGATGAACATGCCTCACCCGCAAGCGCACAAGACCGGCTCTTTAACCGCTTTGGCTTCATCGAGACGGCCTACTGGCGTTTGATGTGGCGCATCGTGCAAGAGTTCAGGCGCAGTTTCCATTTCATTGCGAATCTGAAGCATGGTGTCCACAAAGTGATCCAGTGTCCGCTTAGATTCGGTTTCGGTAGGCTCAATCATCAGACATTCCGAGACGATCAACGGAAAATAAATGGTGGGCGGATGAATGCCATAGTCAATCAGACGCTTGGCAACATCCAGGGCCCGTACGCCAAACTGTTTACGTTCGCGCTGTAGTGAAATGACAAATTCGTGCTGGCAGACACGGTTAAATGGCACCACAAAAACGCTTTCAAGCTTTTTACGCAGGTAATTTGCATTAAGCACCGCGCGCTCGGACACACGCCGGAAACCCGGGCCACCCAAACTGCGCGAATACGCATAGGCCCGCAGCAGAACACCCGCATTACCATAGGCCGGATGCACGCGCCCCAGACCCTGATGGGTACTTTCGCTTAATACAAAACCATCCGCTGATTTTTGAACACGCCCGGCCGGCAAAAAAGGCATCAAGTGTTCCTTGACCCCCACGGGACCTGCACCTGGACCGCCACCGCCATGCGGAGTAGAAAAAGTTTTATGCAAATTAAGGTGTGCCACATCAAAACCCAGGTCAGCCGGACGGCAACGGCCTACCGTGGCATTGGCATTGGCCCCATCGTAATAACACTGTCCACCTGCTGCATGTACAATGTCGGTCACTTCTAAAATATTTTCGTCAAAAACACCTAACGTATTTGGGTTTGTGAGCATCAGAGCGGCCGTATCTGCCCCAACCACCTTTTTAAGAGCCTCTACATCGACCCCGCCGGTTTTGCCTGTTGGGATGGTAATGATCGACCAGCCTAAGGCCGCCGCAGTGGCTGGATTGGTGCCATGCGATGCATCGGGAACAATCACTTTATTGCGGACGCTTTCACCGCGGCTCTCGTGATAACGCTTGATAAGCATCAGACCCATAAACTCGCCATGGGCTCCGGCCATGGGCTGAAAGGTAAAACCCTTAAATCCCGTTAAAAAGCACAGATATTGCTCTAAGTGATAAAGCACTTCGAGACAACCCTGCAGCGTTTGAATGGACTGAAAGGGATGGGCCTGCGACCATTTGGGCAGGGCGGCAGCCGCTTCGTTGCGGCGCGGATTGTATTTCATGGTGCAGGAACCCAGTGGGTAAAAGTTTCCGTCGATGGAAAAATTCATCTGCGACAAACGCGTAAAATGCCGCACGACTTCGGGTTCTGAAAGTTCAGGAATCGTAAGATTTTCGCGGCTTAAATTGCCAAATAATCTGGGTAAAGATGTTGCGCTTTTGTCCGTATGGGACAACTCAAAAAGCAGGGGCTCCATGTCTGGCTAATAATACCGCAAAAAAAAAATAGGGGCGACCTGCTGGGTCGCCCCTTAAAAGATTTGATCCAACAAAAAGATTAATTCCGGCGCGGATTCATTGGACGGTCATCAAAACGGTTGGGCACGCCATCGCGGTCAAAATCTCCTGCCGGACGGTTGGGATGTGCATCATAACGGTTCGGAATGCCATCGTGATCACGGTCACCAGGACGTGGGCCAGGGCCACCAGCACCTTCGGGCCGTTCATCTGGTCTTGAAAGGTTAATCACCACCGCCCCGCTATAAGTCATCGATGTAAGATTGGCCCCGCCAACGCTATCGAGCTGGTCATACTGGGCACCCAGATCGAAGCCAACCCCGCCCTGCATCTTGCATAAAAAACCCAAGGCAGCGCGTGTTCCCACCGCACTGCTACTGTTGTAATTGGCATACGTTAAACCGTATCCCACATAAGGAACAATGGCCTGGTGTGGCGTCAGGTAATAGTGAACCATGACTGTACCGGTTAAAAGAGGTTTAGCTGCGCCTCCCGCAACTGGATCCAGAGAACCATACCCGCCTATCGCGCTGACACCCAAGCCGGCCTGCGAAATAAAATCGAGACCGCCACTAAATGTAGTTGCGGCCTTGCTAAAAGTGGCGGCATTTTTTAAACCGGCTCCTACCCGCAGATTAGTCCAGGCATCGGCCATAGCAATCGCTGGAATTAAACATAATACTGCTGCTAAACCAAAATAACGTTTCACAAAAACCTCCTTGAAATTTAAAACTTGTTTTCAGTTTACCAATTTGGAGCATTCACAAAAGTAAAAGGTTTAATATGCTGCATAATGTCTATTTTTATCTATACATTAGCATCCGCTTTATGACAGCGCTCTGTAAACTATAACCATGGAATATCTAAGCCAAAACATCATCGATCACAAGCACGTCAATGGCAGCAGTACGCGCATCGTACAAAGCCTGAATCCGGCACATCCGCAACAAGTGGTATCGAGCTTTCATGAGTCCAGCGCCGAAGACGTCCATGCGGCAGCGCTCTCTGCAAAAAAAGCTTTTAAAGCCTGGTCCCTGTGGCCCGCACAAGAGCGGGCCAAGATTTTATATAAGACTGCCGAGTTGCTGATGAAATATAAAGAAGATCTGGCCACGCTCGAAACCCGCGAAATGGGCAAGACCATTGAAGAAACCCGGGGCGATGTACAGGAGGCCATTGACTGTGCACTTTTATATGCCGGAGAAGGCCGACGCTGGTTTGGTCAAACGATCCCATCTGAACTGCCTGATAAGTTCTGCATGACAGTGCGCCGCCCGGTAGGCGTGTGCGGCTTAATTACAGCCTGGAACTTTCCGATCGCCGTACCCAGCTGGAAAATTATTCCGGCGCTGATCTGCGGCAATACGCTGGTGTTTAAACCCGCCGAAGACGCGCCCCATTCGGGTCAGCGCCTGGTTGAAATTTTAATTGAAGCGGGCCTGCCAAAAGGTGTTTTAAATCTGGTTCAGGGCACTGGCGAAATCACGGGCGAAGCCCTGCTACACTGCGAGCACATTGACCTGATCAGTTTTACCGGCTCGACCCAGACCGGCAGCCACGTGGCCGAAGTCTGTGGCAAAACGCTTAAACGTGTGGCGCTTGAAATGGGCGGTAAAAATGCTTCGATCATCATGCCCGACGCCAATCTGGAGTTGGCGCTGGACGGCATCTTGTGGGGTGCCTTTGCCACTTCGGGTCAGCGCTGCACGGCCACCAGCCGCTTGATCATTCACAAATCAATCAAGGATGATTTCCTAAAAAAGCTTATCGCCCAAACCCAGCAACTGCGCATTGGCGATGGCCTTAACGCGGATATTCAAGTTGGACCATTGGTGAACGCCAAGCAACTGGAACGCGTCAAAAAGTATGTCGAAATCGGCATCAACGAAGATCGGGCCACCTTGGTACTGGGAGGTCCAAACGACATACAGCGCGTTCCTAAAGAAGGTTTCTTTTATCCGCCCACTATTTTTGACAAGGTCACGCCCCAAATGCGTCTTGCCCGCGAAGAAATTTTTGGTCCGGTACTGTCAGTGCTTACTTTTGAAAGCTTTGACGAAGCGTTGGAAATAATGAACAACACCCCCTACGGGCTTTCAAGCTCTATTTACACGCAAGACGTCGACCGGGTCTTTAAGGCCATTCGCGACATTGACGCCGGTATCACTTATATCAACGGCCCTACCATTGGCGCCGAAGTACACCTGCCCTTTGGCGGCGTTAAAAACTCTGGCAATGGCCACCGCGAGGCCGGCAGCCAGGTGCTGGATATTTTTAGCGAGTGGAAAACCGTGTACGTAGATTATTCTGGCAAGCTGCAGCGGGCACAGATGGATAATAACTGAATCTGACCCGTACAGGACATCTCAAATGGGGAGCGCCAAAAAAGACCCAAGCTCAAGTAAAACTAAACTCCTCGCCGTAATCGAACTGTAACAACCCGCGTTCTTGCAATTGCCGGATAAGCTGGATTCGTTCAGTTTTATTCGTTCCAAGTTGTATTGCCAGTTTCTTAAAACGTGCGCCCTGATGAAACATACCCGCTGCCGGTAGCAAGGCCGCCACAACAAAAAGTGGCGCGGAAAAAGTCACAAAAGCCACACATAACGCAAATGTAATGGCCCCCCATGCAAGCACGTTCCTGCGCTTCTCGTCCTGCCCGATTTGCAAGCCCAAAATAACCCCTTCCAAATCCGCCAGCCGTTCTTTTGAAATCTCCAGGCGGCGCACCTGATCCAGGTCAACCACTGCAAGAGCCGTCACCGACAACCAATCCGACGAGGATTCAACGGTAATATCCGCCTCCTGCCGGATCGGCGTAAAATCGCTGTCCGGCCTGGTTTCGTGCAAGATTTGGTCGGCAGGCACGCCCCAGAGGGCGGATCCCTTGCGCAGGGCCTCTTCGCGTTTGGAAATACGGCGGTAAAACATGGCTGATATATATCGTCAGCGCTTGGAAACAGATTTCAACGCTAATTTTCAGTATAAAATTAAGGTATGACCAAAGAATGGCTTCCCGCCAACGCCGACGAACTGCCTGAAAAGAAGGGGCGCATTCCAGGCCCCAGAAGCGCCAGAATTATCCGCGCAGACCAGCGCCTGTTGTCGCCCAGTTACACGCGCGATTATCCGCTGGTCATTCACCAGGGCCGGGGTTGCATCGTGGAGGATCCGGACGGAAATACGTTCTTAGACTTTAATGCCGGTATCGCAGTACTGGCCACTGGCCACTGCCACCCACGCATACTGGCGGCCATCGAAAAACAAAGCCAGCGTTTTGTGCATTATTCGGGCACAGATTTTTATTACGATGTGCAAAATGAGCTGGCTAAAAAAATTGTGACGCATACGCCCATCTCCGGCCCCAAAAAAGTTTTTTATACCAACAGTGGCACCGAAGCCGTGGAAGCGGCCATCAAGCTGGCGCGCTTTCACACCAAACGCCCGAACCTGATTTCATTTTTAGGATCTTTCCACGGCCGTACCATGGGATCGCTCTCGCTCACAGCGTCAAAGACCCGGCAGAAAGAAGGCTTTGGGCCGTTTCTTCCGGGCGTCACCCATATCAATTATGCCCATTGCTATTACGCCAAAGATAAAACCGAATGTGCTTTAAAACCCATCCGTTACCTGGAAGAGCAACTTTTTAAACGCAGCCTGCCGCCTGCAACCGTGGCCGCCATTTTTGTGGAACCGATACAGGGCGAAGGCGGATACATTGTGCCGCCCACTCTTTTTCTAAAGGAACTGCGCCGCATCTGCACCAAACACGGCATCTTGCTGGTGTTTGACGAAGTACAGTCTGGCATGGGACGCAGCGGAAAGTTTTTTGCCGCCGAACATTTTGACGTGGAACCAGACATGATCACCCTGGCCAAGGGCATTGCCTCGGGTTTGCCACTGGGCTGCCTGGTGGCCAAGTCAAAAGTAATGGACTGGCCTTACGGTGCCCACGCCAGCACCTTTGGCGGCAACCCGGTGGCCTGTGCTGCTGCGGTGGAAACTTTTAACCTGCTTGAAAAAGGCTTGCTCGAACACACACGCACGCTGGGCGCTTACATGCACAAGCGCATGCAGGGCTGGGTTAAAAAATACAAACATGTGGGCCGCGTACAGGGCAAGGGCCTGATGATCGGCCTTGGGATCGTCTACGACAAAAAAGACAATATCGCCCACTTTGCACTACGCAACAAGATCGTTGAAGCATGCTTTAAAAAACAGCTTTTGATCCTCGGTTGCGGTCCGGCCGCTATCCGCCTCTGCCCCCCGCTTGTGCTTTCTAAAACCCAGGCCGACTGGGGCATGGATGTGCTGGAAGAATGTATCAGAAAGTTATCCCGTTAAACCTGGAGCAAACGTAAAGACAGAAAATGGCGCATCCTTTTAGTTAGCCCGCACTATTCATGATTTAGTAGTAACCCGCACTATTCATACTTTACTCGTAGCGGGTTCCCGTGTGTAATAGTCTGCTTCATATGCATGAATAATCCGGGTAAGCGGTCTGCCTGTGTTAGGTTCAATCACATATGCGTGAATAATTCAGGCTAGAGCGCAAGGTCAGGCCAAATAAGATCGTAACTGACATTGCGGCCTTTGCCTGCGCCAGAGCGGAGTATCTTCTTATCCACGAGGTCAGAAATTTCCCGAAACGCGGTGGCGCGACTGGTTTTAGCGATGGCCACATACTTGCGGGTATTCAGTCCACCCACAAACCCTTGCTCTCCAGCATCCAACAAACGATTGACGACTTTTCGCTGTCGGGCGCTTAGCAGCGTTTCACGCTGCTCTTCCCAAAAAACAGCTTTGGCCAGCACCTGGTTTAAAAGTTTTTCTGATTTTTGAATAGACCGTTCGAAACAACCCAAAAACCACAGAAGCCAGGCTGTAATGTCCATATCTGCCTTTTGACACCTTTCCAAAATGTCGTAGTAACTCTGGCGTTCATCCATGATTTGGCCAGACAAGCTGTAATACCGAGCAGCCTGCCGTTCATCCTGCGCCAATGCCATATCGGTCAACGCACGGGCAATGCGCCCGTTGCCGTCCTCAAAAGGATGGAGGGTCACAAAATAAAAATGCGCCACCCCGGCGCGCAAAAGACCTTCTGTATGCCCCAGACTTTGCTTCCACCATGATAAGAATTGTTTAATCTCGGCGTTGAGTACTTGATACGGGGGCGCCAGGTAATGCACTTTTTCCCGTCCAGGAACTCCCGACACCACTTGCATGGGTTCCGGCCCGCGCCAACTTCCGGTGCGAATTTTGGACAAGTTGGAATACCCGGTTGGAAACAGCGACGCCTGCCAGGCTTTAAGGCGCTGCACCGTAAGCGGTTTCTGAAAATTCCGCGTGGCATCCAGCAACACATCCACCAGCCCGTCCACATGGCGATCCGGGCGCTGCAGCCCGCCGCTGGGCAGCCCCAATTTTTTGGCCACCGAAGATCGGACCGAATCTCGGTTAAACATTTGACCCTCAATAGACGCCGTTTTAACAGCCTCTTCCACCAGCACCTCCACCTGCGCATCGCGGGACAAGGCAAACCCCATGGATTTTATCTTGCTCAAGAATTTCCCCTGCCTTAAACGGGCCCGGCCCAGAACCTCGATCAGCCGGTCGTTATGCCACGACCACTGCGGCCAATGTTCATGTTGCCAAATGTAATGCCTTTGTCCGTCTTTTAATCGCTTCATTTTATGATGCGATTATACCCTGGATTCGCTTCATTAAAACATTGAAAGTTGGAAAAGACCCTAAAACCCAGACCCATTGGGGCATGGATGTGCTGGAAGCATGTATCAGAAAGTTATCCCGTTAAACCCCTGCGGAGATGACGGGCTAACGACTTTTCAGCAATCCCAGGTTATACAACAACTGGGGATCATCAGGATTAACTTCAAGCATCAGCTCAAAAAGCATTTGCGCATAATCGTAATCGTGAACCTCAAAACATGCGAACGCCAAATTCTCACACAACCCCATGGCATCGGACACGCCATCAAACAGCGTTTTCGGCACCGCTGGATCAGAAAATCCAGCCCGACGACACAAGGCCAGATGGTGGATACGATAGACAACATCAGATGTGTTTTGCTCCAGGTATTTTTCTGTCAAAGCCAAGGCCTCGTCATAACGTTTTTGATGCACCAGAGCACGCAACAGCGCCTGACGCAAGAATAGACTGTACGGCTGCGCCTCAAGGCCATCCCGCAAAACTTTTTCCTGCTCGCTGTAACGTTTTTGCCATTCAAAATTCTGGGCCCGCACAGAAACAGCCCGTCGGTATTCAGAATCTTCGGGACCAATCGATACCAGCAGGGCTTCGGCCTGCTCCCAATCATTTGCATATTGATAAGCCAACGCCAGGTTTACCCGGAACAGGGTGTTCGTGGAATTTAAGTGTACCGCCTGTTGAAATGCCTCCAACGCCGCAAGCTTGCTCTGCCTATGCAAGGCCACCCCAAAATCGCTCCAGTAGAGTGGATTAAACGGCTCAACCTGGATTAATGCTCGCGCCAGCGCTT
>JAHFDA010000049.1 GCA_023249225.1 bacterium
AGGCGGCCTGGGTGACCGCTGCCTGCAGGTCGCCGCTGTAAAAGTTAAACGAGATCACGCTGTTTTCTGCATAGGCCGACACGGTCACGACATTGCTGGTGACGGCCGTCAGACCTCCGGTCAGAAGCAGGCGGTTTTGGGTGGGGGGGCTGTAAATCACAGTGCCTGTGCCACTTAAGCTGTCGGCCTTGATGCCACGTAGTGGATTAAGAATGGCCACGCGGGCGTTGACTGCCATCACATCAAAATTACTGCCACTTCCGGCAAACTGGATAAAATCAAAAGTGACGCTCACGGGCGCAGCCACCATCAATTGTCCGGCGCTGGCGGGTACCGACATGTTGTTAAAGGTGACAAAGGACAGCGATACACCCACGCTGTTTGCAGGTTCAAGATACAGGCCGCGCACGTTAAGTGAGCTGACGCCAACATGGTTCAGGGTCAGGCCGCCGATTACAGACAGTGCCGCAGTGTTTTTGACGCCTGTAATCAGGCTGCTGCTGTTTCCGGTTAAGCTTAATCCAGCGCCCGATGCGATTTCGAGCTGTCCCTCCAGGTTCAAGGCTTTGTCGGTGTTTCCATCTCCAGCAGTCAAATAAGTCTCGGGACCATATTCAAAACGCAGGGTTTCTCCCGTTGCGCGGTAATAGCCGTATAACTGGCTGTGACCAGCCGTTTGGTTGTGCCGGTAAGACCAAATAAACTGGCTGGCTGTCAGCGTGTTTCCGGTTGAAAACGTGGAGTTGTAAAAATACATATTGGCCGAGGCGGTATCATCTGAAAACACATCGGTTCCGGCGTTGTTTACAAAAATATTCTGGGTGGCGATCAGATCCAGGGTGCCTACGTCCATGCCGTTGAGCTGGTTGGCGATGCGATTGTTTTGGGCATTTACCGTGCAGGTGTCCAGTGTCCAGCCATTGCCGCCCGAGTTTCCGGTGACGCCGTTGTTGTTTAAGGTAACACTGGCCGATTGAAAAATATACAAGCCGTGAGTCCCCCCGGAGATCATGTTTCCCGAGACCAGTGTGCGATTGCTTTGCAAAAGCGCCAGACCGTAGACGCGTGCGTTGCTCATGGTGTTGGCAATTAACTGATTGTTCGAGGCACCGGTGGCAAGATATAAACCATGATTAAAATTGCTGATGTCATTGGCAGAGACGGTATTGTTTGGCGCAGTGATCATGTGGATGGCGTTTTCATTGCCCGACACCAACAGGTTTCCGATGATGGTATTGGCCGCTGCGCCTTGCTCGGTGAGCAGGATGGCATGATCTTGAACGTCAAAAAAAGTGTTGCTCAAGATCAAGTTTGATGAAGCAATGTCGCTTAAGCCACGTCCTTTAAGGTTGACAATCAGGTTGCGGTTAAGCGTGGTGGGTGTTTCGATGACAAAACCATTGGAGCTGCCCGAGATACCTTCGAAGACCGCATTGCCGCTGACAGTCAGACTGCGGCTGTTATTGGCAACGCTGATGTCTTTAGACGCCACCAGAGCCTGGCCACGCAAGTGGTAGATGACATTGGCTTCAATATTCATATTGCGTTGCACAAAGCTGGCGGCATAGGCGTTTAATACCTGAAAACCGCCTACGCAGTGATGCAGACTGTTGCCATAAAAAAGATCAATCATTGACCCGTTTAGGTAGAAGCCATTGTCACCTTGCTGTGCCGAGCCCAGGTAGGCGATTTCGGCGTATTTGGCGTTAAGCGTGGCCGTGGCGTCGGCGGACACATAAAAGTTGCTGGCCTCGTCAGCCACCACCGGGCCAATATAGGCCGAGCGCGATAAATTCAAAATACGCGTGCTGGCTACCGTGTAGTTGCTCTTAAGGCCGGTGGTTAAAAAGATGGTCGTGCCGCTGATGGTGTTGATGGTGACAAATTCGTGTCCGCCCCCGGCGGTGACATCAGCCAGGTACAGCACGTCACCGGCGTTCCAGCCCACGGCATCGTGGTCGATCACAAAACTGGCGTCAAACAGACTGGCCAGGCTGTTTAAAGATACCTGCACATCTTTGGCGTTGCCCGAAAGCGCCAGATGTCCGCCTTCGGCCAGTTCGATGCCCCTAAAAAATTCGCTGCCCTGACCGCTGCTGCTCTGGCTATGAAATTTAACGTTGACTGTACCCTCAATGAACAAACCACCATTCACAAAGACATCGCCGCTTAAGGTCAGGTTGAGGGTCCGGTTGGCGATATAACTGCTTACGTTTAAAGTGCCGCCAGCCTGAATGCTGATGGTGGCGCAATTGATGGTGCTGTTGTTCATGTCATAGTTGATCACGCGCGGGGCGGGGATCACCACGATATCGGTGGTGATAGGTACGCGCGCCAGGTCCCAGGAGCCCGCCGCTGACCAGTTGCCACTGCCGGTGGCGGTGATAGTGACGGCGCTGGCCATGTTGAGAAGGCAGAGCACACCAAAGAAAATGCCACAGGCCCTCACTCCAAGAAAATGCCACAGGCGGAGATGAAGAATTTTAGATGCCAAATTCATACGCAAGCGAGAAAATATGGCTGGCATATTCTGAAAAACCGGCATAAGGATGGTAGGCGTAGTCGGCGCTAAAGCGATCGACCTTAAGACCCACGCCCAGGGTCAGGTCAGTGATCATGCGTGTGCCGCCGCCGCTGGCTTGCAAACTTTGGTCGAAGCCTGCGCGCAAGGCAAAGGTATCCTTGGGACCCCATTCGACACCAGCGTGCAGGGGAATCCCCGTGGCTTCAAGATCAAAACCCACGGTCAGATTCAAGGGATAATCAAATAAAACCAGTTCCTGCCAGGCGGCCAGCTGAAGATACGATTCAAACTGGTCCTGGCTGCCGTTATCCCACTTAAAGCTATTCAGCATCCAGTTGCGAAATACTGCGCTGATGTGGCTGTGATCGCTTAGGTAGTAACTGGCAGCAAGATCAAGCCCCAAGCCATTGCCACTGCCAGCGTATTCAATGGCTTGCGAATAATATTTAAGGTTGGCACCCAGGCGCAGGTAACTTGAAATCGCCTTGCCGTAGCTTAAGGCCAGCACACGATAGTCGTAGAAAAAAAGTGTGCCGCTGGTAAAACTAATGTGGCCGTACTCATCGCGCGCACCCGTGAGCAAGTCGGCGACGTTTAGCAGTAAAAGTGTCAGCCCCCACTGATCCTGGTAATAGGTGTTTGGAAAACTGTAAACAAACAAAGTTTGGTGTATGTCTCCCAGCAGGGTTTGGTTCTGTAGCAGCAGGCGCCCGGTAGGACTCCAACCGTGGGCCGGATTTTCAAACAGTGGAGCGTCTAACGCCAGCGTAAGGCCGCCGCCGGTGGATTGGCTCTTGGCAGCCAGGCTGGACTTAAGGGGGTCAGCGGCAATACCAGCCCAGGCCATGCGGCTGCCAGCGACCAACATTAATATAGCAATGCTTACACGCCCAAGCATGGTGTGGATGGGTTAATCATACCCCACAAATAAAGAGGTTGTTACAAGGCCTCTTTCGGAATACTTCCGTAATACGACGAGCCCGGGCTTACTTTAGAAAACCACTCTTTGGCGGCAGTGGTCTCGCCCAGTTTCCACAAGGTTTTTCCATACAAATAATAAATATGTTCCGGGTCATTGTAAGCCTGCTTGTCGAGGCAAAAACGCAGGGTCTGTTTGGCTTCTGAATATTTTCCAAGCGCCACCAGCAGGTGCGCCTTGTTTTCAGCCCAGACGTTGTATAGGTAAATGTAATCGGTATCGATCAGCGCATCTTTGCGGTCGAGCAAGAGGTTTTTAAACTTGTCCAACTCGGCCAGTTTGCGTTGTTGAATGAGGCGGCTAAGTTTTTTTTGTAGTTCTTCGGCCAGCGCCAGTTTGGCCCGCTCCTGCGGGTTTTCCTCAAAGGCTTCCAGGGCGGCGTTGGCGCTGGCAGGGGTGCTGCTGTTTGTAATCCAGTCGTATGCCACCACCCCGGCAGAAAAAATAAACGACAGGTTAATGGCTGTGTCGCGGCTGTCACTGACGGAGCTGGCATGCAGCGGTATGGCCAGTAGACTGGTCATAACCATGATGCCGACCCGCCGATACACCGATACGCTGATACAAATTTTCATCGGTACACCGCTATTTTCACTCTTCCAAGATAGGTATTTCCCGAAGAAAACACCCCAATATAGACGCCGTTCCCCAAACTTTCACCCCAGCCATTTTTGCCGTCCCAGGATACTTCGTTGTAGCCCACCTTGCCGCCTAGAGTTCCGCTGGAAAACTCGGTGTCCCACACCAATTCGCCGTTGATGTTATAAACTCGCAGGCGGATATTGGCAGGTTCCGACAGGCCGTATGCAAAGCGTGCGCTGGAGCCATTAATCGGGTTGGGATATACCAGCGGGCCGTGGGTCATGCGCAGCGTTCCGTCGCTGACTTCTACCAATAGAGTTGCTTGCGCGGTAAAGTTGGATGTATCGGTGGCCGAAAGTACCAGCGTATGCCGACCAGCACTCAAACTCAAGCCGGTGTAACTCATGTAACCCGTGCTGCTGTTGTAACTGACGGACGTGTTGCCCGAAGCCATGATGTCAATGCTGCTGCCGCTGTCCACCACCAAGCTGATGCTAACCACTTGCACATCGTCTGTAACCATGGCCTCCATTAGCGCGGAGGGCGTTACGATCATGCCGCTGTAATAGAAGTCACCGCCCAAGGTCACTAAGCTAATTTGCGGGGCGCCGCTGTCGACAAAGACTTGCAGCATCTGGGTATTGAGGTCACCTGCCGCATTTTCCACCACCACCGTGTAAGCGTAGAGTCCACCGTCAGCAGGCACGTTCAGCGACAAAGCAAAAGCCCCATCGCCCGTGACAGTACTCTCTTGTACCAGCGTGCCCGCGCTTTCTAAGGCGGATGGATATAAATGACTGCTGAACTTGCTGTACAAGCGCACCGCGTGGCCAGGGTCGGCTGTTCCCGTGACGGTGGCGGCGGCGTTGGCGGTTACCAAAAGATCCACGGCTCCCGAGTTGCTATAGCCGCCTATTTGCAAGAGCGGCACAGCCCCATTTCCGATCATCGGATGTGTGCCGTTGGCCAGTTCTTCAATATTGGTGTAGTCATCGTGGTCATTGTCCAGACTGCTGTCGGCGCGGTTGGGGTTGGTGCCAAGCATGGTCTCCCAGTCGTCCGAGAGGCCATCGCCGTCGCTATCGCTAAAACTGGTGGGGTTGCTTCCGTACCAAAATTCCTTAAGGTTGGGTAAGCCGTCCCCATCGCGGTCAGCGCGGCCGCCGTCGCTGGCATCATTGGGATTAAGCCCGTTGGCGCTTTCCCAGGCATCGCTCATGCCATCGCTATCGCTGTCGGTGTTGCTGGTGTATAAGACCGTGGCCGACATGGTGGCTACGGTGGCGTAAACGATGAGGGTCTTGTTGCCCGAGACAGCCGCGTTAGAAAGTTTAATCCGATAAGATGTGCTGACACCTATCCATTGGTTGATTGACAATCCCAGGGCTTCCTCGACATCCCCACTGACATACATGCCATAACCTTCGGCCAGATCCATACCAATCAGTTCGACCGATATCCACGGATGCGCCGTCTGTGAACGCCCGCCTGCAAGAAAAAGCTTGGGTCGATACGGGATGGAAAAAGTTTGCTGGGCGCTGCGGTTGCCGGCAGCATCTTCAAAAGTAATTTGCAGATTTTTTGTTTCACGGTAATCGTCCAGAAGAGTGATTTCTGCATTGCTAAACATACTGGTAATGATTTTTGATCCGTACGCTATGTCGCCACTTACGTTGACACGCGTAAAGCCGCTTTGGGCGCTAAAGTTCAGCCAGATGTTGGACGTGGTGGTATACGCAAGCCCGCTGTTGTTTGTAATGACTGTGGCCGTGGGCGCTTCGGTGTCTATGTAGGTTGGATCGTAGACCACCGACACCGTGTTGCAGGTACTTTCGTTTCCGGCTCCATCACGCAGGCATACCAGCCACGACAGAGAATCTCCGGTGGCGATATTGAGCGTCACGCCCGAGTAGATTTCAGAATACGCAATGTAACTATCCAGTGTTACGCCGCCACTGACCGCAGTGCTGGGAATGACGCTAAACTTGACCGCCATGTCTGCGCTGGCGCTAAAGTTATCCAGCGCATCAACATATATATCAATGGTGATCTGGTTGAGGGTAGGCGAGCCCGAAGCCACTTGCAGGCTGCCGGTGGGTGCCGTGCGGTCATAAATAATGTAGTCGCTGGTTTCGGTGCGCGAATCCTGTGCATCGCCAATGGTCAGCACGATTGTCTTGACGCCTTCGTAGGTGCTGCTAAGCGTAAGGGCAGAGGTCTGTGCGCCGGGAATGGTGTAAGAATAAGTCACCGAGCTGGCTAGCGAGCCGCTGAAGGCCGCATAGTACAAGTCATCGTCATCAGCCGAATAAGTGGCGGTGATGACAGCGCTGTTGGTATAGGCCACGCCGCCACGCAGGGCCAGCATGGCCTGGGTGGGCCCGCGATCCGACAGCACCATCACGGCGCTGGTGACCAAAGCGGTAGACAGGTTGCCAATACCGTCCATGGCGGTGACCGACACAGTGACACGGTCGTCGCTTTGCAGTCCGACAAACATCGTCACCTGAAAATCATTCAGCAGGATATAGGTATCGGCCGTGACTATTCCGGTGGGCGAAATATCTTCGAACGAAAGCAGAATCCAGATTTCGCTGCCACTGTAGTTGGCGTCCTGGACGTTTACATTAAAGGTGACTACATTGCTATACAGCGATCCAGAGCCGTCGCCCAGAGTAACCCCATTAAGGGTAGGGCCCATGGTGTCATAAATCACATAAGAGGTGGTCACAGATTCATTGCCCGCGCTGTCCACAAAGGTGACGCGCACATTTTTTGTGCCCTGGGTTTCAGAAATCAAATTGGCTGTGACTTCCAGGCTGGCCGCGCTGGTGGAAGTGTAACTGTAAGAAAAAGTAGGAGAGATATCCCCGTCAAAGATGACGGTGGCCCCATCACTGTCCAAAGCCTGCACTGCCATGGTGACGATGTTCTGCGAGGTGATCAGGGCCCCGTGGTTAAGGGTGCTCATGAGCTGGGTGGCGCCCTCATTACTTAAGATCGCCATGACCGTGACAGGTGCCGATTCCCTGCCAGCTGGATCGCGGAATATGGCCATAAGCACGGTAGACATGCCACTTGCCAGGTTCAGGTTCACCTCAAACGTGGGTGCAAAAGGCACATACACGTCCGCAGTTGCCAGCGTCAATGTAGACGCCGACGAGCTGAATTTAACCCACACATTGTCCGAGTTTCCGATGTCATCCGTGATGGTCAGGTTAAGGCTGACCAGGCTACGGTTGACGGTGTTGACGCCATCGGCAATCTGCATGGAGCCAGTGGGAGCATTGGCGTCAAAGGTGACCGGAATATCCAGCACCGATACGGTACTGTTAAATGAATCGGCCACCGTAATCGAAGCAGTAATGTGTCCACGGTTAAGGTTGCCGGTGGTCAGCACGGGTAGGCTGGTATAACCCGAATTGAACGCGTTGGAATAAGTGTTTACCTGGTTGTCGATCAGTATGACCAGCGTTCCCAGGTTGTCTTCGTCATCCGTGGCGGTCACACTAAGAGTGGTTGTGGATGTAATATATCCGCTGCCGTTGCCCACGGTGTAACTCACAATGCGCGGTGCCGTGTTTATATATATTAAACCGACTGATTGGGTGGCGCTGCGGTTTCCGGCCATGTCGATGATGGCCAACGAAACTGTGACCGACATATTATGGGTGGCGTTTAAGGCGTAAGTTTCAAGGTTTTCTGCAAAATTTGCCGTGGCGTCGGTGGTGACCGAAAGTCCGCTGGCACCTTCGAAACTCATATACACAAACAAGTTTTCGGTGGCAGTTACATTATCACTGGCAACGATGCGCAGATTAAAGGTAGGGTGGTTTAACGTCACTGGGGTACCTTCTATGGCAAAACTGGTCAGGGTGGGTGCAGTGGCATCAAAAATAATCGTCACCACAGACTGGGTGCTGTTGTTATCAAGGTCGGTAAACATGACGCCAATGCTTTTGCTGCCCTCGCTGCTGTTGTTAAGCGTTATGCGTTGACTGGCAGTCACACCCGAACTGGTGTAGCTGTATGTAATCCCGGAATTTATGATGTCGCCGGTGATGGACACAAAACTAAAGTTGTCATCGTAAGCGATGTAGTTAAGGGTCAGCACGTAGTCAGCAGTGGCGGCAAAATCTCCGTCAATCAGGGCTCGCCCGGGTACTGGGGTGGTATTGAAATATCCAATGGCGGCATTGAGGGTGCCCATATTGCTGGCCATGTCTTTGACATTGATCAGCACATCCAAAGTGGTGCCGTAGCCCACGCCGCTGACGGACAGAGTCAACGGGCTCTGAAAGGCAAAGAACGCGTTTTGCGTGACACCACTGATGCTGCCGTTTTGCGGAATAAGCTGAATGAGCATGTCCTGGCTGGCGTTATAGTTGTCGCTGACGTTCAGGTTCAAGGTCAGCGTAAACAGGTCTGTGGTGGGGGAGTTATCAAAAAAATAAGCGCTCCCGGTCGGCGGGGTGATGTCATAGACCACTTCGATACTGGCCGTCCCAGCATTGCCAGCCTGGTCATAGGCATACAAGATCACGTTTTTGCTTCCTTCGGCAGTGGTCATGGAAACGTTGGTGGTCACGGATTGGTTGCTGGTGTTAAACGAAGCCACCGGTGACCCGACCACGTCACCGCCAAAGGCATAGGATCCGGGATAGGTATCGATGGCGCGGTGGGTGAATAGGACCGCATTGTTAGACGTAAAAATGCTGTTCAAGCCCGACTGCGACGAAATGGCAATGGTGGGGGCGGTGGGGGCGGTGGCGTCAAAGATGACACTGCTGCTAAAAGTTGCGCTTTGTGTGTTTCCAGTGACAAAAAAGGCCACTTCCACTGTGCGCGTGCCTTCGGTCGACTGCGACTCGAGGTCAAAATAAATCAAGCTGGAATAAGACACCAGCCCGGAATCGGTATTTTGTCCCAACGGGTTTAAACCGCCTTGGCCGATGCGCAGGTTTTGCGGAGTGTCATTGCCCGAGACAGAGACTTGGATGTTGGCGCTCACGTTGCGGGTCATGCTTTCGCCGCCGTTGATCAGCAATGTGGCTTGGGTGGGTATCCATATATAGGCAACGGTCAGGGTGGCGGTCTGGGAGGCATATCCCAGGTTACTTTTGGCCGTGGAATAAAGCGTCAGCGTACTGCCAAGCTGACTCACATTGAGCGTCAGCGGGTAATACGAACTGCTCACGTCATAGGCCGCGCGCGTAACGGGTGATCCCACAATGTCGCCGCTGATTTCGTAATAGTCCACATTGTTTTCTATATAAAAGGTAAAAGTCGGGTTCAGTTCCGAAGTGCCGGTGCCACCGCTGGCCAGGACAAATTGATTGGCCGTGGGTGGCAGCCAGATCACCGCACCCGTGCCCACCACCGAATCAGATTTTGTGCCACGGGTGGCATTTAAAAAGACCACCCGTGCCCCGTTGACCGAAACGTCTTGAGAAACCCATCCACCTACATCAAACGAGATGGCGCCGTCAAAGGTAATCGCAATGGGAGCGGTAAAAATAAGTTGAGGGAAGGGCATGTCCATGACGGTAGTATCAGAAGACGCGCGCATGTTGGCAAAGCTTAAGTTTTGCAGCGAAATGCCAGCGGCGGTTTCTTTGTTAATATTGAAACCATAATTCGAAGGGGCGGCGTAGGCGTAAAAGTATTCAACATTGACGTGGTTAAGTGTTACGCCGCCGTAAATGTTTAAACCGTTATCACCAGAGCTTCCAGAAATAGTGCTGCGGTTGCCTGTAATACCCGACACCAACAAACCCGAATTTGAAGCAATGGTCAGAAAGCCACCCAAAGCGAATATTTTGGGCAAGTTGCTGTCGCTGGCGCCCGGATAGGATGGACTTTCGTATGTAAAGGACAGCGGCTGCGTGTCGTTGTACACGCTTACCCCAGCGTAATAGGTTTTGCCGGGTGTCTGGTTGTGAAAATAAGACCATAACGGGCCATTGGTGTATGAGATGCCCGCATCAGAAAAAAGTGAATTGTAAAAGGTCATGTTGTTTGATGCCGTGCTTGAGGTAGGGCCATAGACGTCGAGGGAGTAGTTTCCTGTGCACACGTTGTCCGTCAGTGTCACGGTTGAGCCTTGTACATGGATGCCATAGTAATAGTTGTAGATCGTATTGCCGAAACCGTTGGCTGTGCTGCTGACGATACTAAAGCCATACGCGCCGCTGGCGTCAGATCCCTGGCCTGTGACCGTGTTATTGTTCAGGGTCACGATCGAGGCATTGATGTATATGCCGTGCGTGCAATCAATACTGTTTCCGGAAATCAATGTATTTATAGCAGACGTGTTGTAGATGCCATAGGGTGTGGTGCCGCTAACGCGGTTGATGCTGCTGATCAGGTTGTTCTCTACATTGCAGCTATTGGCGCCGTTCAAATAGACCCCGTAGCTCCTGATCTTTCGAATGATGTTGCCGCTCACGGTGTTGTACGGGCCCGGCAGGGATATACCGTAATTATTTGCCGATACAATGGTATTGCCTTCGATCAGGTTATAACTGGATGGCGTTCCCGAAATAAAGATACCGTAGGAGTTCATGCTGGTGCAGGTGTTGTTTAAAATACGGTTGCCCATGGCCGAGGCAACGATAATGGCTGAACTTCCGGTCCAGGTAATGTTGTTGCCTTCCACAAGATTGTTGGTGGCACTGGCGCTTGCAATGTAGATTCCGTAGGCCGTGGTGTGTTCGAGCGTGTTGCCCACAATACTGTTGCTGGGGGCGTCCGACAAATAGATGCAGCTATCATTCATCGAACTAATCTGGTTGCCGATGATCTGGTTTCCATAGGCGCTGGTGCCATATAACAAGATGCCTTTGTCGGTAAAATTGGTCAGTGTATTTCCAGATACAAGGTTTCCGTTGGATAAAATATAAATACCTTGCTGGTTGTAAGAACTTAAAATGCAATCCACGATGGTGTTGCTGGGGGCAGTAGTATAGGCGTAAACAGCGGTCTGGTTGGTTGCCACAAAACGATTTTGCGATACACTATTTTCACCAGCGGCCATAAAAATTCCATAACTATTGCAGGAACTTATATCGTTTCCGGCAATCATATTGCGGCTGCTGTCGGTGTTTAGATTGATGGCTATGCTTTGGATATTTCGTAGAATGTTGCCAGAAACAGTGTTCAGTTTGCTGAACACAATATCCATGCCCTCGTTGTTGCATGAAGTGATGACATTGTCTTGGATCAGGTTAAAGTCTTTGTCGTAGCCATATAGGTAGATGCCGCGGCTGCGGGTATGGGCAATGGTGTTGCCCGTCACGGCATTAGAGGGTGAAAACAACATGACGCCGTTGTTGCAAAATTGCAGGGTGTTTCTTGCAATCGTGTCTCCGCCAGTGGTTGAATAAATTCCGTTACCGTTAGCTCCCTGAATATTGTTTAAAATGTTATCAGCGACGATATTGGCCGAGTTGACCAGGTGGATGGCGTTCTTGACAGTCAACTTGATCAAGGTATTGGATGCCACGGTGTTTCCGGTGGTCGCTAAATAAATTCCGTAACCGTTGGCAGTACAGCCATCCACGATAAAGTTATGGCTAAGGATGGCGGGTCGGGTGGTGCTGGAATACCCATAGAAACCCGAATACCGTTCCTGGTAAACAATATTGTTTTCAAAAAGTGAATTAGCATAGTCACCATTATTGAAGTAAACGCTGTAGGCCGAGTGATGAATGGCATTACTGGCAAAACGGTTGATTTTGCTGCTGGCAAGCTGAAAACCTGCCGGCGATGTTGCTTGTTCGACCGATCCCAGATAGGCCATTTCGGCAAACTGAACATCCACCGTGACGTCGACGCCGGTGGATATGTAAATATTCTGTGTTTCGCTGTTGCTGATTGAGCCAATCAAAATGCTGCGTGAAAGGTTTAAGATTTTGCTGCTATCCGACAGATAGCTTTTGGCAAGGCCTGCCAGCAAGCCAACGGTTTGACCGGCCACAGAGTTGACGGTGACATATTCCTGATTGCCAGAGGTATTCAGGTCAACCATATATAAAATGTCTCCGGTTTGCCAGGCTTCGGGGGCTTCGATCAGGCTTAAACTTGTGCCTCCGGCCACCACAGACGCGTTAAGCGAAGCTTCAATTGTTTTGAAATTACCAGATACCAAAAGCAAACCCGGCGCGTCTACCTGAATTTTATGCATGATCGGATCACTTGAACCCAGGCTGCTTTCGCTATAGAACTTAATGTTGGCAGTGCCAGCCACGACCAGATTTCCGGTAACAATCATGTTGCCGCTAATGGTTAAAAGCAGAGTTTGTCCGGCCAGCAGACTGCTCACATTTAATGTAGCGCCGCCCTGGATATTGACGGTGCTTACGTTGATGGTGGGGTTGTACATGTCGTAGTTGATTTCGATTCCTGTAGGAATAATGGCCACGTCTTCGGTGGCCGGGACACTTCCGCTGCTCCAGACAGCGCCGCTTGACCAGTTGCCGTTGCTGACCGCGCTGATGTCGGCGGCGCGGGCCACGCCCAGCAGACAGAGTAGTACCCCAGAAATCAGGGCAAAAGACAGTCCCGTGTTAATTGAACGCATAACTCACCGAAAACACATGGCTGTCTAAAGCCGAAAAGGCATAAGGATGGTAGGCATAATCAAAAGTAAAATTCTCCACTGCTAGGCCGAGACCCATCGTGAGATAGGTTTCTAACACGGTGCCGCCGCCCGAAGCGCCGACCGATTGGTCGATGCCACCACGCAGGGTCAGGATGTCGCGGGGTTTCCAGGACAGGCCCACATGCAGAGGCAGGCCGTGGCTTTCCCAATCCAGGCCAAGCAAGAGGCCGAGCGGGTGTTCAAACAAGATCAAAGATTGGGTTAAGGCAAACTGGCTATACGATTCCAGCGTATCGGTGCTGCCCGTGGTCCACACAATTGATTTGGCTAAAAATGCGTTGCGGTGCATCAGGCTTAGCTGGTTACCCTGGTCATCCGATAAGGTAGCGCCGACATCAAGGCCAAAGCCGCTGCCGTTTCCGGAACCTTCGAGTTGCTGGGTAAAATATTTGAGATTTGCGCCCAGGCGTACAAATTCTGTGAGCTGACGGGCATGCGACAGGACAAACACGCGCTGGTCATAACTAAACGGGTTGGTGGCTGAAAAATTAACCTGGCCGTTGTCGTCGAGTGACGTCCCCAATAAATTGCTTACTCCCACGTAAAGCAAAGACAGACCCCACTGATCTTGTTGCGAAGCATTTGGAAAGCTGTAGGTAAACAGGTTTTGCTGGATGTCGCCTAGCAGCGTGGTGCTTTGCAGGGTCAGGCGGCCTTGCGAACTGATGAACTGGGTGGGGTTTTCAAAAGGTAAACTGTCGCCACCCATGGCCAGCCCGCCCCCCATGCCCAAGGTCTTGGCGGCCAGGCTGGATTTAAGCGGGTCAGAGGCGACGCCAGCCCAAGTATTTGTTGCGCATGATAATGTAAGCAAAAAACATAGCAATATTCGAAAAAATTTCATGCGACAGACAAGAAATATCATAAAATAGTTTGTGATAACTAGCCATTCTTTCCGGGTTAGGCCAGGGCTTGTAAAAGGTCAGTCATATTAATGGCTTGAATACCAGACTTGGCCAGTGGATGAGACAGCACTGTGCGGCAGACGATAAAGGCCTGTGAAATAGTTTTTTGGTCATAAAAACGTTGTAGGGCATAGAGGCCTTTTAAGCTGTCAGGACCGGGATTTTCGCTTAGCTTACATTCCATCGCCAATAGCTGACCGCCTTTTTCGATCAGCATGTCCACCTCGTCAGCACCGCTGCGCCAATACCAGAGCGGGGTATCCCCCCGGCCCTGGTTTTGAAAGGTTTTAAGTAACTGCGTGACCACATGGGTTTCCCAGATGTGCCCTGCCATGGGAGATTGCCAGAGTTGTGTCCAGCTTTGTATGCCCAGTAAATGGCAGGCCAAACCAGTGTCCATCAGGTAGATTTTAGGCGCCTTGGTGAGGCGCTTGCCCAGACTGCGGTGATAAGGCTCCATGATATAAATTTGACGTGAGGCTTCCAGTACCGAGACCCAGGCTTTGACGGTATTTGGTGCCACGTCCACATCTTTGGCTAAATCTGCGTACGAGAGTATTTGCCCCGTGCGCGTTGCGATCGCGC
The DNA here is from genome assembly GCA_023249225.1 of bacterium. GTDB lineage: Bacteria > Margulisbacteria > Marinamargulisbacteria > JAHFDA01 > JAHFDA01 > JAHFDA01. Next base: position 14,238 of record JAHFDA010000049.1, read on the forward strand.
GCAGTAGCCGATTGAAGTCGCGTAAATTAACCACTTGTTTGACGTTGCGCACGTCGCGCTCTAAATAGGTGGCGACATAGCTGGCATACCAGTCGTGGGCGTCAACATGAGGATCCGCATACAAGGCCGGATAGGCACCGCGCACCATATAGTCTTCATGACTAAGCGCGGGCACGGCTTGGTGAAGCTCGTCAAAACTTAGTCCGTGCATCTGCAAAATGCCACAGCGACCCGCTAAACTTTCTGATACTCCGTGCATGAGGCTAAAACTTTGCGAACCAGTCAGAAAAAACTGGCCTTTACCAGGCACCTTATCGACCGCAATTTTTAGATGGCGGAACAGACTTGGAACATACTGGATTTCGTCCAAAATAACAGGTGTTTTGGTGTTTAAAAACAGATTCGGATTTTCTTCTGCCTGTTCCGCGAACGAGGGTTGATCAAAACTGTAGTAGGGCACTTTAGGAAATAAGTGCTTTAAAAGCGAAGTCTTACCGACTTGCCGAGGGCCAGTTACCAGGACTACCGGAAACCCTTGGGCTAGTCTATGCACCACCTTTGCGCAATGACGATCAATCCACATGCGTATATTATGCAATGTGATTGCATAATTGTAAATCATCCATGATTCGTCTCATAAGGGGCTATAAGTTGCCCATTATGACGGTTTGTTTTTTTCCAAATAAAAGCTGATACACCGAAGGTTTGGCCAGGATCAGACGCCACTGTGTTTCACCGGCGGGCGGCTGTGCCAGTGCGGCCAGGTCGAACTCCAGCACCCAGATATCCCGGGAGCCGTCAAAATAAAATACAGACGGCAAACCAGTGCTGATCAGGTGACCCTGGGGATCTTGCAGAACATACGCTTGTTTCACAGAGATCATGGGCGCATGTTCCTTGGACACTAAAAACTTAGGTGTGGAATCACTGACGCGGTTGACGGGGATGCTCAAGGGCACATGCAGTAAAAAGATGAATCCAGTTGCGCACAGGTATACCGCAATGCCTAATGCAAGCCAGGTGATGACTTTTTTGCTTTGCCGTGGACGATCTCCCTCGGCAATGTCCTGCAAGCGTTTATCTAATTCCATGCGAGACCTCCAGCATTTTGCGCGCCAGCACGATTAAGTCTTCACCGGTCACCACGGGGAGGTCCGGAAATGAAGCAATGCCGAACTCGAGCGGAAATTCTTGCAAGCGCTGGCCAAGTTCGGATACCTGGTACGCCAACTTAATGCGCTCGACCCCTAGCAGGGTATGTGCGTGGTCGGTGTTGGGAAACACCATGGCAAACTGGTTTCCGGCAATTTGCACCGCGTAGTCTATTTTGCGAATGGTCTTTTGGATAAACAGGCCAATTTCTTCGGTGATGTAGGTATAGCCATCGCCCGGAAAAGTTTCGCGCAGGCGTTCTTCGTTTGCCAGGCGTGCGAATAAAACCGAAAAAGACTGTTCATAACGTTTGGCGCGTTCCAGCTCCAAGTCGAGTTTTTGGATAAACACCTGGTAACCGCCAAACTGAAAGTTGTAAAAGCGAAAGAAGGCGCCTTTTTTAGAAAGCAGTTCCTCGAACGTGCCGGCCTCGACAATCTGTCCCTTATCAAGCACCACAATGCGGTTGGCTTTTTTAATGGTCGACAGGCGGTGAGCAATCAAAATGGTGGTGACCTGCTTCATGAGCAGGTCCATGGTTTCCTGAATACGGAACTCGCTTTCTGAATCCAGGGCCGAGGTGGCTTCGTCGAAGATTAAAATCCTGGGCTGGCGCAGCAGGGCGCGCGCAATGGCAAGTCGCTGGCGTTGTCCGCCCGAAAGCTGTATTCCGCCAGGTCCAAGGATCGTGTCTAACTTTTGCGGAAGTTGCTCCACGACGTCTAAAAACGAAGCCTGTCGGCACGCTTCGAGCAGGGTTTGCCGTGCGGGCGTCTGCGCCAGTCCATAGACCAGGTTTTCTTCTACCGTGCCCGGAAACAACATGATCTCCTGGCTCACAAAGCCGATCTGGTTGCGCAGCGACTGCAGCGGGTAAGATTCGATGGGTTTTCCGTCAAGGGTAATGTGCCCGCCCAGTGCCGGGTAGTAGCGCATGATCAGGTTGATAAATGTCGATTTTCCGGAGCCACTCGGACCCACGATGGCCAGCGAACTGTGGGCCGGGATCGAAAGCGATACCCGATCAAGGATAATGCTGTCGGGCTGGTAGCCAAAGCGCACATTTTCAAAATCCAATTGACCTTTTGTAATGGCCTGGTCCGCTAAAGCCTGACGCGAATCTTCTTCGGGTGCTTCGAGCAGGATGTCGTCGAGGCGTTGGGCAGATACCGCGGTATCCATCATGTTTTCGTACAGGCCAGCCAGCGTTTTGATGGGATCATTCAGTTGTCCAAGGTACAGGGTCAGCGACACCAGTTCGCCGATGCTCAAACGGCCGTGGATGATCTGGTAACCAATAAACCATCCTAGAAAAGCTCCCCAGACTTTGAGCGTGACCGAATTGGTAAAGGTGGCTACCAGATTCACTAGGCGGTTGCGGATCTGGTTGATGAAGTTCCGGTTTTGGAAATTGCCAAACTTATTCAGTTCAAAAGACTGCGTTCCAAAGGTCTGGATGGTTTTGATATTGCTGGTTTTAAGTTGCAGATTTTGAGTAAAGTTGGCATGGGCAGTCTGGATATCTTTAATGATGGATTGCCGTTTTTTGCCAAAAAAGTTTGATTCAAACAAGTAAAACGGTACGCTGATCAAGGTTAAGATGGTCATCAGCGGATGCATGGTAAAGGTGACAAAGAGTAGAAAGCTAAAACGGAATATTTCCACGACCACCGAATTGAGGGTTGAAGCCACCGTGTCTGCCACGCTGGAGGCATCGGAGTTGATCCGCACCTGGATCTCGCCGCTTTCCCAGCGGCTGGCAATCGGATAGGGCAACTGGCACACATGGCTAAAAACTTTTTTCGACAGCCCGCCATAAATGTTTTGATATAAAACCGTTTTTAAAAAACCAACGCCGCTGTTAAAGAAAAAACCTAAAAAATAAATGATGAGCCCGGCCAGCACCACCCCGTTGAGCAGCCACAAGTCGTTAAAGGGGTAGGCGTAGTCAAACAAGAGGCGCGGAAAAAGGGGTTGCAACAGGCTCAGAAAGGACAACAGTCCGTCCACTGCCAAAAGCAGGCCAAGCCAGTGCCAGTAGGGCAGGGCCAGTTTAAAGTACTTCCACAGAGGCTTAAGCGACTTGATGCCTCCGGGGTTTTCGGCCACTGTGTTCATCTTTTTAAGTATAAGAAACCCCACTTTGGTTTACACCACATGTTTTCGATGAACATCCGATGTGACAGGCGTAAACAAGCCATTTTATTTGAGTCTAAACAGACGCCGAGCAGAAAGTTTCAAAATATTGAGAGGGTTAAGCCACTTTGAAATTATCAAGGGCTAATTGATGCCTGCCTTTTTTAAAGAAAATTTTGTATCCTAAAGCAGCCAGCAAGTTGAAGAAATTGCTTAAGCGCATGTCTTTTTGTTGACCACTCTTTAATTCCTGAATAATTCGAGGGGATATCCCGGTTTCTTCCGCCAACTTTCTAACGGATTTATGGTCACCCTCGGTCATTGCCAATATCATTTCAGCCAATAGAAACTCGTGGTAGCCTTCATCAAATTGTTTTTTACGTTTTGTATTTACCATTATTCTGTCAAAGGTTGATTTAGTCATAATAGGTGCCCTCCTTCAGTCTTTTTTCATAATCTTCTCTGTATTGAACTGCCTTTGCTTTTTCTTTGGCAGGAAGTTTGTCTCGCTTTTTTACAAAAGCATTGGTGATTACAACTTTACCGCCCTTGAAAAAGAAACATAAAAACCGGTCCGGCTTTGGTTTGAAGGCATATATTTGCTCATCCTCATGCCTGAATTTTGTAATATCCTTAATCTCACCATGGTCGCCCAGTCTTTTAATCAGGTACAGCAACTTGTCTTGTTGTTTATCACCCATAGACTCAAAATAACTGAAAGCCTGACTTTTACCACTGTTGTCGAAATACCATTCAATTGAGTACTCTGTACCGCGATAGGCTACATACTCTTTAAAACTCATTCATATGAATTGTACCATAAAAGTGATACATATGTGGCGGGGACGATGGGACTTGAACCCACGACCTCCTACGTGACAGTCGTAAACAAGCCATTTTAGTTATTTCGAAAAATGAACCATATAAGGTCAAATTTTCTTGTCACTGCAAGAAATATTTGCTTCGTTGTCTTTACCTGTCTTTGCACCAATAAGCACCAATTTATGTGCTTATGAGCAGACCCTGAGCAGAAAGTTTCAAAATGTTGAAAGGGTCAAGCCACTTTGAAATTCTCAAGGGCTAATTGATGCCTGCCTTTTTTAAAGAAAATTTTGTATCCTAAAGCAGCCAGCAAGTTGAAGAAATTGCTTAAGCGCATGTCTTTTTGTTGACCACTTTTTAATTCCTGAATAATTCGAGGTGATATCCCGGTTTCTTCCGCCAATTTTCTAACGGATTTATGGTCACCCTCGGTCATTGCCAATATCATTTCATCCAATAGAAACTCGTGGTAGCCTTCATCAAATTGTTTTTTACGTTTTGCATCTACCATTATTCTGTCAAAGGTTGATTTAGTCATAATAGGTGCCCTCCTTCAGTCTTTTTTCATAATCTTCTCTGCATTGAACTGCCTTTGCTTTTTCTTTGGCAGGAAGTTTATCTCGCTTTTTTACAAAAGCATTGGTGATTACAACTTTACCGCCCTTGAAAAAGAAACATAAAAACCGGTCCGGCTTTGGTTTGAAGGCATATATTTGCTCATCCTCATGCCTGAATTTTGTAATATCCTTAATCTCACCATGGTCGCCTAGTCTTTTAATCAGGTACAGCAACTTGTCTTGTTGTTTATCACCCATAGACTCAAAATAACTGAAAGCCTGACTTTTACCACTGTTGTCGAAATACCATTCAATTGAGAACTCTGTACCACGATAGGCTACATATTCTTTAAAACTCATTCATGTTAATTGTACCATAAAAGTGATACATCTAAACATCCATGTTACGCCATCGTGATACCTTGCCCGCCTAAAACGTGCCAGAAGTTGATTTTTAAAAGCAAGGTGGGCTTGGTTTCTGTGTAGTTAATAAATCAACTCGATTTTGTAAGTACGCCTAGGGGTGGGTTTATGATTCTCCAACCCAAACAACGCTCTGGTCATCCGGTCTGGAAATTTACCTTTCAGGGGACTTACTGGTGTTTGTGCAAGGCGGAGGGACAACTCAAGTAAATTCATACTTGGATGGTCTTCTGCATCAAACTTCCCACATTTTACGAAGTCAACCAAAACACCCAATGCCTGCTTGCTTTCAGTTTTTCGACACACCCATGATTTCATTTGACCAAGTTCATCAATAATTTTTTCTTGGGGTATCCCAAGCACTGTCAAAACCTGTCCCAGGTGCCTTCCAAAGTCCACTGGGAAAAGTTCCTTCTTGGCTCCCACGATTACCGGCAAGTAAGTTTTGTCACTGATGCCAATGACGTAACGTAGCCTGCCGATGTTGAAGGTATTGATGTACCAATTGCCGAGGACGGTAGTTGGCTCTTGTGGGTTTGCGGCTAACTTGAACTTGTAACGGTCGAGTATCTTTTTAGTGCAGTGAAAAGTGAACACTACTGGCTCTCCAATCCATGGGATTCAGTCCGTACATCCCATCAAAAAATACCCCTGTTTCAGTGAGTATAATATAGAATTATATCCACTAATTTTTCACGAAGTAAACTTTACTGTTTTTGCTTCAAGTGGGAGGTTAAATCAGTTTTTTGTCCCAAGCCCAGCATTTCCTCCACGGCTTGCCAATGTTTGTCTTTTTGGATATCAACCACCGTCTGAAGGTAAATCTCCGTTGTTGCAAGTGAAGAATGCCCAAGGTGCGCGCGAATTTGCGGAAGTGTACATCCGGCATCCAGACGAAGCCGGGCACTTAACGCTCGAAGACCATGAATACTCACCAACTTTAGCTTGTCCACCACCACTTGGGTTAATTTTTTGCCCCTTGATTTGGTGTGCCTTGACAGTTTCTTTCGTAACGCTTTTTTGGCGTATTTTTTCACAATACCAAGGACAGATTGGGAAGACAAAAAACCACTGTTATCGGCAAGGTCTCGTCGTCCATAATATTGATCCAAATAACTTTTCGCCTTAAGCCCACGGGTGGTTTGCAAAAACACCGCTCCCTTGTCTACTTCCATATTTCTCCCCGTGATTTCAACATATTCTTTGATTGCAATATAAACAGGCAGTGGCAGGTTTTTTGTTCGAGTGCCATTGCCTTTAGCCTTGAATTTGAAGAAATATTCTCCAGCTTCTTCCCAAATGTCTGCCAGTAATATTTTTGACTCTGCATTACGATTTCCGCAAAAAACAAACAGCAGTAACAATGCCTTTGCCCTTTTTCCCGCCTCGGACTGATCTTTGTAAATTTCACCCAAGATCATTTTGAACAGTTCTAGGTCAAAACGTCTTGCTCGTCCATACATAGACACTTTGGGTCTTTTGATTTGCACTGGATTATGATTTATTAAGGGTTGTCCGCCGAGGTGGGGCAGTTTGAGGTATTCAAAGAAACTTGATAGGGCAGCAAGCCGCGCGTTTATCGTGGCATCGCTTGCCCCTTGCTCTTTCAGCCTTTGTGTAAACAACACCACATTATCAATGGTGGCATCAATAAAATTGCTGCCCGTGTGTTCAAGAAATTGTTTCAAGGAACTTTTATAATTTGCCCTAGTCCGTTCAGTTTTTGAATCAAGGAACGAATTTAGGGCAATTTTTAGCGCTTGTTCTTTAAGGAGGTCTGAGGTGACTGGTAGGGCATTTGTATTTACGACAACGGCGGCGACTAGATTTCCCATGCGTAATTATATCGGTCTGCAATTTATAAACGGTGCCCTCTAACTAATCGTCAGGTGGGAAGTCCGATGTCGCAACATCCTCATTAGAGGTTTGGACAACATCGGCACCTATCAGATTGGTTGCTTGGCTATAACTTTTTTCAGTAGTGATTGAGTATTCTATGTTCCCCGTCACAGCCAAAATTATTGTCCCATTGGTATCCGTACGATAAATTGGACGTAGACTATATACGTTAAGAGCTGCTTGGCGAGGATGATGAAAAACATTGTCCCTACCGCACGAAATAAAGGTGGCAAATGGCTTTATCGTGTTGAATATGGGCTGGGATATGCCGTTTGCAGACCCATGGTGTGCCGCTTTTAAAAATGGAACTTCAATGTCGGTCGAATGCCTGCTCACCACTGAACCCCATCCTGCTGTCTCTAAATCACCAGTAAATAAGGTCTTAATCCCCGCTCGGTTAGAGACCCGGACTAACAATGAATTATCGTTAATTTTGCTTGCGGTTTTTAAAAAGTCATTTGTAGGAGGGTGGTAGAAATTTAGGACTAGGTTGTCAACTGTGATTACATAACCATCTGCCACCTGAATCCTTTGGATACTTTGAGTATCAAGTAGGGTAATCAATGACCTATACGTAGAATTGGTGGGCGAGTAGCCCGAATACAGGAAGTTATCAACGGTAATCGTGGAACTGGTGATAATCTTACGCATCCCTGAATAATGGTCGCTGTGGGGATGGGTTAAAACCATATACTTTAATTCAGCAACACCAATGCTTTCGATGTACCTATGTGAGGATGAATCATTGGCATCTATCAAAATATAATTCCCCGACCCTGTTTGAATCAGTTCAGAATCCCCCTGCCCAACGTCGATAAATGACACCTTGTATGTATCCGCCCCGAAATTTTCAGAGGCATGGGTATCATCGAATTTGTAAGCAAAGGTGTCAGCCAGTAATGATGATTCGTCCACCAAGGTTAAAAGGTTTAACAACAACAACGCATAAAAGAACCCAGAAAATCTAATAATCTTTGCCTCCGGTGGTCTTTAAATACAAGGTCTTGCTAAAGGGAAACCTTAACAGGATATTCGAGATAAGAGGAATATCCATTATAACACCGAAACGTGCCAATAAAAGACTGGGGGCGCGTTTTACAACCAAAACTCTGTCATACTAAAACCACCGTAAAGACTGGGGCACAAAAATGGGGAGAATCTTTTTCAAAACCAATTCTGAGAATCTGAAATCTGATACTGATTCAAGAGAGAAAATTCAATCAGGATTTAGAAGTGATAGAGATGTTCTAAAAAAGCGTTCTGAAAATTATGTAAAACTATTTTCAACCATAGATCAGAAGTCTTTAACTGATGTGCAAGGTTGGAATGAATTGATGCAGAAAGTTCAGGAAGAATTTGGTACCGCAGAATTAGCAAATTTACCATTGGGTATTGTCAGTAAATGTTACCTTGGAGATCCATATGAAGTTCATATGCTTGATTTAAGCATTTCACAGATTATTAAGCACTACAAAGTAGCTGAAGCGATGCCGCCTGATTTTGAGAAAGCAAGATCAATAGCATTGCACGATTCATATTGCTTTGTTGAAGTGTATCCAGATAAATTAATTCTTGTTAGAGAAGATGGATCAACAACAAAATTATAAACTACTAAGGAGACCTGCTTATGTCGGATGCAATCATCTCATATGCTAACCTTTATGCAATTGAAAGTGCGCTCAGCTCTATCAGTGGTGCCATATCAGGAGTGTATTCTGGACTTGATGTAATTAATGGAAAGCAAGTTCAGTTAGAGGATGAACTTTCACGTTTCGCAAAATTATTTACTGATTTTGTAGAATCAGATATCAAGTTTAAAAATCTTCAACTTGCTGAGACAAGAGTTGGTAACTTACGCCAAGATCTTCAGATAAAGTTTGGGTATTATGCCGAAATACGAAGAATGGCAACAGGAATTCTTCAGGGGGTGGATTCAGGAATAGTTGGAAATGAAACAATTAAATCTACAACTGAAGAAGTGATGATTAAAGCACCCGGCTATTGGCTTGCACCTACATTAGTTTCACTTGCTTCATGGATCAGAGATGACAAATCAACCTGCGATAAGGCATTAACTGAATGTCTTAAGAGAGACGATTATAAATCCACCCTATTTTTTATGTTACTTACCAGACGATTAGGAAGAAACGATGCAAGTTTAAGTTGGTTGGAACGTTATTTCATTCATCAAAATCCACAGAACTTAGATCGAGAATTTATTACAGTTCTTGAGGCAGTTACAACGGGTGTATTTCATCCTGCTTCACGCACAGTAATGATGAAACATGTTAAAAATTGGCTTGGTCAGTTAACTCAAAGCGACAGTTTTATTAACGAGCAAAAAAACCAATGGATAAAATACTTTGAAGCTACAAAACCTTCTCTCCAAAATGATAAGTATCCATTACTTGAGCAACATGGGAAAAACTGGGATGCATTAAAAAATTCCCTTTGTGAAGCAAAAACACAAGAGGTTATTAATAATCATTTTAGTTCTATTATTTCATCCAGTTATGATTTTTCTACTTCTGTTAAAGCAAAGTTGGATGAAATACTCACTCAATTGGCAACAAACTTTGACGACGAGGAATTACCATTACAAAAACAAGTCCGATTAAATCAACTCATCCTTGAAAAAGGTGGAGATAAAAAGTCGGCGCAAGCTATAATGGACACAGAGGAAAATATTTTCAAGGAAAAAATAGATTTTCTTCAAATGCTTACCAATGCCGTTTTTAATCCAGAAGCAACAGGTGTAACGAAAGTTACTCAAGCGCTTGCAGTCTCTATTGGTCAACCATGGATAACCGAGGCGCACGATACTTTTACTGCACAATCTCGGAACCGATTTCCGCAAACGGTGGAACTTGTAATCGACAATTTTGCAACTGCGACTAAGAACGGGAGCGATGAGGAAGAACAAGTCTCCAAACAAGAAAATTATTATGCTTCTGAACTTCAAAAGGAATTAGAAGGTATACCTTTCCCAACTGCTGGTGTTGTTATCGGAGCTCTAATTGGATTGGCAGGATTTATTTTTAGTATAACTGCTGGATTAGTTTCCCTCGCAATCGGTGGTGTTATTATTTGGAATAATATAAACAACGTCAAAAAAAAGAAGGAAAGAGTTAATGCCAACTTTGAGGAGAGAAAGAAGAAAGCAAAAGAAGTTCTCAGGGGATGTTTGGCTGAAACTGTTGATTATCGTAAGGAATTGACAAACGAAGACAGCAAAGCAGAGAAAGTTCGACAACTATTAAATTCCATAACACCTCAAGATTTCTCAAGCGTTTCTCAAGAAACAGCAAGAAACATAATCTAAACAATAGGAGAACAAATTATGTCCACCGAAAATCTTCAAAGAAATCAAAAAAATGTGCCAGATGAATCTAAAAATAATGTAGGTTTGCGAGAAATGAATATGTCTGATAATCAGGGAAATGATAACTTCCCTAAGTGGGATATTGTCCCTCCAAATCAATTTATCAATCCAAGAATAAAAAAAGCAGAGTAAAATGTCTATCCCGACTACTTATTTTGAATGGACGAGGTGCTTAGAACAGTTTGCCAACG